>JBAXKQ010000161.1:0-6251 GCA_037135275.1 bacterium
CTTCAAGGAGATCTGGAGCCGCGACCTGCCGACTGATCCGAGCCTTTCGCAACATAAGTGACAAACGAAACAAGAAGGAAGCGATAACCATGAACCTGTTGAATCTCGCGCGTTTTGGCAAGGGTGTTACAAAGAGGGTGTCGTCCTGGGATGTCTCCGGACGCAACGGTGACTCATGGCCCATTCCAGGCGGCACCGGCCGCGTACTGGCCGACATCAAGGGGCCTGGCGTCATCACCCACATCTGGATGACCCAGGGCGGCAACTACCGTGACTGCATGCTGAAGATCACGTGGGATGATGCGCCGACGCCGAGCGTGTACTGTCCGCTTGGTGACTTCTTCGGGCTCGGGCACAACATCGTCAACACCTACCAGTCGCTGCTGTTCAGCGCCTCGACCAACAGCAATAACAAGTTCAACGAAGGCTGCGCTCTCAACAGCTACGCGCCGATGCCGTTCCGCAAGCGGGCTGTGATCGAACTGTTGAACGATGGCACCAACCACCACGGCCAGTACTTCTACATCGACTATGAGGAGATGGACGAGCGTGAGCTGTCGGGGCTCGGTTACTTCCACGCCGAGTTCCGCCGCGCCTGCCCGTTCCAGGGCTGGGGCCCTGACATCATCGTCAACCAGCCGCCGGTGAATATCCCTAACCTGGGGCGCGAGGCGTGGGACAACAACTACGTCATCCTGGAGACGAAGGGCCGTGGCCACTATATCGGCTGTAACCTCTCCGTCACCAATATCCAGGGAAGCTGGTGGGGCGAGGGCGACGACATGATCTGGGTCGACGGCTACAAGTGGCCGCCGGACCTGCACGGCACCGGCAGCGAGGACTACCTCAACCAGGCCTGGTGCATGCAGCCCTGCGGATTCCTGCGCAACGGCTCGTCGATCTTCGAGACCGACACCGCCGGCTACCAGACAAGCTATGTGCATCATCTCGAGAACCCGGTGAGGTTCACCCGCGAGATCAAGGTCACAATCGAGCACGGACATGCCAACCACCTCGGCAACGAGATGGCGAGCGTGGCCTACTGGTACGCCGAGCAGCCTGCACCAGTGATAGATCCACCCCCGGTGGAAAAGCGCGGGCCTGTGCAGAAGATCGACAACCAGTGGGTAATTCCAGAGTCCCTGCGCTGGCCCGGCCACGCGATGAAGCTGGACGCAGAGGTGCTGAAGAATGTCCGCCGGGAGTGGGAGACCTACTGCGAGGCTCATTACAAGCGGCGCATCAGCGACCGGCACTCGGATTTCATGAGCGCGGGATGGAAGGTATCAGCCCTGCAGCCGGTGATGAACGTGGCTGAGGCGCCGTACCGTGCCATGTCGGAGGAATTGGGCTGGGGGATGCTGCCGCCCCACGTGGACCACTTTGCGCAGATCCACCACATGCGCGGCCCGGACGGCATCGTCTACCTGGCTCGCAAGGTGCGCGTGTCGCAGGCCGGTGACTGGATCCTGCACATCGGGCACGACGGCGGAGCGCGGGTGTTCGTCGACGGCCGCCAGGTCGGATGCACCGTCGGTACGATCAATCCTGCCCCGCACACACGCACGCAGGCGCGCCTTGCCCTTGCGGCCGGCGAACACGAGATCGTGGTCGCCCTCGATCGCGCAGGCGGCCGCGGCTGGGGAATCTTTGCCTCCTTCGAGATCCCGGAGGGCTGCGACTACTCGGGCAGGGCGGCAAAGTTCCCGGAGCCGGTGTGAGGAGCGGGGCGTCCTGGTAACTGAGGTGTAGCGGTTGGACGGCTGTCCGGGTGGTGTGGTTGAGAGGCATTGCGACGGCAAGGAATACCCGTTCCACAATTTTTCATCCCTTACGGACGGTCACAGGGGTATTGCCGTGGTCAGTCGGGATGTCTTCGGATGTGATGTCGCCAGGACAGCCCGCGTCCTTTGCACAGCTACGGGCTACGGCACGGTGGGGATTCGCAGGGGCAAGCCATTCCTTGAGGTAGTCAGCGGCGCGATAGCGGTCGAACGGATCGAGTGCCGGAAGTGCCGCTGAAGGATTGGGAACGACCACGGGTCGTGGGATTGCTTCGTGCTGAGGCTGTCTTGAAACGTCGCTAGCCCCACCACCTGGGAAGGCCCGGACCGGACGTGATCTTGTCCATCTGCTTGGTCGTGATCGAGTGGCCGCGGGATTGGACTCCCTTGACGAGCACATCGTCGAGTGTGAAGACCTGCTGGCTGATCTTCTGGTTCTTGGCGGGCTTGTAGCGCACGTATATCTCCGGTATCTCCGCGTCGGAGAAGAACAGCACTTCCGACCCTTCCGGTGCACACAGGTAGTCCTTGTTCTGGATCGCTCCGCCGAAGGTGAAGCGCTTGAGGTAGGTTATGTGGTCCAGGCTGTAGATCATCGTCATAACCCTGTCTCGATCATGTTTGGCGGCGTAGACCATGGTTGTGTCGGTGAACAGCTTCTCCGGCGGCGGGAACACCTTGTAGTGGGCATTGGCCCAGACCGCGATCAGCTTGTCGAGCGAGGAGCATTCGAGCAGGGTTTCACCCTCGACAGCGGTGCCGAGATATCCTTTCTCGCGGTCGATCCTTATAGCGAGCTCGCGGGCCGTCAGGGCGCGCACCTCGACCTCCCCGAAGGCGCATGCCTCAGTGCGGCGCGGATACTGGGGCCCGTAGGTCTTGATCAGGTCCTGAATGTAACGGATCGCATAGGGCACGATGGCGCCAAGGTTCTTCTCAACCTGCGCCAGTTCCAGCAGGAGGCCGTCAATCTCCTTCCTGTTCTTGTTTATGTCGAACAGCGAGATACGCCGGATGCGCACGCCCAGCAGCGTTTCAATGTCATCCAGCGTGACATCCCTGCGGAGTTGGGGGCGGAACGGTTCGAGCCCGGTCATCACCGCCTTCTGAATTGCGGGGTAGGTGGTGCATGATTCGATTCGCTTGTAGATGCGGTTCTCCACGAAGAGCTGGACGAGGGTCTTGGCGTGGATCTCCTCGCTCAGCTCGTGCTTGCGGTGCTTCAGCTGGGCGTCCAGAAGGTTGACAAGGCGCTCGGTGTTCGCCTTGAGCACAGACGGAATATCCATCTCCGCGGGCTGGTTGCCACGAATGACAATAACGCGGCTGGTCAGCGACTGTTCACATGCTGTGAAGGCGTAGAGGGCCTGTATTGCCTGGTCGGGCTTGGCGCCGGCGGAGAGGGATAACTCGATCTCTGCCTGGGCTGCCGTGAAATCGTTGATGGCGCGAACGGGAACCTTGCCGGCCCTGGCTGACTCTTCAATGGATGCGATTAGCGATTCGGTGGTGGTGCCGAAGGGAACCTCGGTAATAAGGAGAATGCCGGGATGCTTGTCCTTCTCCCGGATCCTGGCGCGTACCCGTACCCGTCCGTTTCCGCCGTTGTATTCTCGCGCATCCATGAGTCCGCCCTGTGGGAAGTCCGGGAGGACCTTGAATGGCTTCCTGCGCAGGATCGCGATCTGGGCCTCGAGGAGCTCGACAAAATTGTGAGGCAGGATGCGCGTGGATAGACCTACGGCAATGCCCTCGGCGCCGAGCAGGAGGAGGAGCGGAATCTTGCAGGGCAGGACGACCGGTTCCTTGTTCCGCCCGTCATAGCTGGGGATCAGTGGAGTGAGCGCATCGTGGAACATCTCCTTGCGCGCCAGCTCGGTGAGACGGCATTCGATGTATCGCGAGGCTGCTGCCTGGTCGCCGGTGATCTGGTTGCCGAAGTTGCCCTGTCCCTCTATCAGGTAGCGCTTGTTCTCAATGTTCACCAGCGCATCGGCAATCGAGACGTCGCCGTGGGGGTGGTACTGCATGGCATGACCGACGATGTTCGCGACCTTGATGAAGCGGCCGTCGTCCTTTTCATGGAGCGCCCAGAGGATCCGGCGCTGGACGGGCTTGAGACCGTCGTCAAGGTGCGGGACGGCGCGGTCGCATATGACGTAGGACGCATACTGGAGGAAATTGCTGTCCATGAGCTTGCGCAGCGGGCTGCCTGTGCCTGGGGGCTGGCTGTGCAGGGGCGTGGCCTGTCCCGGGGGGCCTGAGGGCTGCTCGGCCGCAGCCGGAGAGGGGGGCGCGGAGGCCGGTTCGGAACTGGCCGCCACGGCCGCCACGGCTGGAGCTGCCGGGGGCGGCTTGACCGCATGTTCGGTCCGTCCGGCCTCTCGGGCGGGGCCGGCCTGGACAGGGGCGGCGGCATCGGAGGATGCGGCCCTGGCTGGCTTGGACACCGCCTTCTGCCTGCGGCCCTGGCTGTCTGCCGGCTCGGGTTGGAAGAGTTCAGGTTGAGTCTGTTTGCTCATGATTCAGGATCCACGACGAGGTTTCTCATGATGTACTGGCGTCGTTCGGGAGTATTGCGGCCCATGTAAAATGTGAGCAGGTCGGGGATGGCGTGTTCATCGAGAGTATTGACCGCGGTCAACCGCATCCCGGGCCCGATGAAGCCCTTGAATTCGCCAGGCGATATTTCGCCGAGTCCTTTGAACCGGGTGACCTCCGGGCTCGAAAGGCGCTTGACTGCGGAGTCGCGCTCGGCCTCGGAGTAACAGTACGCGGTCTCCTTCTTGTTGCGGACGCGAAACAGGGGTGTTTCAAGAATCTGCAGATGACCCTCTGCGACGAGGGGCTTGAAGAAGCGGAGGAAGAAAGTGATCATGAGGTTGCGGATATGCAGCCCGTCCACGTCGGCATCGGTGGCGAGGATGACATGACGGTAGCGGAGATTGTCAACCGTCTCCTCGATATTCAGGCTCCGCATCAGGTTGTAGAGTTCGTCGTTCTTGTAGATCGCGTCACGATTGATCTCGCAGACGTTGAGTGGCTTGCCCTTGAGCGTGAAGATGGCCTGGGTGCTCGGATCCCGGCAACTGGTGATAGAGCCGGAAGCTGATTGGCCCTCGGTGATGAAGAGCTTGGTTTCGAGCCCCTTCTGCTTGCGCCGGTCGAAATGCTGTTTACAGTCCTTCAGCTGCGGAACCCGGATGGATACAGCCCTGGCGCGTTCCCTGGCCAGCTTCTTGACCGTCTGCAGCTCCTTGCGCAGGGCGGCGGTGTCCTCGATCTTGGCCACCAGGCGTTCGGCCACCGCCGGCTCCCGGTGGAGCAGATCCACGATCACATCCCGCACCTGCTGGACGAGAGGTGCCCGGATCTCGGCATTTCCGAGCTTGTTCTTTGTCTGTGACTCGAAGAGGGGATCCTTGAGCCGGATGGCGATTGATCCTACAAGACCCTCACGGACATCCTCGCCGTCAAACTTGCCTTTTGCGAACTCGTTTACAGCCTTGAGGATGCCCTCGCGGAAAGCACTCAGGTGCGTGCCGCCGTCGGCTGTGAACTGGCCGTTGACGAAGGCGAAGTAGTCGTCGCTGAACCGGTTGGTGTGGACGAAGGCTATTTCCAGCATCTTGTCCTTGAAGTGGAGCGGCGTGTAGAGTTGCTCGCCGTCCGTCTCCTCCGCAATCAGGTCAAGGATGCCGTTCTCGGCTGAGATTGACTGGCCGTTGTAGATGAGGGTCAGGCCGGCGTTGAGCCAGGCATAGAAACGCAGACGGCGCAGGATGTGGGCCTCGACATAGGCGCTCTTGCCGAAGATGTCCCGGTCTGGCGTGAAGGAGATGAAGGTTCCGTCGCGGGCGGAGTCGTCGCGCCCCTTCTTCTCGGCCTTCAGTTTGCCACGCTCGAAGCAGGCCTCGGCGTAATGGCCTTCACGGTGGCTGCGCACGAGGAACTGGCTTGAGAGGGCGTTGACGGCCTTCGTGCCGACGCCGTTGAGGCCGACACTGAACTGGAAGACATCGTCGTTGTACTTGGCGCCGGTGTTTATGGTGGAGACGCAGTCGACGATCTTGCCGAGGGGAATGCCGCGGCCGAAGTCGCGCACCTCGACGGTGCCGTCCTGCATCGCGATCTCGATCTTCTTCCCATACCCCATGATGAATTCGTCGACGGCGTTGTCCACGACTTCCTTCAGAAGTATATAGATGCCGTCCTCATACTGGGAACCGTCGCCGGTGCGGCCGATGTACATCCCCGTGCGGACGCGGATATGCTCAAGGGATGAGAGCGTCTTGATCTTTGATTCGTCGTAGTTATGTGGTGTCTTGGCCATTGGTCCGTTTTGAAAAGTGAAGCGCGGAGTATAACAGAGGTGGAATGACATGCAAGTGCGAGGAGCCACTTCGAGAGCACCTTGTGATGCGGTCATCATGCTTGTACAGGCGAACCGATTCTGGCACCTTGCGG
>JBAXKQ010000162.1:0-6227 GCA_037135275.1 bacterium
TGACTCCATGATGCCGTGGACTCAGGACTCACGACGCCGGATCCTGCGTCCTGGGTCCTGAGTCCACTTTCCCCCGTTCACGCGCCCGGGCAATCGCGGCGGAATCAGTGATACACACTACTTTCAGGCCGGTTTTATTGTTTGCACGTCCTCCGCTCGAGTGCATTGTCGCCAGACAAGCTTTCCGACAAACCTTGGCGGCTTCATCGGCGCCCAAACACATTCTTCACGGCCTGCAAGTAGCCGTAGCCCCAACGCACGTCAGGCAGCAGGTAGCTGCCTTCGGTCCACTCGTTCCAACTGTTAATCGTGACCAGCGGCGCCTGGTTCGGCCGCGCGTCGAGCCATGCCTTGGCCTTCCACAGGCACGCCTCGAAGGCGTCCGGTGTGGCGTTGACGACCACGCTCTCCAGGCCGGCGGTCGGATTGCGCTGGGTGTTGTCCCACCCGATCGAGACATGCGGATAGTAGGTGCCGAACACCTTCTCGCTGTCAGGCCATGTACCGATCGCCTGGTTGGCCCAGGCCACGTACTCGCCGCTCCCCCCGGCGGCATGGCAGAACTGGTAGGAGGTGGCGCTGTCGAACCCCAGCGCGCGACCGTTCGCCGCCAGGCTTCCGGGAGCGAGCGTTCCGTCTGGCTGCATACCGCTCAACCCGGTGATGATTGTCTGCAGGTCGATCCCCGGCAGGCCGCGGGCCATGCAGCGCCGCCGCATCCGGTCCAGGGCATCCCGCGTGGCCTCCAGGCCGCCCAACCCGGCCATGAGCGTGGGATGCTCGTAGATCGAGAAAACCGGCTTGTCCGCGATGCGGTAGTAGCAACCGAGCTTGAGGTACTTCTCGACGATGCGGTCGAACATGGGTTCGAGCACATCCCGCGAAACCCGGCCCGGCCATTGGACCTGGTCCCAGTGGGTATCGATGTGCATATTCCACAGGTCGCACACGTCGTGGTTGGCCCACATAAGGTAGAACTTGCAGTCCGTGCCCTTCAGCGCGGGAATCAACCCCTCGTTGAGCTGGCGCTCGAAGCAGGGGGCGTTCTCGTACCAGTACCAGTCCACGATAAAGACGTTGACTCCGTGCGACATGGCCAGTTCGACATGCTGGCGCATGACCTTGGGATCGGCCTCGTCCTGAAAGCCCAGCAACGGAATGCGCGGCATCTCATGGCCCTGGAAGCGCGGTGTGCCGCGCCGCACCGTGTACCACTCGCCGTCCTTCTCCGGCCAGAAATGCTCCACCCGCGGTTCGTAGTGATACGACGGCCAAATGTACGCCGCAATGTCATATGGTCTTGTTGTCATGGCATTCTCTCCAAGTTAACAAATGGAAACCCGCCGGCCGACTTTCGCATATCCAACTCTCCTTGTCGTGTTTCATTCCCCACGTATGCCGGGGCGGCTACTGCAGCGGTATGATCCGCTCGGCGGCAAACTGTTCGACGGTCTTCATGGGCGCTCTGGCCCGCTTCATCCCATCGCGCAAATAGTAGCGGTAGCGGCCCGGCGTGGTATCGCGCGGACGGATGTCCACCAGCGTCGAGCCGCGGAAGGTCAGGGTGTATTCCGTGCCTTGCACGGTGTGCTTCTCCGTGGCGTTTGGCACCGGAAACTCGACGCGGATGACGCTGCCCGGGCGCTTGCCGGCCTCGGTCCTCAGTCCGTCGAACCGCAGGCGGTTGCCGGCCCATGCCGGGCGCACCTCCTGGTCGTCCACAAAACACTTCACCTTCTCTTGCGCCACCCAGTACGGGATGCGCACCAGTACGGACGTGGCCTGCTTGTTGCGGAGGACCACCTTGCCTTCGTAGGGCTGGTGGCTCTCGACATCCATCCACGGCGAAGCGCGGTTGAGCAGCATGTTCACCGTGGCCGTCTTGCTCGAAGCGTCAAAGCGCGTGATGCCGTGCCAGGCGTAGTAGAGGCCCACGCCGCCATTGGCGGTGCAGCAACCCCACAGGTGCGGGCCCGTGCTGTCGAGGGCGCCTTCCATCTGCTGGTTGAAGCCGCCGCGCAGCCGTTCGAGCAGGGCATCCTTCTCCGGGGTGCCGCCGCCCAGGGCGCGCATCTGGTCCCAGTCCGTGATCTGCTGGGCGACGAGATGGTTGCGGACAATGGCGTCGACATCGTCCCAGTAATCGCCCAGGCCGGTATCGGTCAGCTTGACCGCGAGGACCAGCATGTCCGCCACGCCGCAGGTCTCGCTCGCGAGGAACAGGCCCGCGTCGCGGTGGTGGGCGGTCGGGCGCAGCCAGCCGGGGAACCAACCCATCCGCGCGATGCCCGTTCGCCTGGCGTGTTCGTAGCCTTCGCGGACAAACTGCTTGAGTCCGGCATCATCCGTCGCCACAGCCATGTCCAGTAACGCGTGCAGGGCAGTGACATTGCCGTGGAAATGGCCGGCAAACACGCCGTGCTCGTTGCCGGCGTAACCCTCGTCTCCCGTGTCTTCCCACATGCCGGGCTTGAGCATGAAGCGCACGACCCGACGGGCGACATCCAGCGCCTCCGCGTCGCCGTCGAGCCGATAGCGCGCGACCAGGGCGCGCAGGGGCGCCGCCTGCTCGTACTTCACACAGCCCTCAGTGCCCTGTTGTTCGAGATACGGCTCCTCGGGCGGCTGATAGGGAATCTTGGCTGCGCCGCGGGTGGTCCAGGCCCACGAGCCGTCCGGGCGATAGCTGCTCTCGGGCGGCCAGTAGGCGCGGTCTTCCACCCGGATGGCGATTTTCGCCAGGGTGGTGGTAAGCCGACGGAACCGGTCCAGCCAGACCGGATCGCCATCGCACTCGTGCCGGCTCAGCATGGCCAGTGCCAGCAGGCCGTTAGGGTACGGATATGCCGTGCCCTGCGGGGCACCCCCGTCGGAAAGGGGACTGTAGGCGAGTCCGTCTTTCCCGATCTGCGTCAGCAGCGCGTCCATCAGGCCCCTTTCGCGCTCCAGGCCCTGCGTGCTGCCGGTCATGGCGCGCAGCATGGGCAGAACCCGGGCATCCTTGGCCGGCAGGTTCCAGGTCAGCCCGCCCAACTGAGGATCTTTGTCGAACGTGAACGCCTGATAGACAGCGTAGTGCTTCTCCGGCTCGAGGTGCCCGGTCAGCGCGTTGATCGCCAGCCGCCCGTGCTCCGCCAAATCCAGGGTGTCCGGAACCGTCGCCCGGTATTTCGCGCCGTCGTTGTCCTGCATATTCTTGCTCATGGTTGATATCCTCATGTCAGTTCGTGTTGATGCGCTCCGGGACGAGCCGCTCCCGTCTGCCAGCGCCGCCACCGCCAGCGCCCCCAATATGCAGGCGGCCCAGGCGGCGGCGGAGAGCCGTTCCTTGTAGAAGACGCGGCCGATGATCAGCATCAGCAGGATCGGCGTGGCCACGGCTACCGGAAAGACCACCTCCGCGCCCAGGCGCTGGATCGTCAGTAAAGTCAGCGGCATTGTTGCGGCGTTAACCGCTCCGAGGACGATACCGCCCAGGCGCTGATGCCGCAGGCCGAAACGCTCCGGCCGGCGCAGCATTGCAGGCAGAAGCAACAGCGCCGCCAGGCCGTAGGCCGCGACGCTGAACACGTACTTGTAGGCCGGGTAAAGCGTGCCGACGTGCGCCTGGATGACGAACGACAGGCAGGAGAACGCCCCGCCCATCGCCACGAGCCGCGCCCAGCGCGCGCCGATGCTCCGGTGGACCCCATTCTCCGCCGGCTTGCCGAGTCCGAGAAGGACGAGCGCCGCGCAGACTCCGGCCAGCCCGATCCAGGTCCATACTGTCGCCCGCCCCGGGGTCAGCATGGCTAGGCCGTAGAGCACCCCGGCAACCATGGCCATGTTGTTAATCGTGACCGTCGGCCCGGCCGGGCCAATCTGCAGCGCACGCATGATGCAGATCCAGAAACCAACCGCATAGGCCACGCTCATCAGCCCCGCCGCCACCCATACGCCCGCCGGCGCGCCGCGCCACTCGCCGCTGAACGCCACGGCAAACGCGCTGCCCACGGCCGCGGTCAAGGCCACCCAGAAGCCCACGACCCCGGGCTCGCCATTGTCCTTCAGCGCCCAGCGTCCCACCGGCCAAATGGCCGTGGCGGCCAACACAATCAGTACAAGCAGTATCCAGTCCATAACCGTAACGGCCACCCGCGATCTCAGCACGGATCACCGCACACTCCTTCTTCTTTTGACAAACCCTATCATAAACCCTTGCGGCGCTCTCAACATCTTGTTTGATTGTTTTTACATTTTCTTGGAAATCATCCGGATTCAGGTTAACTTCCCTACTTATGCGCAACTATCCCGAAAAGGCTGATTTCCAGTGTTTTGCCGAGTCCCGGGAATTCGCCGAGTTTTCCATGCTATTCCGGGACCTTACCGGCATCACCTCAGGCATCTACGACGCCAAGGGACGGCAATTCAAGACGGTGTTTCCGGCCGCCGACGGAAGCGCGCTATGCCGGATCATCGGTTCGACGCCGGAAGGAGCAGCCCGTTGCCGGGACTGCAACCTCATGTACTTCGCGGAGGCAGCGAGCAAGCGCAAGGCATGCCGGTATACGTGCCACGCCGGCCTTATCGATGTGGCGGCGCCCATTTTCCTCGATGGCCGGCATGTGGCGACGATCTCCTGCGGCCAGTTGTTGCCGACGCCACCCACCGCTCGGGGCCTGGACAAGATCATGCGGCATCTTGGAGGACTTCCCCTGCCCCGGGAAGCGTTGCGCAAAGCCTATTTCCGCACTTCTCACCTGGACTCCAGGAAAGTGGACGCCGCCGTCAAAATGCTGACATTCTTCACCGAGTACCTGGGCCGGATGGGACTGACGTTGAAAGCCATGGCCGATCGCCTGGAGCGCGCCGAAGTGGTGTTCGCGCGACGCCATGTCGAGGACCACTTCCGCGGCCACCTCAGCGTCGAAGACGTAGCGAGGAAGACCGGCCTGTCACCCAGTCATTTCTCCACGGTGTTCCGGAAGGCCACGGGCCAGACCTTCGTTGAGCATGTTCAGCGGCGACGGGTTGAAGAGGCGAAGGCGCTTCTCGCGCGAACACCACAATCCGTCACGGAAATCTGCTTTCAATGCGGCTTCACGAACCTGACCCACTTCAACCGCGTCTTCCGGCGCTGGACCGGCTTCTCGCCCCGACAATACCGGAAGTCCAAGCCCGGACTCCTCATGGACACCCCTGGGGTCTCTGACAAACCGTGATTTCATGCGGTTGACTGGCTCACTGGCATGGTTTTCCGCGCACGCAGTTGCTGGTTGAAAAGATGTAGCCTTCGCCGGGTGTACCCTGGCTACAAGGTATACCAGGCCGAGGGCGCCGCTTCCTCATCCATCCCGGTGTCCATCCAATGCGGAATGAAACACTCACGAGATGTCATGTCAAGTTTCCCACAAACCGCACCTGCGGTTTACTACGGCTCTTCCACGGAATCACATGCGGGATGCCGGGGTAGACGTCGAAGAAGTTGTCGGGCATGGGCTGCCGGCCGTTGAGATCCAGGCAAACGCCCCACACAAACGTGTCGCTGGTGAAGATCGCCTTGCCGGCACTCACCCGCACCTTGAGCCGCGGCCTGGCCCACTTCAACTCCTTGAACAACGGCAGGAACAGCCGGTTCCGGGCCACCACCGCATCGCCTTCGCAAAGCATGGCGACAGCGGCGGAGGCGAGCGGTTTCTTCCACACGCTCTTCCTGAACGAGGCGATCCGCGTGGAGGCATTGGGCGGCAGGGTCACCGGCAGCGTCCGGTCCAGCGGCAGGCCGCCGGCGAGATTGAAGATGCCGTACCGCAGCGTCCCCTTCCACCCCCGCGCCCGCTCGTTGACGCCGAACACGACGATCTCATCGCCCTCCTCGGCCACCACCACATGCAGCGGTTGCAGGGCGCGCCGCACCGCGGCAAAGGCCGGCGTACGCCGCAGGTAGTAGTCCACGATCGTCCAGCTCCTCGTCGCCGGCCAGCAGTCGTTGTACATCCAGAAGATCGCCGAGGCGGAATCGAACATCCGGCGCCTGAAGTTCTCGCAGTACTCGCGCAGCCCTTCGCTCTGCACAAGGCCACCCCAGTAAGTGAACTCCTCGATGCTCATCTTCCGGATGTCCTTGCCTAGCCACTGCCTGATCATCTGGTCCGGATAGCTGGGCTCACCCACGCTGTCAATCGAGTTGTCGTGCACCTGCCACGCGAAGGACTGCACATAGCGCTGATCCTTCGGCAGGCAGGCCA
>JBAXKQ010000163.1:0-6193 GCA_037135275.1 bacterium
GGCCCAGCGTGGTCTTGCCGCAACCGCTCTCTCCAACGAGGCCGAGGCTCATGCCGTGTTCGAGGCTGAAAGAAACGCCATCAACCGCACGAATGCAGGGCAGTTCTGCAAGGCCGTGTCGGACGTTGAAATGAACCGTTAGGTCTTGTACGTCAAGTAGGGGCATGGTTTCCTTCAGTTTGCCTGCCACGGGTCAATCCTTCATTGGAAAGAGGCAACGTACGCGTTGGGCTCCGTCTATGCCAGCAAGATCAGGCTCAGATGTCTCGCATGCAAGCTGCCGCATGTGGCAGCGGGGTGCGAACTTGCAGCCCGGAGGGAGCTTAGCAGGGTGTGGCACCGATCCGGGAATACCCTTCAGGGGGCCTGTGCCTCCAAGCCTGGGGACAGCATCTATCAGGCCCTTTGTGTAGGGATGCGCTGGACGGGTGAGCAGGTCCTCGGCGGTTCCGGTTTCGATAATCCTTCCCGAGTACATCACATACACTCTATCAGCCATGTCGGCCACAAGCCCCAGATTATGGGTGATGAGAAGGATTGCCATATGGAGCTGCTTCTGGAGGTTTGCCAGCAATTCTAGAATCTGGGCCTGAATTGTGACATCCAGGGCTGTCGTGGGTTCGTCCGCGACGAGCAGGCTTGGTGAGCATGCCAGAGCCATGGCTATCATGACGCGTTGCTGCATGCCGCCGCTCAGTTCATGCGGGTATGCATTCATACGGTGCGCGGGGTCCGGGAGTCCAACCATTTCCATCAACTCTATTACCTTGGCACGAGTGTCCGAAGTGGTGAGCCTTGGTCCTGTGTGGTGCAAGCCGACTGCTTCAGCAATCTGGTACCCTACCCGGAACACCGGGTTGAGCGAGCTTGCGGGTTCCTGAAAGATGTAAGATATCTCGCCGCCGCGCAATCCGACCAATTCCCGTTCACTCATCTTCAGAACGTTCCGACCCTTGAACATGATAGTGCCTTGCGGATGGAAGCCTGGGCTTGGAACCAATCTTGCGAGAGACTGTGATAGAATGCTCTTGCCACACCCGCTTTCGCCGACCAGTGCCACGGTCTCGTCGTAATGAATGACGAGGTCCACGCCGTCGACGGCGCGAACAGGTGAGTCTGTTGCCCTGAAGAAAGTCTTCAGGCCCTTTACATCAAGCAGGATCTTGTCTGTTCCCATAAGTTCTGAGGGTGTCTGCCTGGCCTTGTCAGTGCTCCCGGACCGGCACGCAATGCGCAGTGGGCCGATGAACTGCGTCTGCCCGAGACCATAGCGCCAAATGCCGAGGTCGTGCAATCCTGATTGTGGTCCAATTCGCCCGGAGTCCTGATTTGACAGTCAGGCAACGTGGGAGCATATTTTGCAGGGATGCGCCGGAGCCGTTAGGGCGCCGGCGCAGAGACGAACATGTACACGCAGCAAGAAGGGGGTTTCGGCCATGAACTCCAAGCTCAGTGCCGGTCGCGTCGCATACGGGTGTCTTTGTGCCATGATTCTACTGCCAATGTCAGCTGCGGCGGAGGACAGGACACAGGTGCCGATGCAGGGAACACCGGCCGCCGCTGCCGCCGACTCGCCGGAGATCGTCGTCCTTCGCAAAGAGCAGGAGAAGCTCACGCCTGTGGATCGATACTACATCTACAACCCTGACGGGTACTACCGCATTGCAAAGTAGTATGGGTCACGCTTTTCCTGTTGACTTGGGAAGTGTGCACAAATAGAGTCACTTAACTAGGTGTTTTGGCATGGAGGACGGTCTAATGGGCAGGCGATTGCTGGCGTGCATAGGAATGTGTCTGGTAGCCATTTTGTCGCAAGTTGCTGCTTTTGCGGAGGGTGAGCGCCCTTGGGTCATCTCGCTTGATGTCATGAATTCCTTCAATGACAACAGGGACGGTGTTTCCGCGAACCGGGAGCCCAACCTTGACACACGCATGGTTCCAAGGGCTGATCTCAAGCTGTACAGGGACCAGTTCGACCTGGACTTCCACTACTCGCCTCAGATCTGTCTCAGAAGTAATCCGCGGGAAGACAGCCAGAACAGCGCTTATCTCTACCATGACTTGGGCCTCGAGATTGTGCACAGGTGGTCGGAGCGGTTGATGGTCAACCTCTCCGATACGGTCAATTACTCGGATCAACCTGTAGATACCACGAGCGGCCGCAGCGTACACGAGTTTGTCAACTACTGGGTGAATGATTTCGGTCTTGGGGCATCCTACGAAATCCTCCCAAAGCGATCTGCAATTTCGGTCCGCGGCAGTCATATGGCCAAGCGATACAATGACAAGCCCTATTCCGCGGTTGGTGACGAGGAAGCCATCGGTTGCGCTGTTTCGGCAAGGTACATGTTCCGTTCGGGCTTGATCCTGATGGGGGATGTCGCCTACAACACGACAGAACTGGGCGACAGCAGTTCGCCAGTGGCACGGGATGCGGATGTCTTCTTTGTGGGGGCGGCTCTTGAAAGAGTGTTCGGATTGCTGTCGGCCCGTTTGCGCCTCGGTGTCGACCAGAGCAGATTTGACATTGCAGGCGACTACGAGCAAGTCCAGATCCAGCAATGGACCGGCAACACCACGAAGCCGGGGGGGGACTTGGAGGTTGCCTATAGCACAGGGAGCGGCATGACCCGCCTTGCCCTTGCAGCGGCCTACCATACGGTACGAAGCGATATCATGCCCTTTGCGACGCAGCAGAGGACAAGTTTTGAACTGAAGGCGAGCCACAGTTTCACCGAGAGGATTGCGCTTGCTGTCAATGCGATGTACGGCAACGGTGAGTACAGCGATCTCACGCAGGTGCAAGGCGGATCCGATGCGTTAGCTGGCGTCGGGACAACACTATCCTATACATGGAACAGGAACCTCCGTCTTGAGACTACATACCGGTTTGAGGATTGGAATTCCGACGACAACATACGGGGATCGTACCGGCGCAATATTGGAGAGCTGGCCCTTAAGGCGACGTTCTAGTTCTGGTAATTGCTGCGCCGGCAGGGGAACATGTCTGTCAACGTCCGGAGTCACCGCTGTCTCTTCCTAAAGACCGGTTTTGCCTGCTTCCGGCAGGGGGAGCGGCGGCAGTATCCGGTCGTATTGACAATGCCAGCGGGGTGTAATGGAGTCACGCTATGGGAACTTCGCTCGAAAAGACTCACTTTCTGGAATACTGGCGGATTATCCAGTCCAGGAAGGAGATCCTCATAGCGGTACTGCTTGCCATCCTTATTGCCGGCTGGCTGATTACGTTGTCCATGCCGAAGGAATACGCTGCCTATACACGAATGACAGTGCGGCCGGTTACCACGGATATTGACCCGTTCAGGGGACAGCAGCAGGACCTTCGCTACGACCCCTTCTACCTCAAGACGCAGATCGATGTGATAAAATCCCAGCTGGTTCTTGATCCTGTTATCTCCAATCTCAACTTGCGGGCGGTCTTTCAGCGCGCAGCCGGATTGCCCCGTGAATTCACGGCCTCAGAAGCGCGCAACGAGCTGCGCAGGAGTATAAGGGTCACATCACTCATCGACACGAGCATGATCAAGATAGATGTGTTCCGAAAGGCGCCCCAGGACACTGTTACCAGGGACGTGAAGGATATTGCCAATGAGCTTGCCCGCGTATATGCCGAAGTCAGCACAGTGGCAGAGCGGGAGAGGGTACAACGCGGACTCTCGAAACTTGACGATGAGCTGCGGAGATACGACGAGCAGGTCAAGAAGAAGGAGGAAGAACGGGAAAAGCTGCGCACGGATCTCAACATAACCTTGTTTGTCAGCCCAAGGAAGGATTTCGCCAACGAAGGGGACCCCATTTCCAAGCTTCGCCTTCAGGAGCTTGAATCAAACAGAATAGCGGCCCGCAATGTCATGAACGACTGTCAGATGAAGCTTGAGAAGCTGCAAGGTCTGTCAGGCGATCAAGAACTCTACACGCTGGTTTCGCTCGTGCAAGATCAGAACCTTGGCATGTTGCGGAGGGATTTGGCTGAGGCCAGCAGGAAGCTCAAGGATCTGCTGGAGACATGTGAAAAGAACCATCCCGATGTCATACGACAGAGGGCGGTGATTGACGAGTTGAATCGACAGATAGAGAACGCCAAGGCCGGTGTGAAGACGAAGCTACAGACCGACTGTGACATCGCGGCACGTAACTTCGAGATGATCGAGAAGGATCTTGAGCAGGAGAAGCGGAAGGATATCGAAACAAGTGCCCGATATCAGCCATTCCTGAAGGTTTGCGAAGAGCTTGAAGATCTCAAGAAGTTCAGGGATGGCCTCAAGATCAGTTCGGCGAAAGAGAACGTCGGGTTGGAGATACCACTGACTCCTGTGCGAGTTGTTGACTTCGCTGAGGAGCCTTCAAGGGATGCGCCCGTGGGTCCTAGCCTGATTCTGAACCTGGCTTTCAGCCTGATTCTAGGCTTGGGTTGCGGTGTGGGACTGGCTTTCTTTACCGAATACGTCGACACATCCATAAAGAATATCGACGAGATCGAACAGTATATCGGAGCCCCTGTGCTTGGAATTGTTCCGCGAAAGGTGAAGTCGCTTATCGAGACCGGTGATACCAGCCAGTATGCAGAGGCCTACCGTGTGTTGCGGACAAACATGCAGTTTTCCAAGAAGCTGGGAAAAGGAAAGACCATCTGCGTGACCAGTGGCGGCGCGGGTGAGGGGAAGTCATTTACCATCTCCAACCTGGGATTTGTGTGCGCGCAACTGAACGACAAGGTGTTGGTGATCGATTCTGATCTTCGCCGTCCCAGGCAACACAAGATTTTCAATCTTGAGCGAAAACCGGGTCTGGCTGACGTATTGAATGGGGCGGCAACAATTGAGCAGGCAATTCGTACCACTTCTATTCGGAATCTGAGCGTCATGCTCAGCGGCAACACGTCTGCAGAGTCCGCCGGCATGCTTGACACCGTCAGGCTGTGCGACATGCTCGATCGTCTGCGGGGACAGTTCGACTGGGTGTTTCTTGATGCACCGCCTGTTGTTGGAATAAGCGATGCGGCGATTCTGGCCAGCAAGGTCGATGCGGTGCTACTTGTCGTCCAGCACCGTAGCTATCCCAGGGAGGTTCCCATCAGGGCCAAACAGATCATTGAGAGTGTGGGAGGGAATCTGCTTGGCGTGGTATTCAACAACATAAACCTGACACGTGACCCTTACTACTATCATCATTACTATCGCTACTACTCAGATGCCTACGGGTACGGCCGCAAGGGCCCCCCTGGGGCCCGGTTGGCGAAGACCGGTGGGCAGATCCCCGGAAAGACGGATGGTGAGGCCGGGAAGGACTTGAGAGTATGAATACGTTCATCCGCGCCGCACTTCCGGCCGCGCTAGCTTCCGTACTTATGGTTGCCGGGTGCATGCCCTCGCGGACCGCCTCTGCCGCGCGATACCGCACTGTCAGGCTGGAGAAATACAGGAAGCCTATTGATACGGAAACTCTTCAGCCAGGTGATCGTATCCAGATACTTCTGCATACCCCCGATCTTCAGACTGTGCCGGCAACTCTTGACGAGCGCGGATGTGTCACGGTTCCAATAGTAGGTTCGGTCAAGATTGGTGGGTTGACTTCCGCAAGAGCCGAAGAGGCGATAAAAGAGGAATACGTCAGGAAGGAGATCTACAAGGCCAGTGCGATCCAGATCGGCATCCAAGCGTCTGACAGGATCTGCTATGTGGAAGGCCATGTCAAGAGGCCGGGGCCGTGCCAGTTCTCCAGGCCCATTACCGTGAATATGGCAATATCCATGGCCGGCGGCAGGGATGAGTTTGCTGATGATAATGCGGTCTGGCTCACCCGTGGAAGGGGCGGAAAGAAGCAGGAACTCAACGGCAGCAAGGATGGCAACATAGTGATTGTCGAGCCCGGTGACATCATCGAGGTGCCCCGGGGCATATGGTGAGGAGCCGCATGGTATTGCCCGCTTCGTGGATGTCTGCAGCGGTTGTGGCTATTGCGCCGGTTTGTACGGCTGCCGTCACTGGCATATTTGCAGCGTTTGTGACAGGCGGGTGCACTCTCCCTATCCCACCCCAGGAACCATCGGCCGATCGACTGGGCCGCGCAGTAAGCAACGCAGTCAAGGCTGCTGCAGATACAACCTATGACACGGGCATTGCGGAGCGAGCGGTAGAGAATGCCGAGGCTTCGAGGTATGAGGCGGCACAGT
>JBAXKQ010000164.1:0-6159 GCA_037135275.1 bacterium
CTCGGGCGCGTCCGGAAGCTGCTTGAGGATCTCAGGAAGCAGTACGCCTCCAGCATAACGGACCTTCACGAGGAGTGGGATGGCAACGCCGGAAAGTTCCGGCTGTCTGCCATGGGCTATTCAGTCTCCGGTACACTCACCGTAAATGAATCCGAGGTAGGGATCTCCGGTGTGCTCCCGTTTGCAGCCCTGCTCTTCAAGGCCCAGATCGAGGCCGCCATTCGTGCGAAGGCAGCCTCTCTGCTGGCGTGATGGGGGGCTGGTATTGCGCCAGCACGGGTTCTGCGCACGAATCATGCAATATGCCGGCTATTCCTCGTCGATAAAGTCGATAGGATCGGACAAGGGTGTCTCTGCGGCCTCGGGAGTGTTGGTGACGGCCGCAGCGACCGGTGCTGGTCCGGTGGCTGCGCGGGCTCGGAGAACCCGTAAGGCCTGGAGAAGGTCGGCAGCCCGCTCGAGCGGAGCGTCAATCACGCCGCTGTATTCCTTCTTTTCCTGGTCACTGAAGTTTGCGGGCTGCTCTTCGATCGCCCGTCTTGTCAGGATCTTTCCCCATTCTTCGGGTGTGACACGGACCCTGATGTCCGGCTCTATGCCGTGCTTGTGGATCACCCTCTCGCTCGGTGTGTAGTACTTTGCCGTCGTGAGACGGATCGAGGAATCCGGGGCGGTTGCAAGCGGAACCACGGTCTGCACGGACCCTTTGCCGAAGGATCTGTCCCCGAGAAGCGCGGCCCGCTTCTGGTCCTGCAGGGCTCCGGCCACGATCTCTGACGCGCTCGCGCTGCCGCCGTCGATCAGGACAACCATGAGAGTGTCGGTGTCGTGCCACGAGCCTTCCGAAACCAGCCGTTTCTCCCGTGCCTTCCCGCCACGGTCGCGGATAGAGACGATCAGGGCGCCGCGCTTGAGGAACAACTGTGCAACGTCCCTCGCGGACTTGAGCAGTCCGCCCGGGTTGCTCCGGAGGTCGAGCACAAGCGAATCCATGCCCTGGGCGCGGAGTTTCTCGATCTCGTTCCGGAGAGCGAGGGCGGTAGGCTCGGCAAACTGGGTCACCCTGACATAGCCTATGCCGTTACTGAGCATGCGCGCAGCTTTTACCGTTGGGACATTGATGTTGTCGCGGGTGATCTCGAAGGTCCGGGGCTCGGACTCATTCCTGCGCACCACGGTGACGCTCACCTTTGTGGCGGGTTGGCCACGCATCTTCTTGATCGCGTCGCGGATGGATATGCCGGCGGTGGTTTCGCCGTCAATCCTGATGATCGTGTCCTGCGCGAGCAGGCCGGCCCTGTATGCGGGCGTGTCCTCGATCGGAGCTATGACGACAAGCTGTGAGTCGCGCATGCCAACGAGAAGTCCGATTCCGCCGTATTGGCCGGAAGTGGTTTCCTGGAGTTCCTTGACCTGCTCGGGCGGCATGTAGTGGCTGTGTTCGTCAAGGGACTGGAGCATTCCGTCGATAGCGCCGTCGACGATGTTTGTGTAGTCACGGTCTTCGACGTAGTGCCTTCTCACCAGGAGCATGACTTCGGCGAGTTTGTGGACCTGCTGGTAGACGCCGTCGGAGGTGACCTGTGTGACAGGGGTGGACTGGCCGCCACCTGTGATATGGCTGCATGCAGGAAAGCAGGCGAGCGCGGCGAGGGCGACGCCGAGAATTACAGGGCCAGGACGGGCTGAACTCAACCGGCGGCGATCTGAGGACATGCGGTATTCTCCACGATTTCCAGGCCCCGACGGACGCAGGATCCTACACGTTCGAGAACTGGTTCCTTCTGACTACCTGGTAACCCTTTATGAGTTCGGCGATGCCATCCTGCAGGGACACGGCTGATTTGAAGCCGGTGGCTTCGATCTTGTCGTTGCTGACGATGTAGTTGCGCTGGTCCTTATCCTTGCCGATGGCGGACTCCAGTATGCAGAAGTCCGGAACCTGCTTCCTGATCTCGAGGCAGAGTTCCATTTTGGACAGGTTGGCCTCGCTGAGCCCGACGTTGTAGGCCTGCTGCTTCATGCGGCTGAAATTGGCCATTGCGTGCATGAACGCGTTCGTTACGTCACGCACGTGTATGTAGTTGCGCTTGAAGTGGGCCTCGAAGAGGATGATGAAGCGGTCGGTCACTGCCCGGTATGTGAAGTCGTTGACCAGGAGGTCCAGGCGCATCCGTGGGCTTATGCCGAACACTGTCGCCAGGCGAAGCGAGATTGCATGGCCCGAGTCCAGCAGGTGTTTTTCGAGGTCAACCTTCAACTGGCCGTAGAGCGATACGGGCCGCATGGGGGTTTCCTCGGTGCAGAAGATCCCTTCCTGTCCGACGCCGTAGCCGCTGTTGGTGGTGGGCGAGATGATCATCTGGCTTTTCGAGGTCATATCAACCAGCATCTTCACTGCGTCCAGGTTGATGGTCCTCGCCTCCACCGGCTTCATGTCGCACACGGGTGCGCCGACGAGGCAGGCCAGTGGTATGACCACGTCAGCCCTGGCGGCGAGCGGTCGCATCAACCGCTCGTCCCTGGCGTCGCCCCTGACGATGGTGAGTTTCTTGTCGGCGCAGCAATCAAGGAGCGATGTCTGGCCGTAGAGGAAGTTGTCGACGGCGATGACCTCGTGGTCATGGCGCAGGAGGGTGGGAACCAATATCGAACCAATGTAGCCGGCGGCGCCTGTCACCAGAATCTTCATTTCGGTCCTCGCGTTCGTGTTTCGCTCTCTTTTTTGCTGTTACCGGCCCGCAGGGCGGGCTATAGGTTGCCAAGTTCGCTGTTGGCGCTGGTTTTGTCAAGTGTCTTGAGGAGCTCCTGTGGACGGGAATGGATGTGATGTGGTGATTCTGTGCGGCGGGCTGGGGAAGCGCCTTCGCCCGGTTGTGTCGGACCGGCCGAAGCCGATGGCAGAGATCGGCGGGAAGCCCTTTGTGCAGCTCCTTGTCGAACACATAGGGCGCTTCGGGTTCCGGCGCTTTGTCCTGGGAGCCGGCTACAAGGCTGAAATGATCGCCGACCACTTCAAAGCTGTGTCGCTTCCGTTCGAGATCAAGGTGGCGGTGGAGCATGAACCCCTGGGGACGGGCGGCGGGCTGCGAAATGTGCGCGGGCTTCTTGATGCCGACACGGTCCTGGCGCTCAATGGCGACTCGTTCTGCAGCGTCGACTACCGGCGGATTGTCGAAGGCCACCTGGCCAGGGCGGCCGACGCCACCGTTGCTGTGGTGCCGGTGCCTGATGCCGGTGCGTTTGGCAGCATCATCATGGACGGGACCGGCATGGTTACAGCTTTCAACGAGAAACAGAGCGGGGGACAGGGGTTGGTCAACGCCGGCGTCTATGTCTTCAGGAGCTCCGTGATCAGGTCGCTGCCGGAGACAACCCCGCTGTCTCTGGAGAAGGATGTGTTCCCGCAGCTCATCGGTCGGTTGTTCGGCCACAAGGTTGATGGGCCGCTGTTTGACATAGGCACGCCCGAGAGCTACCGCCTGGCACAGCAGGCGCTGCCTGTACTCATGTGTCAAGAGCCTCGGTGAAATGCCTGTCCTGCGCCGGCGTGAGGAACAGGTAGATCAGCCCGCCGGCAATGCTCCAGAAGACGCCTCCGGCATAGACCATGAGCGAGAGCAGGATGGCCTGATGCTGGTCCACCGACACTGCCCTGAACAACGATACGAACAACCCCTCGCGCACACCGAGGCTGCCCGGTGTGATGGGGACCGCCATCAGGACGCTGATGATGGGAAACAGGGCAAAGTAGTCGGCCAGGGGAATCCGGATGGCCAGTGCCCCGCCGAAACTCCAGCAGGCGAGGGTCAGGAACGCCATGCTCAGCAGTGATAGTGCGAGCGAGAAGACCAGCAGGCGCTTGTTCTGCCTGAAGACGAAAACCGCCTCATAGGCTTTGCGGATCAGTGATCCAAGCCTCGTATTGTTTTCGAGCCGCCGGAAGAATTCGAAGTGCTCGAACACGTTCTTCCGGAACAGGACGAAGATTCCGGCCATGGCGGCGGCCAGGAAGATGATCATGAGAACGCCTGTGTCGCGAGGACCCTCATTGTCGAGGAAGACGGGCAGGCGGAAAGGGATCATGAGGCAGCAGAAGAGAATCATGCTGAACAGGCCGATGCCGCGATCCATCAGTATGGTGGCCACAGCCTCGGTTCGTTTGCCCTGCCGGCCCTTGGCGACGTAATAGGCGCGGGCAAGGTCGCCGCCGCACGCGCCGAGCATGAAGGCGTTGAAGAACTGTCCGATCATGAATATGTGCAGCACCTTCAATCGTGGGAATTGAAGGCCCTGGGCGTAGAGAATCGCTCTCCAGCGGATGGCTCCGGCCGCCAGGCCGAGGAAAGTCATGATGACCCCCGACACAAGCCAGGGCCAGCGGCTGAATGCGGCTCTGGACTCCCTGAACAGCGACTGTGCGTCGGTCTGGTAGAGCAGATATGCAAGCATGGCCACACAAACCGTGATTCTCACGGCGGTCCAGGACCATTTCCACGCCTTCATCATCAAACGCACAACTGTTTCTTCCTTTCCGCAAAATCATTTTGCAGGACCGGAGCATACTGGAATCTGCCTCAAAAGCCAGCAAAACCCTGTTGTCAGGCTGCAGCCACTAGTGGGGACGGCGGAAGGATGGGGTAAACCGGTGACTTTGGGCTACTGGCGTGACTGGGGCGCTGTCTGCGGGCGGCAATCTTATGCTTTGCCGGGTCCCGCTGGCGAGGGGGCTTTCAACATCTCGTCCACCTCGTCCAGGGACATGCCGATTCTCTTGCATGCGGCAATGACATCTGCCTTCTCAGGCGGCGGTTTCACACGGGAAGCCACGTCCTCTCTCTTTCCGAAACCCCAGCGGACGAGCGCGGCATCCTGGGCCATGTACTTGTCAAAACCAAAGAGCTTGTTGTGGATATAGCGCACGAGGGGATTGATTGCGCAGTTTGAAGACCCGTAGCCGGCGTCGTCCGGATACTGGAATCCCACTTCTGCGGATCCCTGGCGGATAGCCGTCTCGTCATAGTGGACGTAGTCATAGAAGCGAAGCATACGTATTGGCGCCAGTGCCGGGTCATCGCGATCCAGCCGGTATGGAGCCGCGGCCTCCTTGCCGAGTTCGTTCTCGACAAGACGGAACACCAGCGAGGCCATTGTGACATAGTCCCGCGCCGCGATGCCCTCGGCGCGCGGCGCGTGACGGGCATTGAACAAGTCGCGTGGATCCTCGGTTGTCCTGTGCCCGGTTGGATAGTGGGATGAGTCCTGGGATGGCGTGAAGCCGATGGCAATCGTGGGAATGGCCCTGTCGCGAGCGACTCGCAGCATCTCCAGATGATAAAGGGTGCCGCAGGGCCAGCAGAGCGGGCCGATCTCGACGGTGCTGCGGGAATAGATCGTCCCGGATCGCATTTGCACGAGGCGCCGCAGGAGCTGCCTGTACACGGCAGGCATGAATCCCGGCGCCGGCGCGTGCTTTATCCACTCCACGCCGAGGCTTTTTACGACCCGGTCGATATTGCCCCACACGCAGTCTGACATCACCTGTGTGTCGAAGGTGAGTGCCAGCACGCGGCCGGGAAACCACTCGGAAAGGCGCCGTAGCATGAAGGTGCTGTCCTTGCCGCCGCTGTATCCAACGAGGCAGGCCCAGCGCATGCCGTCTGACCGCCTGGCGATCACCTCGCGCAGCGCATCATCGCCGAGCGACGGATACACCCTGCCTTCCACCTCGCGGCAGAGTCTGCAGCAGCCGGTCCCGTCCAGGTCTGCGCCGGGATAGGACGCGTAAAGGCCGCAACGTTCGCATGAAGCATTAGGCATCAGGGCTTCACATTTACCACGGCACAGTTGAGTTGACAAGGCAAGACAGGGGACAAACCATCCAATGGGGACACACAAATAGTAGCACACTCTGGCTCGTTTGGCGGCCGGTTGTACCGGATTGTGACTCAGGTGAGGGTCGGGACTCCATATTCGGCTACGGCGCCGTGGTTGTGGCTGGGTCTGCGGAGTAACGCAGGGTTCTAAGAGGCCGGGCCGTTGTGTCTGGGGCGGACTCCGGCCGCAGATCATGCTCTCGTATCGGCCGACGTTGACGTCACGACTCCGATAGCTTCGGCCGGGTGACCGGCTCGAGGCGCAGGTCGCGGAGTGTGCATA
>JBAXKQ010000165.1:0-6080 GCA_037135275.1 bacterium
TGCGGGTGCCCTTCAGCGCCTCCACCTCAACCAGCAACTCCCGCCTCCGGTGGTCCAGCGCCAAGATCCCGTCTATGTCTGCGGCCATGCCGCGTATTTCAAGGGCATGCCTGACTTCCTTTTCACGCTCCCGTATGGTTCGTATGTCCAGCATCCCGCGGAGGCTACACCATAATGCGGCCGACTTCAACAACTCCACCGCACTCGCCCGCAACGCACGCATGCGCATGTCAATTCCAAAGGCGTGATGACTGGGCCTTGGAAGGGCCCGGCAGGGCGCGAAATGTCTCCGTCCAAACGTGCCACGCCAGAAGCGGGATCCCGCAAAAACGACATCATACCGCAGCGCGTGCATGGCTCTTCCTTTTCGGCTGTCCGTATTATTGTCTTGCACTTAGCTCATTCCTCCAGTACTCAAACAGTCCTTTGCGAATGAATCGCGGCATTACCGCGCGTTGGCACGAACCCGGGAGGAGACAGGAATGGCTGACGATCTGAAGTCCATGAGTGACGAACAGCTTGATGAATGGTTTCTGGGCGCCATAGCGGCGGATCCACTGCCCATGCCGCAGATATCGGATGTCATCACCCACCTCTACGCCACGATGCGCAACACCAAGGCCGACTCTCTTGCGGAACTTGTGCAGGATGTGTTGAAAAGAAGGCATGATATTCCAGGCAACCTGCGCATATTCGAACTGCAGGCGCCGTGGAAGAATGATGACTCCCCTTTCAGGACGCGGTGCCGGTCAGTACTCCAGGAAAGTTATCAGCAGCCGCACGTAGGTTCGGCATACGTTGAATCCGCCGGCTTTGACAAGGGCGATATACCCACCGGCGAATGCCTGAGGCGGCTCCGCCTTATCATAAGCCTCTCGCCCGGGGTCCTGTGCCTGGACAAGACCTGGGGCTTCGGGATTGTCAGGAACCTGGACGCCTTCTACCGGAAGGTCGGTATAGACTTTGACAAGAAACGCGGCCATGAGCTCGGTTTTGAATACGCCGCCGCCGTTCTCAGCCTGCTTGATGACAACCACATCCTCGTGATGAAGCACCGCGATCCTGCAAAGCTCCTGGAGCTTGTCAGGTCCAATCCAGCCGAGGTGGTGCGGATCCTCATCCGCTGCTACGGGCCGTTGAATGTCATCCAGATCCAGGAGCGGCTAGCTCCCGACATCGTGGCCACTGCCGACTGGAAGGCGTTCTGGGATGGCGCACGCAAGGTGCTGAAATCCGACAGATTCGTTCATTTCCCGACCGGCCGCCTCGAGCCGTTCTATCTCCTGCACACCGAGAAGGCTTTCGACGAGAGGTGGTTCGGGTTGCTGGCCTCCGAGCGGAGCATCGACACCATCCTCGCCAAGGCTGCCAACCTGGCGGAGGATGTCGACGCAGCCACCCTGTCCGAGCAGGCGCGGCAGATCCTGCTCGATCGCCTGATCCACGTGATCAAGGGTGCACCAAGCACGCAGATCCAGGTCGTGGCCCAGGGCCTGATGATGCTCAATCGGCTGGCCATCCCGCTGGACGCTGCGATCGCTGCCCCATACATCGAACGCATCTTCTCACGGAACGGCCTGCTCAGTGCCGCCGCCAAGCTCCCCGCATCGGAATTTGAACCCCTCCTTGCATACATGATGGCCCACGACAGGAATAGAGCCTCTGCGCTGTTGCTGGGTGTGCTGACTGAGGCCACAATAACGCCGCTGAACACGCTCATGGAATTCATGGCCGCAAACGGCATGGAAGAACAGTCGCTGGATGTCATCAAGAGGTCGATGGCCGCAAATACCCTCAATATTGAAATGCTCACCTGGCTCAGCAAGCGTATCGACCTGCTGCAGGCGAAGTCAATCGGCACGGTGGCGGACTTCCTCACGCAGTGCGTAACGCGCCTTCAGGAGCCGCTCCACGGTGAACGGCTGAAAGCTGGAAAGCAATTGCGCGCCCTGCTTGAGCGCAAGGAATGGCTGGCACCTGTCCTTGGGGCAATCCTGCCGGTCGAGCGAGAGCGCTTTGTCATGATGATGCGGGACACCTCTGGCTGGGCACAGCTCGAGAAGAACGCCGTGCTGGCACGGATCATCGGCCTCTACCCGGACCTCCACCACCTGCTCATCACCGATGACGACAAGAATGATGGCGGCCGCGGGGTCGGCCGTTACACGTCATGGCGGGCCTACGCCGAACGCAGGACCCGCCTTGAACAGATCGTCAAGGTTGACCTGCCGGAAAACGCCAGGGACCTGGCTGTTGCCCGCGACTACGGAGACCTGTCCGAGAATCATGAATTCAAGGCCGCCAAACAGCGGCAGAGCATGCTGGGTAACCAGCGCGACACCCTGGCGCGCGAGCTCAAGGAAGTAAAAGGAACGGCCTTTGAGGGTTTCGCTTGCGACGTCGCCGGCGTAGGCACGACGGTACTGTACACACGACCCGACGGATCCAAGGTGGAAAGATACATACTCGGCGAATGGGATACCGACGAAAGACAGGGCATCATCTCATGCAAGACCACCCTCGCCGCGGCGCTCATTGGCCACAAACCGGGGGATGATGTGACCATCCCCAGCGAAACAGGGACCGAGGTCTGCCGGATTGTCGACGTTGATCGCCTGCCACCCATGATCATTGCCTGGGCACGCGGAAGCGCCGGGTAGGCGCGGCAATCCCCGGGGGGGCTTTGGCGTGGCACTGAATCTGTTCAGACGGCGGCCGAAAGCGCAGGGCGATCCCCTGCTCGGCGTCAGCCCCGGCAACGCGCGGCGCTTCAAACACGGCAATCCCCTTGACGCTATACCTCTGGTACCGCCAGAGGTACAGGTGATCCACACGCACCCTGACGGGGCCATCATCATCAGGAGGGAAACCAAGCCCACCAGCCGGTTGGCTACCACTATCAGCCGTCTGCTCCGCTACAAGTGGCAGTCCCATGTGCAGCTCGATGCCAACGGCGCGGCCTACTGGCGCCGGATCGACGGCAACACACCGCTGGAGGAAATAGCCACAACACTCAGGGATGAACTCAAGATCGACATGGAAACCGCCCGCAAGGGAGTGTTGACCTATACCCGTGACCTGATGAAGCGCGGCTTCGTCAACCTGAAGATTGACCGCATGGGCTGACCGGGGCGTGCGTTCAGCACTTCCCGCCACCCGGTCCCGAACCTGCCGCAAACCCGCGCCCCAGCCTGTCCAACGAAGTAACCCCGCACACAAGCTCCAACAGAGGCAAGGCGCGATGGCTGCAGTCGGCAGATTTCGCCAGCGGAGGGATTCTGGCGCCAGGTCGCCGCCACAAAACGGTGCTTCTTTTTGACGTTTCCTGTCACAATCACGGCGTGCTAGAATGGAGCCGCAGGCGGAGTATGGGTTTTGTCCTCTCGACCGGAGGCGCACCGATGAACGACGAGTTGGCCAGCGAGCGAGCTGCGATGGTAAACACCCTCAGGACCCATGGCATACACGACGCGCGCGTAATCGCCGCAATGGGCAGAGTTCGCCGGCACAAGTTCTTTCCCGAGGAACACCGCACTCACGAAGCATACGGCGACTACCCATGCCCCATCGGTTACGGCCAGACAATTTCGCAACCATTCATCGTGGCTTTCATGACGGAGCTCATGCACATCCGGAAGGGCGAAAAGGTGCTGGAAATCGGAACCGGATCAGGTTACCAGGCCGCCGTCCTCGCCGAGCTCGGGGCAGTAGTCTACTCTGTGGAGATCCTCCCTGAACTGGCAAATCACGCCAGCAATGCGCTTACAGCCCACGGATACGGCCTGGATATGGTCCATGTTCTTATAGGGAACGGAATGTGCGGGTGGCCCGAGCACTCTCCGTACGATGTCATTGTCGCCACCTGTGCGCCCACGGAAATACCGCAGCCGCTGATAGACCAGCTGGCGGACAGCGGCCGGATGATCCTGCCTCTCGGATCCTGGGCTCAACGCCTGGTAATTGTTCGCAAGAACAACGGCCGCATTGAGACCGAGGACAGCATCGCCGTCAGGTTTGTGCCAATGGTCGGCGGAGAATAGGCCGGACAGGCCCCCGCTACCCTACGGCTACCACCAGTTTGCCGCCTTTGACGCCAACACGCACGACGCCCTTGTCGCCGATGTTTCCTGCTATCATTCCGCGGGCTACGGGGGTTTCCACTTCCTGCCTGATGAACCGTTTCAGGGGTCTTGCGCCGTAGACCGGGTCGTAACCTTCCCGCGCGATAAGGTCAATCGCATCGCCTGCGATGTCGAGTTTCACACCCTGTTCGCTAAGCCGCGCCGTGAGTTCCCTGACACTCAGCTCGACGATCTTCGCAATCTCCGCCTGCGTCAGCGGCTTGAAGAGGATGATCTCGTCCACGCGGTTCAGGAATTCCGGCCTGAACCTCGAACGAAGTTCGTTCATGACAATCTGCCGGGTTTCGTCGCGGATGTGCCCTTCCCTGTCGATGCCCTCCAGCAGAACCGGCGAGCCCACGTTGCTGGTCATAATCACGATCGTGTTCTTGAAGTTCACCGTTCTGCCATGCGAATCCGTCAGCCGCCCGTCGTCCAGCAACTGCAGCAGCACGTTGAAGACATCGGGATGCGCCTTCTCTATCTCATCGAACAGCACAACGGAATAGGGTTTCCGTCGCACCGCCTCGGTCAACTGGCCGCCTTCTTCGTAGCCGATGTAGCCAGGAGGCGCACCGAGAAGCCGGGACACCGTGTGCTTCTCCATGTACTCACTCATATCGATGCGAACCATGTTGTCCTCGGAATCGAAGAGCGCCGCAGCCAGGGCTCGCGAGAGCTCCGTCTTGCCCACCCCGGTAGGCCCTAGGAAGATGAACGACCCGATCGGCCGCCTCGGATTCACGATACCCGCCCTCGCCCGTATCACCGCATCGGCAACCGCCTGCACGGCCTCGTTCTGGCCTATCACGCGCTGGTGCAGTATCTGGTCCAGCTTGAGCAGTTTCTCGCGCTCACCCTCAAGAAGCCGCTTCACAGGGATGCCGGTCCAGCGCGCCACAACATCCGCTATTTCCTCCTCGGTGACCTCCTCGCGCAAAAGAACCTTCTCCTTTTCGCTGATCGCCTTCTGCGCAGCCGTCAACCTCTTCTCCAGCCCAGGCAGCACGCCATGACGCAATTCAGCAACCTTTTCGAGCTCATAGCTTCTCTCAGCCTTCTCTGCATCAAGCCTCACCTTCTCAATCTTCTCGCGGAGCTCGCGCACCTCCGAGATGGCCTTCTTCTCGGCTTCCCATTGCACCCGCATTACTGTCGCCACGGATTTGAGGTCGGCGAGATCCTTGCGCAACACCTTGAGCCTCTCCCTGCTGGCTGCGTCCTTTTCCTTCTTCAGGGCCGCATCCTCAATCTCGAGGCGCATTACCTTGCGGGTTATTCCATCCAACTCGGCCGGCATGGAATCCATTTCGGTGCGGATCGAAGCACAGGCCTCGTCCATGAGGTCGATTGCCTTGTCCGGAAGGAACCTGTCGCTGATGTAACGGTCGGACAGCACCGCCGCCGCCACGAGAGCGGCATCCTGCATCCGCACGCCATGATGCACCTCGAATCGTTCACGCAGGCCACGGAGGATCGAGATCGTGTCTTCCACTCCCGGAGCATCCACCACCACCGGCTGGAACCGCCGCTCCAGGGCGGAATCCTTCTCAATGTACTTCCTGTATTCGTCAAGCGTAGTCGCCCCGATGCAATGCAGTTCCCCGCGGGCAAGCATGGGCTTGAGCATGTTGCCGGCATCTGTTGAACCCTCTGTCCGGCCGGCTCCGACGATGTTGTGCACCTCGTCGATGAACAGAATGATCCTGCCCTCGGCGGACTTGATCTCGCCCAGCACAGCCTTGAGGCCGGCGTCCATTACCTCCAGGTCAACCCGCTCCTGGAAGACGGGACCTTGGCGTTCGACCTGTCGTCGGATGCCGACCTGAGGCGCATGCTCGCCTTGGCGGATCACGAAGCGGGGCATGTCCTTCACGACTACCATGGCGAGTCATACGCAGCCCTGCTCACCGATCTGGTCGCCCGCGCCCAGGGCGCCCAGGTGGCCATTTACACCGT
>JBAXKQ010000166.1:0-6020 GCA_037135275.1 bacterium
TCCACGTAGCCACCCAGTTTCACTCCAATGTCACTCAATGCGCGATCCTTCCACAGTTTCTCTACAGGCACGCCATGAAGACTGCCCTTCGAGACTATTTGGATTGGCTTGCACACCTTGAACTGGGAGAACGGGACCCTTCGCACAACTAGGTTCACCATCGGTTGCACTGCCAGCCTGGTCCGTTTCATATTCACAGAGAGGTCGGAGCGCCAGCGGTCATAACCGGGCTCAAGGCGATAAACCTCTGAAAAAGGACGCTGGAAGCTGTAGCGTTGGACCTTCTGAATGCGCTCGGACAGGATTGCCGCCTCAAAGGGGTGTGCAGAACCCGTGGCAGCCAGCACACTCTTGCCCGAGACAACCTCCGCTTGAAGGAAGGAGGGCTGGTCAAGCAGGTAGTAGCCGTTGACGTTGTAACCGGCAACCTCAATTGCCAGCACGTTCCTCCCAGGCTTGACTTTGCGCGTCAGGTCGACCTCATCCACCCGATACCAGCCATGCGGTCCGCGGGCGGGTCCATGGGCGATGAATTTGCCGTTCAAGAACACCCGATAGAGCGTCGATCCGGCGACCTTGAAGACGGTTCTTTCACCAACCGGCTCAAATCGGGCGCGAAAGCCTACGATTACGTTGCGTTCCTTCTCCCTGCCCTCCGGCCATACCGGTTTGGCTCTGTCGAAGCGTGGCGTCGTATTATTGTCAGAAGCATCTTTCATGTGTGTTTTTCCTTTTCGCTACCGGGAATAGAAAACTGGCTAACCGACTGCTCCCGAATGAACACTACGCGCCCACAAAGCGCCTCCGGCTTCGGCGCAAGGATGCTTCGATGGTCTTGCTCATCGTCGGCGGGTATTCTCATGATGTTCGTACGCACAACATTGAGGCTGCGTGGTGGTGAGCTTGCGAGCCGTATCCTCGGGCGTGCTGTTGGCCGGTCATGTCTGCTTCACCTTGAGACCGGCTCGCCTTGCTGCCGCCCTCTGCCGCGTGTCGGCAGAGACGAAAACGTCGGCTCCCCATTCAAGAGCACACGCGATATGCAGAGCGTCCATGGCCCGTACAGGGCTTGCCTCAAGAACCTGGATGGCTGACCCGACGACAGAAGGCGTCAACTGGATGATGTCCGCGTCGCGGACGTCATCCAGCAGTCGTCCCTTTGCCTCCCGATACTGGCTCGGCGACAGCAGGCGTTCTCGCAGGCAGCGGTTGAGAGCGGAAACGACCTCCGGCACGCAGAGGACACTCAGCCCGAGCTCACTCGCCTGAGCGCAAACCGCCTCGACTGCATCACTTCCGTGTTCCTCGACGAAGCGCTTGGCGAACGCTGAAGAGTCAAGACACGCCTTCATCATCTCGCTCCGCAAGGATAGCCGAAGAGAGGCTCACGCCCTTCGCGACTAAGCGAAGGGCAGGCTTCTTCCAGGAGAGCTCTCCGCCCGCGACGCCAGATACCGGCGACACTTCGGCGATAGGTCGGCCGTGCCGAAGCACCACAAGCGTTTCGCCGTGCTCGACCCGGGTGAGCATGCCTGACGCCTGGCTCCTGAATTCCGTCAACGTCACAGTTATCATCACTCACCCCCCAAATCTGTACAACACTGTACAGCTTTCTGTGCACTGTGTCCATCTCTTGTTTCGGCCAACGACGCGCAGCAGGGGCGCGAGCTTGCGAGCGTACCGTGCCTGCGCCAGTTGGCGATTCCTTTGGTGTTCTTCGTGTCCATGCCCGCCGGAAAGGCCGCACCTGCTTCGTGCTCGCTCCATCGTCAACCGTAGTCGTCGCCGTCGTCGTCAACCGATTCCGCCTCCGTTCGGTGGACGACGGCGACGACGACTACGGATAACGATTTCCTCGGCCGTCCCTTTCTCTCTCCAGCCGGCCAACGTCACTTCTCTGGCGTTCCGAGACCCGCGGCCGCGCGGGTTGAGGAATACGAGCGGAGTGCGTTGTTGGCCTACTCTTTGCCTGCAATTCCTAGTCTACTGGCGACAGTTTGCAGTCTACGGTCTCGCGTCCAGAGGGTAACGTGATTTAAGGAAGCGGACGCAAGAAGGTGGACATCAATCCAGCCGATGCCCGATCCACCAAGGGAGCGGGACTCTGTAAGATGGAGCGCTTCTGCATGGCTCACCATTTGCAGCGAGGGCAGATTTGACAGTAAAGACAGGATCTTCTTGCGATTCTTCAGATTGCCGCACGCTAATTCGCCGATCACAAAAGGGTGAGTCACCACCCGTCCTGATACCAGCAGGTCCCCCAGCAAAGAAACGCCCTGCCGGAAGTGATCAACCCAGACTGATGTGTCTACCAGGACCACTGGTAATTTCCTATGATTGACGCCGAGGGACGAGGCAGAGACGTTTCTCCGTGCCGCCGAGGCTGGCAAGTCGCTTTGCGCTTTCGAGGGAAACGAGTGCTTCCAGCCCCATGCGCACCAACGACGTCTTTTCCTTCACGCCGGTGATCTCTGCCGCTCTCCGCAATATCGCGTCATTGATGTTGAGTGTCGTTCTCATGCGCATGAATATGCACCATTGATGCATATTCATGCAAGTCATTTATTCCGCTCTCTGGGGCCAACGGGTCACGTTTCAGGCTATCGCCGACCCCGGGTCGGCGATAGCCTGAAACCATTGTTCGGCTTGTTACTTGCTTGAGTCATCGACATGGAATAGGTGGAGGATCCTGTGAATGAGCGGGGTGAAGAGCAATCCCGCTACCGTGATGAAGACGAGGCCGCTGAAGAGGGCATAAGCCGAGGCAAAGAGCTTGGCCGCCCTGCCATGCAGTTCGCCGACAGGTCCCATGCCGCCGAGGATCATAGAGGCGTTCAGCAATGCATCAATCAGGCTGAAGCCGGCGATCCAGTGGTAGCCGGCGACCCCAATGCATAAGGCCGAGATGATCAGCAGGATGGCGGCTCCAGTAAAACCTACTATCCGCCAGACAAACTGCCGGGTGGGCAGCAATCGTTCGTGTTTCTTTTCTAACATATTTTACCTAGCCGAACGGGCCGTTGGATTCCAAGGGACAGGTAAGTTTCTGCACTTTTCTGCAGTTTTCACCGGAAAACGGCTCTGCTGGATTCCTTAATATATAGGGGGACCGCGTGTCCCAGCTTTGTTCGCATGTTGTTTGTCTCTCCGCCTCGTGACCATGCAGCGCACTCCGCGCCACGCGGATGCAACCGACACCACCAGCAGCACCGGCCAGAAGAGAAGGAGATCCACCCGGATGTTCCATCCTTTTGCCCTCGCTTGGTGTTCGTTCAGACCAAAGAGAAGCCAGAGTATTGAGGCCGTCAAGATGAGGCCGTGGACACGTGTCTTGAATCCGCCACCTGCGAGAACGGAGACCACGAGAAAGATGGCAAAAGCTGTAGCCACCAAATAGGCTCTTCCAGGGTGCCAGACAAAGGGCTGGATTGGACCGAAGAATATTTGAATCACTGCATCCATTCCGTTTCTCCATGCGAACGGGAGGTATCAGCGGCGCGGCTTGCCGCGTACGCTGGATGCCCTGGTTCGGGGAGCCTTGTATTCGACGCTGGGGAGCCCGGCAAAGTGTTCGTCCTGCGTCCAGAGCGTGGCCTGTTCCGACCAGGCGGTCGACAGAATAAGACTGTCCGCCATGGGAAGGCGGTGTTTGAGGCTGATTAGAGCAGCACGCAGCGCAATCGCTTCGGTTACTTCAAGCACCCGGCCTTGTTTCATCTGTCCAATGGCCTGCAGGGCCTTTGGTTCGTCGGCGACCGCGTTCACCTTCTTGAAGACTTCGTACAGGCAAATCACGGGAACAAGCAGTTCGTCGACATTCTCGACCAGAGGCGCAAACACACCTGCGTTTCTTCCCTCGAACAAGAACTCAATCCAGCCCGACGTGTCGACAACGTTCATGCCCGGTCCTCCTCGTCACGCTCAAATCGGGCATCAAGCCCCTTGAGAAAGCCCCGCATGCTGCGCATGGGGCGGAGCGGGATCAGTTCAACGCGATCGTCGAAACAGATGACCTGCAGGCGTTCGCCAGCCCGGATGTGAGCCCGTTCTCTGACAGCAAGCGGAATTACAACCTGGTATTTCGGTGAAACGGTTACAGTGTCCATGTTATCGATCTCCTTATGGTGCTACGTATACCAGATCGATTGGCTCCAGGTCAATACCTGTTTTGTCCCCGAACGCTCCGGCGAACCGGCTGCGCGTTAGCGACGTACGGTTCCGCCGGTTGTTGGGGACTCCTTGATGATCTTCCTGAGCTCGTTCAGAACCGTCTCCCGTTCTCGCCATTCCAGTTCGTACGGGGAATCTGCCTTGTACCACTCGATCTTGCCGTCCTTCACTGGGCGGTAGGACAAATGCCAGTTGTTGCCGTGCAGGCCGTCCTTGCCTTTGGAGAGGAAGACGAGATAGGTGCCGTTGGTCACCTGTGTGATCGCACAGGGGTAGAAGCATGGCACACGGAACTCAAGACTCTCGCCGGTCTCTCCGGCGAGAGTCTCCTGCACCTTGGCTTTGACTTGCTGGTCGCCATATCGAACGTTTGGCTCCAGTGACTTGACCTCGGTGATCTCGACCACGGCGACCACAGTGGAGTTGGAGATCATTTGGGCCTTGGGTGCGAAGTATGCTTTGGCATGTGCGGCCACGGGAAGCAACGCCCAGGCAATCAGCAGTGTCGTCATTCTTCTCATGATCTGCGCCCCCAACGGACCAAATCACGCGTTCGAGACCCGCGCCACGCGCGTTGAGAATCGCGTGGGTGTGCTTATTGGGTTCTACTCCAGATGGTCTGTTGTAAATCTGCGCACCCATGTGACCATGTCTTTGACATCCTCTTTCGTGAACTTGGCGAAATGCCCGTGATCGGCATTGTTCCTGATATCGGCGAGTGCGGTGATTCGTTTCTGAATGAGTTTGTTGTATACCTCCGCCTTCGCGAGATCGGCATTGAGCTTGTCAAGTTTGGTCCTGTAAGGAACCGGAATATCCTTGCTCTCACAGAGCTTGCGCAAGGTGTCTTCGAGTACGGCCCCTGCGAGAGAAGCGGCGGCAACATGGAAGCCCTCGGCCACGAGGGCTTCTGCTTGGTCAATGAAGTCGCCGATGAGTTCGGATGCAACCAATGCACGCAGGTCAAACAGGTATCCTCCGGCATAGTCCTTCTGTGCCGCTTGAAGGACGCCGAAACAGTCCTTGAAATAGAAGCTGTTGCCTGCGGTGTGCTCGCCCTCGGCGAGTCGCTTCATCTCCTCATAATGATCGCTCTTTTCGCCGCAGACGCGGCGAACAAGGTTCATGGCCTCGGTGCGGAACCGACGGTAGTCAACGTCGCTCGGTTGTCGGTTGTATTCTGTTCCATCCCAGCCGCAGTTGGCAAGAACGTACTGCGCTTCCAGTAGCAGTGCCTTGAACTTCTCATTTATGCGTTCGTCCGTCGACATTGCTTCTCTCCTTCAGCACAACATTACGGCCGACTGATTCGCCCGTCTTCGGGCGAATGAAATTCGGTCGATGCTGGGTGTTTCTTATTGTCTTGCTTGAAGAGTGATCCCCAGTTCCGCTTCTACACGTTCCATATCGAGGAAACGTGAATTCATTTCGATGAATTCCTGAACATTGGTTTGGTTTGCGCCGATCTTTCGGAGCCCATTCAAGAGTGTGAGGCCAACGCCTATCCAGTATCCGAGCATCTGCTTCGCAAGCCATGCGTGAATCCCGTAAGTAATGGCAGCAAATATGCAGGAAAGTCCGATGGCAGATCCGATGTACATAGGCAAAGGGCCACTTCCATTCATTATGCCTCGCGACTTAAGTTTCATGCTAAAGGGGATGGCGAAGAAGATGACGATGAGCGGTTGGATCAGAAAAAAGGCACCCGCAATAATGCCAATTACCCATGTCACGCAAAACCACACAAAGTCCATGATGATCTCCTCATTCTTTTCTTCTCTGGCATCGCGGTAGGGACACCCATTGCTGGGTGCCCCCCGCACAGATCCCGGCGTGCAGTTTTCCCGCAC
>JBAXKQ010000167.1:0-6010 GCA_037135275.1 bacterium
TCCTCGTAGCGAGAAACGTCACAGCGCCCCTCCTCCGGCTCGTCGATCATCCAGTGCTCCTGGAGCTTGATCAGGTTGAAGCCCCGCTTCTTCAGCAGCTCCATGTCACGCTTCATCTCGGACATCGGCGGCATCGGCTCCCGGCAGAGGTGGGACCCGAGCGGAAACATCTTCGCTAATTGCGCAGTGTTCATCGTACCTTCCTTGTTCGATTTGCCTAAACGCTGACGCGGAACAACCGCGCCGCCATCAGATTGCCGAATTGCGGGCGTCCGTCAGCCACCGACCCATGGCCCGGCGTCCAGAAACGAAAGGTCCAAGGGGTCATTGCGTTCCCTCCCACACCGCCTCCACCATCGCCCGGAAGTTCTCCGGCGGGATAGGCGGGTTGATCTCGCTAGATGATGCCACGAACATGCCGCCGGCCGCCAGCGCCTTCGTCTCCCGGATTTGGCGTCGGACCTCTACCCTCACCTGCTCCGGCGTACCGCGCTCCAGCAGGTCCACGCCATCCACACCGCCGGCCCAGACCAGTTCCGGCCAGGCGTTCTTCAGCTCGACAATGTCCATGCCGCAGTTCGGCTCAAGACAGTAGAACCCGTCCACATTGCAGGCCTTGAGGTCCGGAATGACCTTCTTCCAGTTGCCGTCGCTGTGGTAGAGCACGGTGACCCCGTGCTCATGCCAGGCGTCGGCCACCTTTCGGATGTAGGGGTAGTGAAACTCGTACAGGAACTCCGGCCCGAAGATCGGCCCTTGCTTGGTTGCGAAATCCTCCGGGATCAGGATCACCGGCGAAAGGGCTGAGTCCGCCACCGCATGAACGCGCCGCAGTTCGGCGGTCAGCGAGGCTTCCATGTGCGCCTTGAGTACCTCCGCGTAGTCGAGCTGAAAGAAGGTGAATATTTCCAGGCCCATGCTGTCGAACGGGTGACAGAAGCCGGTCGACGAGAAGTTCAGGATCACTGTGTCGCCGATCTTCGCCTGCAGCTCCAGCATGGTGCACCGGTAGTCCTCGCGAGCGCGGGCCGGATCGAAAGGTGCGTTGCGGAGCGACTCCGTGCGGGCCGCCAGCCAGTCCCGGGCACCTTCGGTGCCGGTGAACGGCCGGGAGACGTGCCAGGTTGTCCAGTTGTCGTTCTGGATCACGAATCCATCGGGGGTTGTCGCCCGCGCATTGCCGCGCGGCGCCTGAGGCGGCATCACCAGGTCGCAGGTTTGGCGGATGACGGCGCAGATGTCGTCCACCGTGTAGTCGAAGCCGGCGATGGCCTTGCCGGTCCAGTCGGCGATCACACGCGGGTTATAGCTGAGCTGTTCCAGCACAGCGCAGCGATCCACCGGCTGGTGGTTGAGGGTGGCGAGGACACGTTCGAGTTTGGACATACCTCGCATTTCATGCTCCCTGGATCAATCTGTAGGTAACACGTGTCGTCAGCGTATCCCCGACCACAGTGTCACCCTTTCTTCCAGCGCAACTGCACCACAGTGCAGAAGCCTCCGTCGGCATTGACGAATTCGTACTCGCCGAAGCAGGCTGGCACCAGTGCCGACTGCCATTTGCGGATGGTGTTCATCAGCATCGGGTTACGCTTAGATCGGATCGTGACTTCCTTGCCGACCGTCAGCGTCACGATGTGCATGAACCTGCCCTCGGTGTCGGCGTCGGCGCGCTGCTCGAAGTGATAGCGCTCGATCTCGAAGGGCATGCGCGGATCGGAGCTGTAGCGGTCGAACTGGTACTCCTTGGTCCAACGGATGACCTTGGGCTTGGCGCGCAAATGGTCCTTCACCCACGAGGCGCGGCAGTTGCGGTCCATGGCAAATCCATGATCAAGGTGCATGTTGCACGGCTTGCCGGTCATGGTTTTGGTCTTGTCGTCCCAAGAAGGCCGCGCGAAGTCGTACATGAAGAACGAATACTCCGTCGCTGCCACGCTCGGGCAGGTGTCCATCTCCAGAACCATCTGATTGCCGCCATGGCCGTGAGTGGTGCCGGGCGGAATAAGGAACAGGTCGCCGACGTTGGTCTCCCAGTTGGCTATGAAGTCTTTCCAGTTGGGAATCTTCTTGCGGTTCTTCGAATCCCGGCAGTAGCGCTCCCACGACTCCAGATCTGCGTCGTCGTGAAAGCCCATCCAGGTGTTGGCGCCCTCGTAGGCCTCGGCGATGTAGTAGGTCTCGTAGCGGCCCAGCGGCTCCTTGAAGTGCTGCTTCACGTAGTCGGTCGAGGGGTGATTATGGATTGGCATGCTGATCCGCTCCGCCGGCGTCGGCTTCGGGAAGTAGCCGTCGTCCAACCACACGTCCATCGGGAACAGCCCCGGGTATGTCTTGGCGATGTGTTTGCCAAGGAACTTGTCGGCATGCTGCATCAGGTTCATCGTCGGCATGTTCAGCATCTGCTCACGGCCGATATCAACCAGCATACTCAACTCCGGACCGGCGAGTTCATTCCATGCGTTGCACTCGAGACCCGGCACGTCGAACTGTCCGTCGAGCTCCTTGTACCGATATGCGCCCCAGGGGCCCGGCTGGTAGATCGGAACCTCCTTCACCGGATACTGGAGCAGCGTCTGCATTATGCCGTCGTAGGCGGCGCGAGGCAGCATCTTCAGGGTGTCAAACGAGATACCCTCCACCCAGTAGTCCATGCGAGGGAGCAGGAACTCCTTCTGGCGATCGAGAAGATAGTAGTCACAATAATAGTACTCCTTCCAACCGTAGTCCTTCTTGGGCTCGCCCCAGCCAAACGGCACAAGCTTGCCGCCCCACATCTCCCACAGAATCGGCTGGCGGGTCTTATCAAAGTAGAACAACAGATCATAGCCGTCGCACAGTTCAGGAACTGCGGATCCCGCTCCGTATACAATGATCGCGTCAGCACCGTCTTCTGCGGCCAGTCCGGACTTGAGCAAAGCCACACTGGCCGGGTCCATCAAGTCCGTGATGTGACCGTCAGTGTTCACAACACCGAATCCGGGATCGTCGGTCTCGGTGAAATCGCTTTTGTAGGCGGCGATTTCCTCACGCGAGCGGAATACATCGTTAATAGAACAGAACTCGATCTTCAACCCCACGCGCTTCGCCTGCTTCTGAAGCGCAGCGATCACCGCGGGCCAGTCGATATTGTACCATCCGTCCAGGGCAAGCCGCAGCAGGCGTTTGCGGTCCTTGCGCCTGGCAATCATCTGGATTATGGCTTTCGTGACATTGTCCGGGCCAAGCACAAGGGCATTGCTCAACGAGGCTTTGACATCAATCCGGTTCTCTGCGTGCTTACGGGATTCATATAGCGGCATGGGACTTCCTTTCACCTTCAGCGTAGAATCGTTTAGTTGGCAAGCGACTCCACGTACTCCACCCTTCCATCAACGACAACCCATGCTATCAGCACCTCTATCCGTTCCGCCATTGACATTCGGTTCGATATAGGCATCATTCCGTTAGCCATGCACAAGACGCTCGAGCATATGTCGTTGGCAACTGAAGATGAAGTTGGTCTTCCGTCCCTGATAACTCAAATTGGGGCACACCAGGAGACCTGGGAGGCCAGCACCGCCTCGCCTCAGCTATACGACACCACCATTGAGTACCAGCATGCCGGGACGGACCGGCGGTGGATAGCAGGCACCGAATTCTGCACAGGGGCCGGCACTTTGTCTGTCTTTGCCGCAGGCACGCGAATCGACGCGGAGCGCATTCCCGCCGGCAGGCGACTCCGGGTCGAATACCTGAGCTGGCGGGGACCGATGGCTGCGTTGTTTGAGAAGGCCCTCGGGATAACGGCCGTGAGACCATTGATTTTTCCTGACGCCCCTGCCGGAATGGCCCTGTCCGTCACCAATTCAACGCGGGCAGTGTTTGAGCGGTCGACCGGGTGGAACTGGCAGGTGGTTGCGATCCTGGCTGATCTGACACGTACTTTGATGACAGCCCGCAGCCAGGTGCAACTCCCGGCGGCCCAGGTGGTGATCCGGGCCAGGCGACTGGTCGAGGAGTCACCGCGTCATCCCTGGTCGGTCAAGGAAGTATCAGCCCTGCTGGGGGTGCGCAGGGAAATGCTGTGGGAGGTCTTCAAGGGTCAAACCGGCCTGACACCGGGTGAGTGGATCCGCCGGCACCGCATTCGCGTGGCCCAGCGACTTCTTGAACGAGGCATGTCAGTGCGTGCGACGGCAGAGCACCTCGGCTTCTCATCCCGCCAGCACTTCGCCCGCAGCTTCCGGATGGTAACCGGTCGCGCACCAAGTCTCCGGTAAGCGAACATCGCCATCCACGATGGGACAGAATGGCCACCCGGCATTCGCTGACACACTCTCCGCCACGGACAAGACCGCTACCATCGCCGGCGTTCATCGCAACATGGCCTGCCACATGACCATCGCCTGCGAGTTTCACGAGGCCATCGACCATGCCTGGTGAGACTCATCAAAGCGATACTGCACACCTGAACCCGAGGTTGTCGTTCGCGTCGGTGCCCGGGTGTTCGTCCCGTCTCGCGGATATGCCAAAGTAGAAGTGTTGATTCCAACTGCCGCCTCGCCTCGCGCGCAAATCGCCGGCGGCGGGCCCCGGCGGGTCCACCTCAGGACTGCTCCTGTAGTAGTCGGGGGTGTACACATCCTGCACCCACTCCCTCGCGTTGCCAGACATGTCATAGGCACCGCACCAGCTTGCGTTGGAGTATGATCCGACAGGCGCAGTGAACGCAAATCCGTCATCTCCAAACTGCGTCCACTGGTTGTCGCCTATGCCGGCTTTCTTGAAGGATGCGTCAGCCTGGTTGAAACGAGCCAGATCCTCTTTATTGCCCCATGGCCACACGAGGCTCTCCGGACCACGTGCGGCGTATTCCCATTCGGCCTCGGTGGCAAGGCGGATCGTCTTGCCCGTCTCTTTGCTCGCCCATTTGCAGAATTCCTGCGCGTCATACCAGTTGATGAGCACGACGGGATGGTCCGGCCCCTGCTTGAAATTCACGGTACGCCAGGTAAGGCCATCAGCATGGCCTATTTGCCCATCCTTGTACCCCCAGCCATGATTCTTCTGCTCGGCAAGCGTCTTGTACTTGGTCGCATCCGCGAACACCGTCCACTGTGCAACGGTTACCTCAAACTTGCCTATGTAGAATGGCCTGGTTATCTTGACCTTGTGAGGCGGCGAGTCGGCGAACTGACCATCACCCATTGTGAATTCGCCCTGTTTCACGAGTACAAAGTCCATTTTGACCCCTGGATTGTCCCTCGATCGCCGGGCCAACTCAACCTTGATTGACGCCGGGATGGCTTCCTTGAGCTTCCGGGCGTTCTGCTTGATGTAGTCCTGGTCTTCCTGCGACAGCGACGCTATGGCGACAGTCTTCCTTACGCCACCCTTGTCTTCAAGGACAACCTGCTTGCCGGCCCCGTCGACCATCATGGCCTCAAGCTTGTTGCCTTTCGCCGATGTCCAGGTTCGGAACTCCAGAACGGCAGTCACGGGCCCGCCGACAACCTTGGCAGTCTTTCCCGATGCGGGCTTATTCACGGATGACGACTGTTTGCTCGCCGCCGGCGCTGCGAAGCCTTGTGCCGCTGCCAAAGCGAGGACCGCCATTCCTGCCACAAAGACGTGACACCTTGTCGCCAGCTTCATATGTCTGCCACTCCTCGTCCAACCGTATCATTGCAGAGGTCCATTAGAAGTCCATCACCACCCTGAATCCCTCATCCCTGCGGCGGTCGTGTGGCGGGTGTTCACCCCGCTTGGCGCAGAGGCCGAAATAGAATTCAACGTCAAAGCTCCCGCCACGCCTTACACGTCGTTCACCGCTCGCCGGCCCAAGCGGGTCAACCCGCGGCCCCGGCGGATACGGGGCATAGACATCCTGCACCCACTCGTACGCGTTCCCCGCCATATCAAAGGCCCCGCACCAGCTCGCGGAACTCTTGTAGGAGCCAACCGGGGCCGTGTACACATGCCCGTCATCCCCAAGGTTCGACCACTGGTTCCCACCCTGCCCGGCCTT
>JBAXKQ010000168.1:0-5996 GCA_037135275.1 bacterium
ACGATCTCGACCGCCTGCCTGATCTCGGCCGGTGATACGGTGAGGGGCGGCAGGAAGCGCACGACTGTTTCCGCCGTTGCCAGCGCGATCAGTCCCATGTCGTTCATGATGCCCACGAGATTCTTCGCCGGCTGATCGAGGACCATGCCGACCATCAGGCCGGCACTGCGCACGCCTGTGATCCGCGGGTACTTTGCCTGCAGGGCGGACAGTCCCTTGACGAACTGCTTGCCGCGCTTTGCCGCCTTCTCGACGAGCCCCTTATCCTCGATAACCTCTATCGTTGCGAGCGCCGCGGCGCAGGCCAGCGGTGTTCCGCCGAAGGTGCTGGCATGGTTGCCTGGCTGGAAGACATCCGAGAGTCTTGGCGATGCCGAGATCGCACCGATCGGATAGCCGTTCCCGAGGGCCTTTGCCATCGAGAAGGCATCCGGCTGGACGCCGTAGGCCTGGAAGCCGAACCAGTGGCCGGTCCTGGCTATCCCGCACTGGACTTCGTCGCAGAGCATCAGGATGTCCTTCTCGTCACATAGCGCCCGGAGGCCCTTCATGAACTCGGGAGTGGCCGGAATGATGCCGCCTTCGCCCTGTACCGCCTCGACGAGGACGGCCGCGGTCTTGTCCGTGATCAGGGCGCGGATCGAGTCAAGGTTGTTGAACTCGGCGTAGTGGAAGCCGATTGGCATCGGCTCGAAGCCCTTCTGGACCTTGGTCTGTCCCGTGGCCGCTGCAGTGGCCAGCGTCCGGCCGTGGAATGAGTTCTTCATTGTGATCACTTCGTACTTGCCCTTGTCGTGACCCCACAGCCGCGCGAGCTTGATCAGTCCCTCGTTGGCTTCCGCGCCGGAATTGCAGAAGAAGCACTTGCCGCCAAGCGAGTGTTCGGAGAGCTTCCTGGCCAGCCGGCCCTGATTCTCCGTGTAGTACAGGTTGGATACGTGGACAAGTTCCTTTGCCTGATTGCGGATCGCCGCAGTGACTTTCGGGTTGCAGTGGCCCACATTGCATACGGATATGCCGGACAGGAAATCCAGGTATTCCTTGCCGTTGGCATCCCACACCTTGCAGCCTTTTCCTTTTACGAGCACAAGGCTGCGCGAGTAGGTGGGCATTACATACTGGTTGAACAGGCCTACGATTTCTTCACTTTTGGTCATTTTCTACTATCTCCGTTCCTACACCTTTATCCGTGAACACCTCCAGCAAGAGTGAGTGCGGCATGCGTCCGTCGATCATGTGCACCTTCTTCACCCCGGCGTGGAGCGCCTCGATACCGCTCTTCACCTTAGGCAGCATACCGCCATCGATTACACCCTCCTTCACGAGTCCTTCGACATCCCCGGAATCAAGCGTAGGAATGAGGGATGCCTCATCCTTCGGATTTCTAAGCAAGCCCGGCACATCCGAAAGGAACACCAGCTTCCTCGCCTTCAGGGCACCGGCCAGTGCGGCCGCGGCGACGTCGGCATTGATGTTGTGGAGTTTTCCGTCCTTCCCAAGGCCCAGAGGGGTAATCACAGGAATAATATGCTTCTTGAGCAGGGCCCTGACCGCCTTTATGTGAACCTTGTGGGGGTCTCCGACGAATCCCCAGTCGAGAGCCTCGCCAGTGTCGGGATCCACGTCCTTCATGCGGGTGACCTCGAACACGCTGTCGCCGTGCAGGCCCTCGGCCTTCGCCCCCATCCGCATGAGTGACGCCACGATTCCGGGATTGATCTCCTGCTTCATGACCTGTTCGACCACTTCGATCGACTTCTCGCAGGTTACGCGCAGGCCCTTGACGAACTTTGACTCGATCCCGGCGGCCTTCATCTTGCGGGATATCGACTTCCCGCCGCCGTGCACGATCACCGGGCATATCCCGACGCATTCCATGAAGGCGATATCCAGCAGGATGCTGTCTGCTTGTGCCCTGTCTTCCATGGCGCTGCCGCCGAATTTCACGACAACCACTGCGTTGTGGAAGCGCTGGATATACGGCAAGGCCTCAATCAGAACCCCGGCTTTCTCGATTATTCTCTGCATTTTCTCCCTCCAACCGCTAACTGTCGTCGAACTGCGCATATCCGGGAGAGCCCGGACTACGTCATGTATTCAGCGTTAATCTTGATGTAATCCTCGGTGCAGTCACAGGTGTAGACGGTGTCTGTGCCGGTTCCGATGTGCAGGTCTATCACCACAGAGAAGCTCTTCCGGGCGAAGACCTCTTCCAGGTCCTTCAGTTCGACACCGGGTGCGCGGCGGCCGTTCTTGACCGCCGGCAGGGCATCAAATCGTATCTCCGTGAGCTCTTCCTTGATTCTGGCTCCCGAATAGCCGACAGCATCGATTATCCGGCCCCAATTGGGGTCGCCACCGCACCATGCGGTCTTCACCAGGAGTGAATTAGCCACGGCGCGCGTGGCCTTGCGCGCGTCGGCGTCGGATGCGGCGCCGCGCACGACAACGGTGACGAACTTCGTGGCGCCTTCGCCGTCCATCACGATCTTCAGTGCCAGTTCCTTTGTCACGCGGTTCAGCGCCTGGACGAAGACAGGCCAGTCGCGATGCCGCATGGTGAGCGGCTTGTTGCCGGCCATCCCGTTTGCCATGAGCAGCACGGTGTCGTTGCAGCTCTGGTCTCCGTCAACGGTGATCCGGTTGAAGCTGTCGGAGACGGCTGCAGACAGGCATTTCTGCAGGGCTCCGGCGTCAACGGCGGCGTCGGTGGTGAGGAAAGCCAGCATTGTGGCCATATTAGGCTCTATCATGCCGGCGCCCTTGGCCATGCCGCCCAGGCGGACCCGCTTGCCGTCGATCCTGAATTCGACCGAAACCTGTTTGTCAACGGTGTCGGTGGTCATGATGGCCTTTGCGGCGTCGGCGCCGCCATTGCGGGCCAGGGCACCGACTGCGGCCTTGATACCGGCCTCGATCCGGTCCATCGGCATTGGCAGGCCGATTGTGCCGGTGGAGCAGGGGAACACCAGGCCGCCGGCAATTCCGAGCTCCTCCGCGGTCAGGTCAGCCATGCGGTGCGCGGCCACCAGACCCTCGGGGCCGTTGCACGCGTTGGCGTTGCCGGCGTTGACGATTATCGCCTGGGCAGCCTTCTTGCGTATGAGTTTCTTGCAGAGCTTGACGTGGTTGCCCTGGATGCGGTTTGTCGTGAAAGTGCCAGCCACTGCTGCCGGTACTTCAGAAACGATCAGGGCCATGTCGCGCTTGGGCGACTTGATCCGAGCCTCGATTCCCGAGGCCTTGTATCCGGTTGGGGCCGTTACGCCGCCGGGAACTGACCTGTATGCCTTCATATTTCACCCGCCTTCTGTTGAATTTCAAAAAACAGTACATAATCGGAAATAGCCGGCGTAATGTCTAACACAAAAAAGTGCGGAAACGGCCTGAAAGACGGGGGTGTGGGTGGCCTCACTCGCCGCCTGCGACGTAAACGAGGCCTGATCCGTCCCTGCAGGTGATACGCAGCCGGCCACCGCCGGTGGTGAATGATGAGGCGTTGCCAAGCATCGACAGGTACAGGCCCTCCTGGGTACTCACGCCCGCCGGCGACAGGCAATACATCTCAGTGGAGACGATGTTGGCGAAGGAGATGGTGCCTGGGCCGGTCGCAGTGTAGGTGCCGGAGTATGAATTGCAGCCGCTGGACCCGTGTGCCGTGCCGTGGTCGTCAAATGCGAGGGTAATGACGGAGCCGGTGACTGGCGCAACGTCTGCGCCGCCGATGCTGAAGGATTCAAGCGCCCATGCCGTGCCGGCAAGGGATGTGGTGTTGCCATTTTCTTCTTCGTTTGAATCGCAGGAACACAGGAGGAGACCCAGCAGTGCCGCCGCAATGCCTGCCGCGGCGCCCAAGCGTGGGTTCAGCTTTCCGGGGTGGCTCGGCCGGTGTTTGGCACCGGTGGAAGGGAGTCCGCGCCAGCATCTTCCAAACGCGCTGTTTTCAGGGTGTTTCATGGCTTTCCGCCAGCTCTTGGGCTGCCCGCGGTCCTTCCTCAGAAAGTGATGGCAGAAAAGACCTGGTGCCCGGCCAGCTTTGCGCGTCCATTGAGAAAGGCCAGTTCGATAAGGAAATCAATCTCCACGAGCTTGCCGCCGGCCGATTCTATCAGCTTTGCCGCCGCGGCGGCGGTGCCGCCGGTTGCCAGCAGATCGTCAATCAACAGGACCTTCTCATCCTTCTTGAAGGCATCCACATGCACAGCAATGGTGGCAGATCCGTATTCCAGGTCGTAGCTCGCCTCCTGAGTCTTGTACGGGAGCTTGCCTTTTTTCCTGATCGGCACAAGACCAGCGCCGAGCTTGTAGGCTACGGCGCTTCCAAAGATAAAACCGCGTGCGTCTATGGCGGCGACCTTTCCGATGCCTTTCCCCTTGTGGCGTTCGACAAAGATGTCGATTGCCTGGCTGAACAATGCTGGATCGGCGAGGACCGGGGTGATGTCCTTGAAGATGATCCCCTTCTTCGGGAAATCTGGAACGTCCCTTATGGCCGAGCGGATGCTATCAACATTCATGGGTTGTTCTCCTGAGCTGTTATTGCTTGCCGTATCGGCAGGTTCCACGACGGGATCTGTACATCACCACTTGGGCGCCGGCAACACAAATCCACGGCTAGTGGCCCTGGTTGGTGAGGCACGGCCTGTAGAACGCGGGTATTCCAGCGGCCGGAAGATTGGTGTCCCACCAGTTATTGGTGCCCGATGCGCTTCGGGAAATGTTGCTGGCCCACGAGACCCACGTGCCGTAGCGCAGGTTCGTGGAGCGGTAGATGGACATCAGTGCGTACACGCCGCTGTTTGTCGTGGCGTACCACGACACGAGGTTGGAGGTTGTCTTGAAGTCGGCGCGAAGAACCCGGAAGACCGACCGGTCGTTGGTCGGAACGGTTCCAGCCTGGTATTCCTGCCAGGCGAAGGAACGATCCTTGTCTTCGTCACTCCAGTCGGCGTCGTCGTAGTTGTTGGTGTAGCCGTGCAATTGGAGCCACGCATGTGGCGTTCCGTTGCTGGTGAACTCGGACAGGGCGCTGAACCACACCTGGATAGTGTGGTTATTTGTCACGCCTTGGAACACCCAGTCGTTTGTTGCCCCCATCAGGATATCGTCCACTGCCACGTTGGACACAGCGAAACCGAGGTTGGTTGTGATGGTGAATGCCTGGTTGGAGCTCCAGACCACAACCACGAGGCCGCTTGGTGCGATCGAGCCGCCGGGACCGGCCGCTGCCGTGATGAGGGAGGTTGCGGGGCGGAACCACGCTTCGATCGAATGGTTCGAGGTTACGTTCGCGAAGGTCCAGCCGTTGGTGGCGCCTTTCCACTCGCCGTCGACCAGTACGTTGGAAATTGTGAATCCGGTGGCGTTAGATATCGCGAACGCGCGATCCGAACCCCATGCCGCCGACACCGTTCCGCTCGGGGAGATCACGCCGCCAAACCCGGCCGTTGCGGTTATTGAGTACATCACCGGCTGGAACCAGGCCTCAATGACGTGCCCGTTGTTGGTGACATTCACGAAGGTCCAGCTGTTGGTGGCGCCCCGCGCCAGCGAGTCCACGACCACATTGGACACAGCGAAACCGAGGTTGGTTGCGATGTTGAATGTCTGGTCTCCGCCGTAGGCAACCGGAACCTCGCCGCTTGGTGTGATCATTCCGCCGGGACCGGCGCTCGCGGTGATGACCAGGCCGGGTATCGGCTGGAACCAGGCCTGGATGGTGTGGTCGTTTGTGACGGCGGTGAAGGTCCAGCTGTTGGTGGCGGCCTTCACCAGCGAGTCCACGACGAGGTTGGATATGGAGTAGCCGAAATTGGTTGTGATGGAGAACGTCTGGTTGGAGCTCCAGGTGACCACGACTGTCCCGTTGGGTGCGATCGAGCCGCCGGGACCGGCCGCTGCCGTGATGATGGAGGTCGCGGGGCGGAACCACGCTTCGATGGAATGGTTCGAGGTTACGTTCGCGAAGGTCCAGCCGTTGGTGGCGCCTTTCCACT
>JBAXKQ010000169.1:0-5930 GCA_037135275.1 bacterium
CCTTCGTAATCATCTCGGAGGTCAACCGGCTCTATTTCACCGGCTTCAAGTCGTCCAGCGGCATCCTCGTGCTCACCAGGAACGAGCCCCCCGCCTTCTACACGGACTTCCGGTACCTCGAGACCGCGCGCAACCGGATCGGTGTCGCCACGGTACGGCGGTCAGGCGTGAAGAAGGGAAAGCCCTTCCACCAGCTTGGTCTCCTGGCGAGGCGCCAGAAGTGGAAGAAGACCGGCTACGAGGGCGCTATTCCGGCCGGCATCTTCACGGCACTGGGATCCGCCCTGCCACCGGAGGCCAAGCTGGAGGAGTCGGGCGGCCTGGTACGAAACCTCCGCGCGATCAAGAGTCCACGCGAACAGGCGGTCATACGCCGCGCCGCCCGGCTGGCCGATGAATTGTTCGCCCGCCTGGCCACCGAGATCCGCCTCGGCATGTCCGAGTGGGAGATCCGCCTTCTCATCCGCAGCCTGACCGACCGGTTGAGCCAGGGGGAGGCCTTCCCCTGCATCGCCTGCGTCGGGTCCAACGCATCCCGATGCCACCACGAGCCGTCCGCCCGCATCCTGAAACAGGGGGACGAACTGCTGCTTGATTTCGGCCTCGTCGCCGACGGCTACATGTCGGACATGACCCGCACGATCTTCTTCGGCCGGCCGCCGGCCAGGCTCAGGAAGATCCACTCGCTCGTGCTTGAAGCCAACCAGCGGGCCGTGGAAGCCGTTCGCGCCGGCAGGAAATGCTCGACCATCGACGCGGCCGGCCGCCGTGTCATTGAGAAAGCCGGCTACGGCAAGTACTTCGGCCATGCGCTCGGACACAGCCTCGGCCTGGAAATCCACGAGTCACCGGCATTCTCGGCAGTCGACAACACCCGCCTCGAGCCGGGGATGGTCATGACTGTCGAGCCGGGAGTCTACCTGCCCGGCATCGGCGGTGTCCGCATCGAGGACATGGTGCTGGTGCGCCGGAACGGCTGCGATGTGTTGACCTCGGCCCCACGACCGGTTGTCATCGATTAGTCCATGGCCAGCCCGGCGGGAGGCCAGAAGAACAAAGCACCCCACCGTACCGCCTCGGCCCACGCAGCCCCTGGAATGAGCGAGTGGCTTCCTCGGTTCAGGCTGGCAGGTTTGACAACTCGTACTTCAGGATGCTGAGCGCGCAGATTGCAGCGGTCTCGGCCCGGAGCACGGCATGGCCGAGCGAAACCGGAACAGCTCCGGCAGCCTTGGCCGCCGAAAGTTCCGCAGGAGTCAGGTCGCCCTCCGGCCCTATGAGCACACTGACCGTTGCCAGCGTCCCGGAAGCGGCCTTGCCCATCACCGTCTTGAGCGGAACCGCATCCTTCTCAAGGCTCGCGACAAGGAGAAGGTCGGCGGGGGGGGCCGCTCTAACAGCGACGGCAAGAGGCACAACGGGATCAATTCGCATCAACCAGTTGCCCCCGCACTGTTTGGCGGCGCTCAACGCAATCTTGTTCCATCGCTCCACCCTGCTGTCGGCCGCCTTGGCTGCCAGCCGCACAATCGAGCGTTCCGCCGCGACGGGCACAATGCGCGATGCACCCAGCTCCGCGCCCTTCTCCACGACCATGTCCATCTTCTGTTCGCGGATGAGAGCCTGGAGGATTGTGATGGCGGGAGCGGGCCGTGGCTGCCGGCGAAGCTCTGCAACCTCCAGCTCGGCGATCTTTCCTGCGCTCCGGGCAAGCCGCGCAACGGCCTCCACACCCGCACCGTCAAAAATCATTACGGTATCGCCGACGCCAGCACGCATGACATGCAGAAGGTGGTGCGACTCTGCCGGCGACAGGGTCACCCTTCCCTCCACCCAGGCTTTCGGCTCTGCATAACATCGTACCACCTGCCACCTCCTTGTCTTCGTCAGCTCAATCAACCGGCACCTCAGCCCGCCCAGCGCAGGCGGGTGCTGCCCGCCTTCGGCGGCTCGTCCGTCGCACCGCGGGCGTGGCCGAGCGCCCAGATAATAGTGTCCATGAGGTTTGAATTGTTGCTGCAGAGCCGCTCGGCGAGAATCCTGGCCATGTTGTGATACACGGTCATGCCAATGTGCGGCTGGACCGCAGCCAGCGCCTGGAACGAGTCCCGCTCAAAGGAGAGAATCTCCGTCCTCTCAAGGGCGACAACGCCGGCGTTTCGCGATTTCGCGCCCAGGAAGCCAAGTTCCCCGATCAAGTCAAACGGCCCCAGGACGACCAGGGCCTTGTACCGTCCGCCCTCAAGCCGTTTTCTGACCTCGGCCCTTCCCGTGAGAATCACGGCAAACGAGCTGCCCGGCAGCCCCTCCTCGACGATCGATGTGTTCTGCTCGTACGTCTTCAGGATGCCTATGCTTTCAAGCTTCTCAAGCTCTGTCTTTGTGAGGTTGTCGAAGAACATGTCGGTCTCCCCGTTGTCTTGCTAGAGCCGGTCTGAACTCTGCGATACTACAACAGAGCATGACCGATTTCCACAAAGAACACCCGGCGGGCGACGGGCCATGCCGCAAAGCGGCATTGACGCCCACGTCCCGCGCTGTACAGTTGCCTCACGGATTGTCCCACCGGTTCCCGGTGGGCTATCATGTTGCTCCCCTCCGGGGAGCGAAAGACCAGATGGCTGAACGCGCAGCCAAGCTCCCCGGAGGGGAGCGGAACAATGGATGGCTGGATTCGCAGCTAAGCTCCCCGGAGGGGAGCAACATGATAGCCCGGGGTGAAACCCCGGGTATTGAACGCGCATGGGCATCCGCCGGAAACCGGGCAGGCCATGCCGAACACGCCGGGGAGCGCGAACCTCCGAGCTCCCCGGAGGGGAGCAACATGATAGCCCGGGGTGAAACCCCGGGTATTGAACGCGCATGGGCATCCGCCGGAAACCGGGCAGGCCATGCCGAACACGCCGGGGAGCGCGAACCTCCGAGCTCCCCGGAGGGGAGCAACATGATAGCCCGGGGTGAAACCCCGGGGGTCGGGGTGAAACCCCGGGTTGACGGGGTCGCAAACGGTGGAGAAAGGACAACGCTTATGTCTCATTCATTATGCAGCGTTACCCTGCACTTGGTCTTCAGCACCAAAGACCGGAGGCGGGTCTTCCGCACACAGGAGATGCGCGACGCAACATCGGCATACATTACGGGCGTCATGAAACACTTGGGCTGCCCCCTGATCCGTATCGCCACCGTGGTGGATCACGTGCATGTCCTGTATCAGCAGAACCGTACAGCGCCCATCTCTGAAGTGGTCGGCGCCGTGAAACGGGAAAGCAGTGAGTGGATCAAGTCGCAGCCATGGGCCAGGCTCAATGCGGACTTTGCCCAATTCCACTGGCAGGGCGGGTACGGCATTTTCTCCGTGAGCGAGGCCAGAATAGGATCCGCATCGACATATATTGATGGGCAGGCGGAGCATCACAAACGGGTCACGTTTCAGGATGAATATCGCGCTTTCCTCAAACGCCACAACATCACGTTTGATGAGAGATATGTGTGGGAGTGACCGCACAATTATCCCACCGGTTCCCGGTGGGCTGCCATGTTGCTCCCCTCCGGGGAGCAGAAGACCGGAATTGAACGCGCATGGTCATCCGCCGGCACGTGCAATTCCGAGCTCCCCGGAGGGGGGTGAAGAGGATGACCGGATGCGCAGCTAAGCTCCCCGGAGGGGAGCAACATGATAGCCCGGGGTGAAACCCCGGGAAATTGAACGCGCATGGTCATCCGCCAGCACGTGCAATTCCGAGCTCCCCGGAGGGGAGCAACATGACAGCCCGGGGTGAAACCCCGGGTATCGGGGTGAAACCCCGGGTATCGGGGTGAAACCCCGGGTATCGGGGTGAAACCCCGGGAAACAGGAATATGAAAAAGAAACCAGCAGATCTCAAGGTTGTCTTCCTCGCCGCCAATTCATCCTACTCCCACACCAGCCTGGCTGCGATGTATCTGCGGGCCTTCACCGCGGACATGGGCATCGACTGGACAACCGTGGAACTTGTCGCTACCGAGGACTTCCATCCCGCCCTGCGCCGCATCGCCCAATTGAAACCCGATGTGCTCGCGGCTACGTTCTACCTCTTCAACCGGAACGCGGTCCTTTCGGTGCTCCGCAGATACAGGCTGCTGGATCCCGAATGCCGGATCGTTGCCGGCGGTCCGGAATTCCTGGGTGACAACCGTGATTTCCTGACGCGGGAACACTGTATCGATGCGGCAGTCCGCGGCGAAGGCGAGAGGGCGTTCCGGCAACTGCTGGGATGCATCGCGGCCGCCAAACCATGGCACGGGATCCAGGGATTCTGCGGCATGGTGAACGGCAAGTATGTGGACAACGGCCTCGCGGAACAACCCCTCGATCTCGATGATATCCCGTCACCATACGGCGTTCCGACGCGGAAGCCCTTCCTCCAGCTTGAAACATCGCGCGGCTGCGGGAACCGGTGCGCATTCTGCACCAGCGGGACATCGGGCGGAACGAGGTACTTCTCCATCAGCCGAGTGCAGTCCGACCTGAAAAAGATCCGGAAGGCGGGCGTCAGGAGCGTGCGCATAGTGGACCGCACGTTCAACGGGAACAGGCGCAGGTGTATTGAGCTCCTGCGTATGTTCCGGCAGGAGTTCGGCGACTTGGCCTTTCATCTCGAGATAGACCCGGCGCTGGCCGGACCGGAGGTGCTGGGGGAGATGGCCGGCGAGGTGGGCCGTGAGGTGGCGCACGCAGGACATGGCAGCGATTCATCCAGTCCCGACCTGCATCTGGATGTTGGTATGCAGAGTTTCAACCCGGCTGTCCTCGAGGCGTCTGGCAGGCGCGGGGGCGCACGGGCCGCCATCAAGGGATTGGAAGCGCTGTGCGGCCTCCGGGGCGTAGCCGTCCATGCGGATCTTATCGCCGGCCTGCCGGGCGCGACGCTGCGGGACACCCTCAACGACCTGCGCCGGCTGGTTGCCCTGCGTCCAGCCGAGATCCAGCTTGAGCTGCTCAAAGTCCTGCCTGGCACGCGGCTCCAAAGCCAGGGCGCAAGGACTGGGATTGTCGCCTCACCGGAACCGCCATATGAAGTCCTCAGGACCGGAACGATGTCCGACAGTGAAATTTACACATCCCGGATGCTCTGCAGGCTTGTCGACTGGTTCTACGAGCCAAAGGCCCTCCGCGAGGCAATCTGCAGGTCAAGTGATTCAATTCCCTCCTTCTGGCGGAAACTCGTGACATTCTGCTCGCCGAGGTTCGCCGCGGGCGCGGCGCCAAGCCTCGCAAACAGGTTCCGACTGCTGGATGAGTTCCTTGCGGCGCACCCCGCCCGCGACGGGGAGCGCCACACTACCCCCGACCCGAGGCACCTCCTCCGGTATGCGTGGATGAAGCACGGACTTGGTTCGGCTGACAACTTCTGCGGGGCCCGGCCGTGGAAGGAACCTGTGCCGGCCGATGCCGTGCTGGTCGAGGGCGATGCAACCGCCGAAGTGTGCAGGATGTTCATCGCTGACATCGGCAGGACCTACATATTCGCATATGGCAGAACGGACGTGGAGCGACACGCCGTTGCAGTATGGAAAATGGAGTCCACACGAAAGCCGGGGCGCCCCATCCATTCATGACCCGGCTGGCGCCGGATCTGGGTAAGCACCCTGTGAACCCGTGTTCCGCCTGACGCACAGCTGTGCGGGACTTCCTGGCAACGAAAGCAGACGCGGATGGTCCGCGTGTGCGGAAGACCCGGGAGGCATAATATGGATGCGGAAGCACGGAAGGGACGGCGGAGCGGTGAGAAGGAGAATCTCTGGCGGGCTCTGATGCAGGAACATGGGGGGAGCGGGAAGTCGGTACGGAAGTTCTGCGAGGAGAAAGGGCTCAACGAGAACCTGTTCTATGGATGGCGGTTGCGGCCCGCCGCACCGGTTCTTCGACTTTACCGAGGACCGGAAGCGGG
>JBAXKQ010000170.1:0-5922 GCA_037135275.1 bacterium
TATAGCCCGCCATAACCGAAATCTCCGCAAGCCCCGTAGGGGCGGCATGGGGCTATCTCGCACAGGTCATGCCGCCCCTACGGGGGAATGGCGCTTACTTAGTGCCTAAAACGTTCTGCGACAGGTGTTTGCAGCGACGCGGGTGCGGAGCACTTTGGAAGATGATTCGGCGAGAGAGCTTTTCCATTTGTCTAAGTTTTTGGCGCAGCCTCCGGTAATTGCGGATGGCCTCCTTCAATTGGGCGAATTGCTCCGCCGTTAGGGAGACGGTCACGGTTTTTTGGGCCACCTTGCGCGTCCATTGATAACCCGCGCCTCCGCCTTGCCGTGCGGTGCGATCCTGGACCGAGCCTTGGCTGATATAGCCGATTTGCCCCAGGGGCTGGCGCAACCTCTCATATTGCCACTCCAGCCGGGAGAGCGTTTGAGTTTTCTTATTCATCAGGGGCCATTTTAGCTTGGCCGTCCACCCGGTGTCCGGGCTTACTACTGGACATGCACTCACTTACCCCTTGCTTTCCCGCCTCGCAACATCGCCTGGCCCCCATGGGCTCCCGCACCGCCCAAGTCTTGCGTCAGGTGCGCGCCTACACCCTCAACCAACTCGAAGACCGCTTCGGCAATTGGTTCCCCAATAACCTCCTCCCCAAAGCCCCGGACAAGTCCAACAGCCGCGACCGCATCTACACTCGCGGCCGCACCTTCTGGTCCATGCTCTGGCAGGGGTTTAATCCCAAGTCATCCTGTCGCGAGGTGGTGCGCCAAATCCAAGCGGTGTTTGAACTCCATGGCGGCCCCAGCATCTCCAAAGCCAATGGCGCCTATTGCCGCGCCAAAGCCCGCTTGCCCTTGGATCAGTTCGTCCAAGCTCTCAGCGCCATTGCCCAAAGGGCCGACCAATTGGCCCCTCCCCTCACGCCGCTCCAAGCTCGTCCGGTCAAGGTCGCCGACGGCACCTCGCTCACGCTGCCCGACACCCCGAAGAACCGCAAAGCCTATCCCCCAGTCCAGTGCCCGGAACCCAATTTCCCCATGCTGCGCGTCGTGGTGTTGTTCTCCTTACTCAGTGGGGCCATCTTGGCCCTCACCAGTGGTGATTTGCGTTCCGCCGAACTGCCGATGCTCTACCAGATGTTCGGCCAGTTGGTCCCCAACGACATCCTCATGGGAGACCGGGGGTTCGGTAATTTTGTCCTCCTGGCCCTGTTGCGACACCTGCAGCCAGAGGTCGATTTCATCGGCCGTTCCGCCCGCCGCTCTGACGGCCGCCGCCGACTTAGGCACTTGGGCAAGGACGATTGGCTCATGGTTTGGAAACGGGGAAAGAACCCTTCCCTCTGGTTGCCCATGCCCCTCTGGCTGGCTCTGCCAAAGGAAATCACCGTTCGCATCGTTCGCGGCAGTTGCTACGTCAAAGGTTTCCGGGTGCGCCGAATCACGCTGGTCACCACCTTGCTGGACGCCTCCCGCTACCCAGCTAAGGAAATTCTGCAAACCTACTTGCGTCGCTGGCGACTCGAAATGTGTCTGGACGACCTCAAGACAACCTTGAAAATGGATATGCTCCGCAGCCGCACACCCCAGCTGCTCCAAAAAGAGCTCTATGCACATCTCCTCGCCCACAACCTCATCCGTTGCGTCATGGCCCAAGCCGCCGCCGAACATGGGGTTCCCTTGGAGCGGATCAGCTTCAAGGGCACGCTGGACGCACTGCGCCAATTTACCCAGGCGATCAGCCAAACCCAGACCCAAAAGAAGCGCGCAGCCCTCTGGGCCAAGCTGCTCGAAACGTTGGCTGCCGATCAAGTCCCTGAACGGCCCCAACGACGCGAACCTCGCGCCGTCAAACGCGTCAAAAACAAGTACCCCCGTCTCAACCGGCCACGCCATCAGTTTAAAGATCTGCCTAAACGCAACCGCCGTCGCACACTCGCGCGCTTGCGTAAGCAGGGTGCTAAGTAAGCGCCATTCCCCGGCGGTTCCCATCTCGTCCATAGTGAGAATTGCTGTGTCATTGCCCAGCGGGCCGCGGCTCCAAGTTCGGCGGCGCTCGGGTCAAGCGCCTTGAGATCGGTCAGCTGCGTGCCATCCCGTTGGTCTGCCGCCGCGTAAAGTTTGAAGTGAATCTGGTCCCACCTCCCGCTGAAGTGGACGGCCAGCCGTGAGCCATAGTTCTTCCCGGTCAATCTGCCGACGAAGCCCGCCGGCAAACCCAGCTGGAAAAGTCCGCCCTCACCGCGACTTGGGCCGTTGTTCAGCCAGCCCGTCGGCAAACCCAAATCACGCGCCACCTGTTCGGCGGCCGTGAGCAGGAAATCCGGGAGCGGGTCAGGATTGACAAGTTCGTGGGCCGCGTTCATCAACGCCACAACATCCACATCCCGGGTTGGGCGTTGCCGAAGCCCCATCGCAATCAGAGCCGATCCTCCGCAGACAACCAAACGCACCGGCTCGGACTGGGCAAGATCAAGCCTCCCAGCCAGAAGCGCGAGGGCCTGGTCCAGATTTGCCTGACCGATGCGATTCATCATAATACTACTTATTGTGCGCCTATAGCGCACTATATGCAGCATTTCAACACCCGTTCTGCAAGAGAAAACACGGGGTGGAAGAAGCCATGCCTGACCTTCCTCATTTCGGAATCATAGCAGGGGTCAACCCATCGCTTGGGTCACACCTGCTAGCACTCCGTTGGTCCTATGCCCAGTTGCCCCTAGCCGGTGCTGGCGGCACTGCTCCGGCGCCTGTAGCTGTGCCAGCTCTGATTTGCGGCCTTTGAACTACCCAGAGGCACCCTCGCACAACTCGAATTCAAATCTACGGTTTGACCCCTTTTCACGGTGTCCCCAGAAGCTCCAACAGCAACGCGGCGGGCCAGCCGGACGCGGACAAAAGGGCGGTTCGGGGCCGGCTGAAGCGGTTGGCCTGCTCTATTTGCGACTCACCCACAACCGGTAGAAACCGGCTGGGGCCGCCCCGAGCGGTGTCGCCAGACGCACGGTCACGGCCACGCGATCGCCTTGGGGCACCGGGCTCCCCACGTCGATCACATTGGAAGGTTGCCACGCTCTGAGATCGGCCGAAGCCCGCCACTCGTAGGTCAAGTCCGCCGGGGCCGGTTTCGGACGAAGGTAAGTCAGCGTGAGGTAACTCTGGTTAGCAATCTGTGACACTCCAGCGCAAGGCAGACCGGTGCGATCGGACCGTTTCGGATCCAGGCCGAAGGCATACTCCAGGATGTTGATCACGCCATCGCCATCCGGATCGGCTGTGGCGGTCTGGTCGCTGGCGGGATCCGTCAGCAGAAAATGGTCCTGGAGCCACGCCGCAAACGTGGGCGTCGCCGGCGTGCTGGTGGAGACAATCCGGGCGATGCCGGGCCGTGCGACGCCCCGGTAATCGCTGAAATCGCCGGCCACGATGGCGCGGTCGGTGGACAACCACGCGATCGAATACGCGGTCATGTTCGGACCCGCCTTGGAATCGAAGGTGGCGTCGAGGGCACCGTCGGGGTTCAAACGGGCCACGCGCACCGCATTAGTCGGGAACGGATAGGACACGGCACCGTAGTTCCGGAAACTGCCAGCGATGAGAATCTTGCCGTCAGACTGCAGAGCCATGCCCTCGATGCTGTTGTCCGCGCCCATTGGCGGGTTGAAAGTGCCGTCCAACGCGCCGTCCGCCGAAAAGCGGGCGATGCGGCCTCGGTTGGGCGGACTCCAGGAACCGTCTTTGAACTGCACGAAATCACCGCAGATGAGAACCTTGCCATCGGCGAGGGACATCACTCGCTTCACCGTGCCGGCGGCGATAACCACATTCGTGGCCACCGACATGGGCACAAAGGTCGGGTCGAGCTTGCCGCTCTGATCGAGTCGCGTGAGGAATCCTCGGGAGAGTCCGTCCCAGGTAACATAGCCTCCGATCAGCACGCGGCCGTCGGACAGTGGCACGGCGCCATAGACCATCGGACTGCCACCCACCATGACGACGCCGGGCTTGAGTGGATCCCAGCCGAGAATGTCGAATTGCGGGTCGAAGGCAGCGTCCAGCGAACCGTCGGGCTGGAGGCGGGCGATGTAGTTGCGATACACCCCATTGATGGAGCGGAAATGACCTATCGCGAGGATCGATCCGTTCGTGGCGAGGACGGGGGCTTGCAGAATGCTGAGCGAGCCATCCAATTTCAGGATGCGCGGCCGGAACGATTCATCCACGGAACCGTCGGCATTAAGTCGCGCCAGGCTGGTCCGAGCCGCACCGTTGGCGCTCCCGAAGTAACCCGCAATCAGAACTCTCCCGTCGGGTTGGAGAGTGACTCCTTGCACGTAGCCGTCAACGCCCGTTCCAGGATCGAACGTCGCGTCGAACGAGCCGTCCGCGTTCAGGCGCGCAATGCCCGAGAGATAGCGACCACCGGCTTCCGTGAAATCGCCTCCAATCAGTACCTTCCCATCGGGTTGAACCGCGACGGCCTTGATCTTGCCCAAGCCGGAATTCTGCGCCGCCGATCCCGCATGCGAGGCCAACAGCGTGCCGTCTGGGGCCAATCGTGCGATGCCACCCCGGGCGGCACCATTGAAAGCCGTGAAGGCGCCCAGCAGAAGGATCTCGCCGTTGGCGCGCAACCGCAGGTCATAGATGCCGTCGTTGGCCGCGACGCCAGGGTTGAACGAGGCATCGACCGTGCCGTCGGTCAGAAGCCGGATCAGGCGTCCGCAGGGCATGGTGTCGAAGCGGGTGAAACCGCCCGCCAGGAGGATCTTGCCATCCGACTGGATCGCGAGCGCCCGAACCTCGGCATTCGCTCCCGCACCGATCTTGAAAGAGATATCGACCGCCCCGTCTGACTTCAATCGGGCCACGCGATTTTGACCGGTTCCGTTGATGGCGGTGAAACATCCGGCCAAGAGCCGTTGACCGCCAGATTGCGTAGCCGTCACCAGGATCGCGCCGTTGAGATTGTTCAGGGATTGGATTTCTGCGCCAGCCTGGGTCAGCGAAAGCAGGTAGTCGGTGTGCGATCCGTCGTCCGCGGGCAACACGCCGGTGATCACGGCGCGATTGGTGTAGGCCGAGTCGGTGAACAGGTCGATATGTTGCACGTAGCCGCCTTTGCCCTGGCGCCAGGCATAGGTGTTGTCGGGCGACCCGTCTGCATTCAAGCGGATCAGTGCGTAGGTGTTGGTGTTGGGCGGATACACGTTCAGCGTGAGGGAACACCCGCCAACGAGGATCTTGCCGTCGGTTTGGGCCGCCAGCGTGTTCACCACGCCGGCGGTGGCATCCAGCGTGTTGTAGAACCCATATGTGACGACCGCGCCGTTGGTATCGACGCAGGCGACGCTGTAGCGGCGGTCGCCCGTTCCATTCACGTTCGCCAGGAAGCTGCCGCCCATCAGGATCCGGCCATCCCGCAGCGGCACCACGGCCCGAATCTGGCCGCTCAGGTAGGGCAACTGGCTCGTGTTCCAAGGCGGCCTGAACGTGCCATCAGTCGACTCGCCGTCCAGCCGCGCGATCGATGGAAACGGCTGCCCGCCGACCGCATCGAACTCGCCGCAGATGACGATCTTGCCATCGGCTTGGTCGGCCATGGAACGAAAGACCGCCCGCCGTTTCACCCCGCTGCCCAGATCGAAGGTCGGATCCAAGGAACCCTCTTGCGCCCAGCCGAGCGCCGGGGCGAACAATCCGAGGAACATCAACCACTGGCCAAGCCTATGCGACTGCCTCTTACTTGTCATCACCGCCTGTGTTTAGCAAAGGCAGCCGCCTGAGTCAATGAAAAAAGACAACTGGTCGAGTAGAGCGAAGGCGCGACCGGTATAGACCAATTGAGAAAGGTGGGCTCGGAGGTCGCAGCGCGATATCAACTCTCGCCAACCCCGCCACGGGTGTTCGAAAATAGCCCAGGACAAG
>JBAXKQ010000171.1:0-5904 GCA_037135275.1 bacterium
CAATGTACATCCCGAGGAGGTGACGGAGGTGCTGAACACCCACCCGGGCGTTGCGGAGTCATGCGCTTTCGGTGAGCCCGACGCAACATGGGGCGAGAAGGTTGCCGCGGCGGTCGTACCGGACGGGAAGACACCGGTGGACGAAGCCCAGCTTGTGCACCACTGCAGGCTCAACCTTGCTCCGGTCAAGGTCCCGCACCGGATCAGCATCCTGCCAGAACTGCCCAAGGGGGCCGCCGGCAAGATCATTATCGCGCGCGTCAGGGAACTAGTCGCCAAGGCTGGCGAACCCGAGCAGGACGCAGGCGCAGCCACTGCGAGTGGTCGTCTCTACGGCATTGCGTCGCGGGTCTTCAAGGTGCCGGCCGCCCAGTTGGGGCCAGGGGCCCGTCCTGACAACACACCCGGCTGGGACTCGCTGTCCCATCTTACATTCGTGCTTGAGATCGAAAAGGCGTTTCGTCTCAAGCTGAGCCCCAAGGAAATACTGGCGGTTGAAAGCCTCCACGATGCAGAACGTATCATCAGCCGGAAAATCAGCTGAGGCCGGAAACCACCCGGGCGATTGCAGCCATGCCCCACCCATCGGCGTCTGGATCGCTGTGGGATTCCTGACCCTGGCCGTCGTGCTCCTGCCGTACCCATCCTATCTGGCGTCCTCGCGCGACTCCACGTTTGCCGCTGAGAACATCCGTAGAATCAGGGAATTCGCCGCCGGCCGACCCGGTGCCCATAGCGTGATCATGATCGGCAGCTCGGCGCTGCACAGCGGCACCTTTTATGACAACAAGATGGACGCATTCGCCGCCTCGAACGGATGCCCCGGCGTGCGATTCCTCCGCATCTCACAGAGAGGTACCGGCTTCCGGCAGACCGAATCCGTGCTCACGCCGGCACTCTTGGCCAAGCCTGACCTGATTGTCATCCAGGCCGATGTCCTGCTGACGGACTCCACCCCCACACCCTACCCTGTCTATCTCTCGGACACCCTGCGGAGCGCCCTAAGCATGACTCTTGGCCACAAGCGCCCACACCGGCCAAACCTGCTCGATGACCTTGATTTGGAGATCGAGCCGGAACAACACGATGCTGCCTTCGGACGCTACGCCAAAGCGCTCAGGGAACGCCTCACGTCGCCTGGCCCCGGACGCGACAAAGTCGCGTCCTTCCTTCTGCGCGCAAGGCGGGCCGGCGTGCGAGTGGCCATAGTTGAAATGCCAAGGCCCGAAAAAGTCGGCAGCCTGATAGCTTCGATCGGAGACGCCACATACAAGGCTGAACAGGCCTGGCTGACCGGCTCTGATCTGGCATCACACATGAACTGCCCTGACCAGTTCCAGCTGGATCAGTTCCGGGATTTCATACACCTCAACAATGAGGGCAGGGCGCGATTCGCCGCATGGCTGGTGGTCGCAATCAGGAAGGAACTGGCCGGGGGGAGTAACGGAAAATGACATCCCTCTCAGCCACAATGCTCATCTGGATAGCCGCAACCACCCTGATCACATGGTTGTGGCCACGCAGGCTTCAGCCCTACGTGATAGCTGCCTGCACCGCCTCCTTCTTCGCATGGTACTCACCGCTCTCCATGCTGATCCTCCTTGTGTCAGCCGTGATCTGCTACATTCCCGTCGTAACACGCCGCAAGGACTGGCGGATCGTCGTCGCGTGCACAGGCGCCATAGCCGCCATCCTGGTGTGGTTCAAGATCCGTCAGTCCACGGGTGCTGACAGCCCGGAATATGCCGTCATTCCCCTGGGCCTGTCATACTACTCCCTCCGGCTCGTACACTTCACCATCGACGCATGGAAAGGCACTCTCCCCCAGTCCACCGTCGGCCAGTTCCTCTGCTATCTCTTCTTCCTGCCTACGCTGGTTGCCGGTCCGATCAACCGGTTCCAGGAATTCCAACGGAGCCTCAGGCGCAGAAGATGGGATGCCATGATGTTCTCACGAGGGCTTGAGCGGATCCTCTACGGGTGCGCCTGGATCGTCATCATGGGCAACTACGTGATCTCCTTCAGCCTGAACAAGGTTGTGGCACGACTGGCAGTAGCCCACCCCGCACTCTCCGAATACCTGGAATGCGCATCCTACGGCCTCAATCTCTTCTGCCAGTTCGCAGGGTATTCAGATGTGGCAATAGGATTCGCGATGCTGCTCGGCTTCACGGTCTGTGAAAACTTCAACTACCCGTTGCTGGCAAGAAACATAGGGGAGTTCTGGCGAAGGTGGCACATGTCCCTCTCAAGCTGGTGTCGCGACTACGTCTACATGCCGGTCCTTTCGGTCTCACGCCTTCCGGCACTGGCTGCACTCTCATCAATGATCGTGCTGGGCTTGTGGCACGAAGTCTCCTTGCGCTACCTCGCGTGGGGGCTGTACCACGGGGTTGGAATTGCCGTCTGGCAGGTGTTCCGGAAGGCTGTCGGCAACAGGACTGTTCCAACGGGATTGCCTGCCACCTTGGCCGCCGGAGCGGCATGGTTTGCCACGATGAACTTTGTGCTGCTTGGCTTTGCCATCACGAAGGAACGCAGCCTGGTTGATGCACTGGCAGTCTATCGCACGATATTCGGTTTGTGAGGGTAATACAAATGTATGCATTCCTATGCCGCTGGATGCCGGAACGCATGGCAATGCTGGCAGCGGTCTTCTGGTACACCGCCATCATTGTCCTGATAATAGCATTCTCGGCCAAGCCGATGGCAGAGTTCAGGTACATGAAGATCTGACGGCCCGCAACCCGGCCACCTGGCCAGCATCACCGTGCTGGTCCGGCGGGGCCATACATTATCACCGAGCCGTCATCGGTCCCCACTATCACCTTGCCGCAGCACACCGCAGGCGACGAGATTAGATCCCCTGCACTTGCGGCCCAGAGCCTGGTGCCGTCACTTGTCCTGAGCAGATAGAGGGTGCCACCGGCAGCGACTACCACCTTGTCGCCTGCCACCACTGGCGACAGGACGTTGTCTCCGGCTTCAAAGCGCCACAGGACCTTGCCGCCAGCCCTGTCCAGGCAGTGGACAAAGCCATCGCTCGCCCCCGTCACCACCCTGTCGCCAGCGATGGCCGGTGTTGCGAAGGCTTCCCCCCTCGCTACATGATTCGTCCAGACGACCTTGCTCTTCACGGCATCCGCACAGACAATCGTGCCGCCACGGTCTCCGGCAAACACAAGGTCGCCGCTCACAGCCACACCCCCGGCTATCTGTCCCTCATCCCCCAGCCCCAACGTGCCGGACATGACACCGTTTGATGTCGAGAGGACATGCAGCGCGCTATCGCAGCTTCCGAACGCCAGAAAACCATTGCCCACACCGGGCGACCCGTCCGATCGCGCGACGGGCTGAGAGGTCCAGACCGCCCTGCCGCTGGCGAGATCTATCCGGTGGACAACGCCGTCCGTCTGCGATATCACAACCACACTCGGGCCCAGCCCGCCTTCAGGCGGCAACCGGTTGGCGCTGCCTTTAATGCTTTCGCCAACCCTGTACTTCCACCTCGTGCTCCCGTCACGGACCTCAAGGGCATGGAGCCAGCCGCCGCTCGTCCCGACTACAACCGCACCGTCGGCAAGCATCGGCGGAGTTGTAAACCGGTGCAGCCGGGCCGCGCTGTTGGTACCAGCGTCTGCATCCCCGTCAACTCCCTTCCTCCAGATCCGCTTGCCGGTCATCGTTATCGCGTGGATCTCACCCGCGTCCGTGACCACGAATATTGAGCCACCACCAACGACCGGAGTCTGCCCCACGCCGGAACCGGCATTGTAGCGCCACAGGGCCGACAGACTGTCGGGCAGCGTCGTTAGGGCTGCGCCGGATAGCGCCGGATCGCCATGGTAGACCGGCCAGGAAGCGGTCTCGGCTGCATCGTCCGCCCCTAACGCGGCCGGTCCGCAAATGGCAACGGCGGCCAGGAGTACGGCCGCAGCCGCAAAACAGGTGTTGCTCATACAGCGAGGCATTTTCTGTACACCTCCATCATGCTATCCGCGGTCCTGGCCACATCAAACCGCTCACACACGGCCTTCCTGCCGGCCTGCCCGAGCCTGGCGGCCAGGTCGCGATCACGCAGCAGGGACTCAAGTGCCCCGGCAAGGGTCGTGACATCGTTTGGCTCGTAGCATATGCCACCTTGCGTGGCCTCGACGAGCTCTGGAAATGCGCCGATACCAGGCTGGACGACCGGAACCCCGCTCGCAAGCGCTTCCAGGATGAACATCCCGAAAGCCTCCGGCTGCGGCATCGGCACCGACATCACAGACAGCGACTTCAGGAACGCAATACGGCTGTCACGATCAAAGCTCGTGAGGAAGTCCACGGAGCCCAGCATCCCCCTTGAGCCCAGTTTGCGGCGAAGACGTTCGAGGAAAGATTTGTCCTCCGGTGTGTGTCCGCCCATCACCCTGAGCCGGAGGTTGCCTAGCCCGGTCTTTGACTTCAGGATCATGAACGCGTCAACAAGAACCTCCAGCCCCAGCGATTCACTCATCTTGGACAGGTATCCGATGACTGGTTCCCCGGCAGCCCCGCTGGCCACGGTGTATCCCCCGGTGCTTATGCCGACCGGAACAACATGGAACTTCCCTGAATCCATCCGCAGGCGCTCCTGCATCAGTTTGCTGTAATAGTTGCTTACCGGGATGAAGGCGCAGACGTCGGATGACTTCTCCGCTATCAGGTTCCAGGCCTCCATCGCCGCAGCATGTTCCATCGAATCAATCCACGAATCCTCGTCCTGCAGCGAACAGATCACCGGCACTCCCAGCTCCCGCCTGATTTTTCCGGCAAGTCCGATGAGAAGCGCATTGGAGAGGTGCACAACGTCGGGCTTTCCCTCCTTCACCAGCCAATCCACGAGCCGGCCGAGTTCCGCACTCTGCCCCCCGTTCTCACCCCTCAGAACCGAAAGTGTCATGCCCTCAAGTCCGGCGGCGCGTGTTGTGCCGCCTTTCCTTGCGACCCATCCGAGCAATCTGCGCGAATCAAGCAGGTGCTTCACCCACGCAGGTGCATTTGCCGCTCCGGCAAAGTACTGGGAGAGATACACGCCGACGGCGCCGTAGAAGACCGGTGCGCCGGCCGCAATATCTTCACCCTCGGAAAACACGGGAAGGTACATCGGCGCCAGCACGACGTCGTGCCCGCGCGCACGGAGTTCGCCCAGCACCTCCTTGTCCCTCATGCAGTTCTGGCAGTAGAACGTGTCTCCGACACCGGGAATTATCTGTACAATTTTCATACTGTCGCTTTCCGCCGGGTTCCCGTCTCAGCCGGACCCCACACCGGATTCCGCCACACTCGCCGTACCGCCGTCACTCGCCCGGGCCTTCGTGTCGCTCGTGCTTGAACGCTAGCGCGCCGGTTGGACATCGCCTGACGCATTCCCCCGCCGTGGTTTGCAGGCCGGCACCGAGCGAATCGCCAAAAGGCACACCAACCACCGACTCGAATCCGCGCCCCGTGAACGCCAGCCCCGGCTTCTCCCCCGCTCGCTCCGTGATCCGGACACAAATGCCACACTTTGTGCACTTCCCCGGTTCGTAGACAACGTCCGGATGAGTCGTTATCCTCTCGAACCTGCGCCGCCCCTCAACGTTGAAATGTTTCTGGCTTGCACCATATTCACCGGCCAGTTCACGCAACCTGCAGATGTCGGCCTTGCGACAGTCACAGTGCATGCACCGCGCGCTTTCCATGGCAGCTTCATCCATTGAGAGACCTGCGGCTGTTCCGCCTGCTGGCGCCGTTCGAGCTCGCTGACCGGCTTCCTTCATGAAATCGATGATCTCACCTTCCAGAAGCCTGCCCATGCGTGATTCAAAGCGGCGCACCGGCCCGGTCACGGTTCCGCCGGCGAGGTACTGGTCAACTGCAATGGCCATGATCTTGCCGTGT
>JBAXKQ010000172.1:0-5893 GCA_037135275.1 bacterium
TAGTAGCAGAACCAATCCCCTTGGCAAACAGGATTTCGGACGACGCACGCTTGGATGGATGCTCCGGGTTGTGTGTCTGTTTGGAATACAGCAGGGACATCCATCTGGTGCCATCACATTCTCCGCGCCTGGAAGTTCGCTCAATCGCGCAACAGGCTGCGCAGCAGCCCGTTGGCGCCAGCGCCTGGTTGTCTTTCATATCGGACTCTCAAGCGATTCTGTATGACGGCGCCGATGTTGACTTGACTGCATCAGTCTGCAAAAGTGTCGACATGACTGTACTGAGATACCTTTTGCTGGCTGGCACTTCGTTGATGACCTCTCTTCTTGCGCCACAAGCTGCCGGCCAATCAAATACTGCCCCATCCGAGCGCGAGAGTAACAAGGCGATCGTCCAGAAGAATTTTGACTCGGAGACGAGCCAACACGGAACCAACTCGAACATACTGGTGAAGCCTGGGCTCCTTGCCAGCCGCACCGGAAAATGGGTGAAGATCCGGGCGGAAGCGACCGGAATCAACTCCAACTCATACCCGCCTGAGTTTCTGCTGATCTCCGAAGCAAGCGGGCACGACTACGAAACAGTCCTGATCTCCTTTGCCTTGCCCAGCGACATCCATGAGGCGCTGGTTTTCATCGGCATGAAACCGGGCCGGCCAGCGGACAGCAACAAATACCGCTTCTGGCCCAAGGGCGAACGCGTGATCTTCACGGCCGAGTGGGATAACGACCGGCATTACCAGGCCCGCGGCGAGTCGTTCCTGTGCAGCCTCAAGACCGGCGAACCGTTGCCCGGGGACGGGTTTGTCTTTGTCGGCTCTGCCGTCAGGGATGCGCCGGATGGCGCCTCCGGAAAGAAGGTCTATGCCGCAGACGCCTACGACCCGAACTGCATCGCCTCATACTTCAACGACATGGAGACAGTCCTGGACGTACCGAGGGTCGTCGGCAAGAGCGCTGTATACGGCAAACAATACGTCAACCCTAACTACTCGTTCGCCACCGGACAACTGGTAAGCGTGACGCTGGAGCCCGAGTACAAGGACGGAAAGACACGGGTGGCTGACTTTGTCCTGAGCTTCGCGTCCGAGCCCGGGACCACTGCTCCGGCGCTTTCGAATACTGTGGTACGGCTTGCCGGCGCCGATGGCGCCAACCCGATCAAGGGGAATCGGATCCAGGACGCGCTCGCTTTCTTCCAGCAGGTCACGAAAGACGGTCGCGATCCTTTTGTACGCGTCGAGTTTGACGGCGAACTGCCTCTCGCAACGGTTAGGGACATCTGCACGTTCCTTGACGCAATCAACACCGACAAGGGCATCAGGATTGAGCCGCCGCCGGCCGGCCACGCCTACTATCGTGCATTCATCCCCGACGAGAACCTGCGAAATCCGGCAAACAGGGCAGTTCAGCCGTGGGAGGTCAGGTTGTCAGAGAGCAACGGCGTGCTGAGCGGCAGAATGACCCTTGTCGAAGACAAGATGAACCAGGAGACCGAGAAGTGGTCCACGGTCACCAGACAATTTGACGCTGCGACACCGGAGGCCATGCGCAAGGTGTTCGACACAAGGGAAGAGGACGACAACACCAGGCGGATCGGCCAGCCGTACGTCTTCGTTTTTGTCCCGAAGGGCACGCTCTATAAGGTGTTGGCGCCATTCATAGCGGCGTGTCTCGAAACCCGCCCGCTTGTGCATATCTACCTGGAGTAGCTGGGATTGCATCAACCAGGTCGCACCGGCCCGGCGCCAGTTCAATACCAGGTTTTCGCACCGCCACGCCTGTGCCTGGCGCTGATCAGGCTTTGCGGGCATGACTTGCCCTGAGCTGGCCGCAGGCAGCCTTCAGCTCACTGCCCCTTGAATTACGCAGCGTGGCATTGACGCCGGCCTCCCCCAGGACCTTGATGAACATGTTCACCACCTCAGGGGTTGAGGCCTTTCCGCCATACTCCTCCACCTCGCTGAGCGGTATAAGATTCACCCGGCACTGGAAAGACTTCAGCTTGCCGGCTAGCTCCTCGGCATGCGACCGCGAGTCGTTAACACCGCGAATCATCGCGTACTCGAACGTGATAAGCCGGCCGGTCTGCTGCGTGTACTGACGGCAGGCATCAAGCAACGGCCCAACACCATAGCGCCGGTTCACCGGCATCAGGCGGGTCCGCAACTCGTCGTTCGGGGCGTGGAGCGAGACCGACAGCTCCACCTGCAATCCTTCGCCGGCCAATCTCTCGATCCCGGGAATAATCCCGCAAGTGCTGATCGTGATGCGCCTGGCGCCAATGGCAAGCCCCTCCTGGTCGTTGATGATTCTCACCGCCTTGAGAACATTGTCATAGTTGTCAAACGGCTCGCCGATGCCCATAAACACCACATGCGTCGGTTTCTCGCCGTATTCCTTCTCCGCAAGAAGAAGCTCCTCCACCATCTCGCCGGCGTCGAGGCTGCGCGTGAAACCGCTCCGTCCGCTCGCGCAGAAGGCACAGTCGAACTTGCAACCTACCTGGCTGGATACGCACACCGTTGTCCGGCGCGGCGCGGGAATGACAACAAACTCAACCGTCTCTCCGTCATGAAGACGGGCGAGCACTTTCAGCGAAGTATCCGCGCTTTTCTTACTGCCCTCGGCCTGCATGGAAAAGAACGAGAAAGACCCGGCCAGTTGGGTTCGAATCGCGGCGGGAATATTGGTCATCTGCTGCCAGTCGCCCACCCTGTTCACATGGAGCCACCGCCAGATCTGTGCCGCGCGGTAGGACGGCTGGTTGAGCCCGGCGCACAATTCGACCAGTTCATTCCTCGTCAGCCCATGAATAGGTTTGGTTTCACTTTTCATATCGACCCCGGTCTCACCCGTCAACATTACTACCTCCGCGTTTCTTGCTCCCCCCGAACGCCAGCGGCAGCAACTCTGCCACTGAGGTTAGCACAACTGTCTTCCCGTCGGCGCCGAGAAGTATTACCTCGATATTGCGCCCGGCGTTGCTCGCCGCCTCGTACAGCATTTGCCGGCATGCACCGCATGGCGCGGCGACATCGCCACCCGCCACCCGCCTCGCCCCCGCAGCGCGCGCGGCAACGGCGAGCGCCTTGAAAACCCGGTAGCCCATGGCGTTTGCCCTGACCAGCGCCGCCCGCTCGGCGCAGATGGTCGACCCATACGCAGCGTTCTCGACATTTGAGCCGGTGACGATCTCCCCGTCCGGAGTCATCAGTGCGGCACCAACCGCAAAACGCGAGTACGGACTGTATGATGTCTTTGTGGCGGCGTCAGCGGCGGCCACCAGTTCTTGAAGGGGCTTTCCCAGCCGGCTTAACCTTGTTCTTTTCATCGGATCCCTCCGTCTTTCCCCCGGGTCGCTTCTTGATGACGCTGACATTCTTGTCGGCCAGGAGCCTGCCACTGGCGGCCCTTGAGTCGACCACCGGGCCGGCAAGTTTGACTTCCGTACGGCGGTGAATCTCCTGGGTAATCTCTCCAGCCCCCGCCGGCCGCCCTCCTATTTCTAGTACCGTGGCCACGGAGAGATTCTCCGACCACTCGACAATCATCCCCAACAACGGACAGAACAGGCACGACCCAACGCTTTCGACCTTCTGCACATTGTCGGGCAACACATCGTCAGCCGCGGCAGTCTCGACCACACTCCCCACCGCGCCCCACCATGATATCCTGGCATACATCCTGTTGTCGCGCCTTTCCCACTTCTCAAACCTGTGCCGCTGCCTGACCAGGATACGTCCAATGCCCGGGAATTCAATCTTGTCGGTCGCTGTCCAGGCTTGGCCAGGCACTGCCGGTCCTTCCGGCAGGTGCTTCCAACCCGTAATCCGCATCTGTTCGAGAAAGTCCTCATTGAACACGGCGGCAAAGGTTTCGTTGGCGGTCGGACCGCCATAGCGTATGACCCGCCTCATGAATTCTTCCGCACCATCGGTTCTCCGGACAACTCCGCGGGAGTCCATGCTGTATGCAACCCCGACTCCCGTCACCCCGGCAAGCTTGCGGCGCACCATCCGTGGCGCCGCGTTCGCTATCCGTTGCTCGCGTTCTACCGTGGCCGAGACAATGACAAGGTCCGCCATCCTGTTGCCATCGGATGGCTCATCCCTCAGCGAGAAACCGGCCTCTATCGTCTGCCATACTAACTCAACGACGCTCGTGGCCGTTGCAGCGGCGCCACCGGCATAACGACCGGACTGCGCAGGCGCCTTCGTGGCCGTCTCTTCCCGCACTTCCACGCGGTAGCTGCACTGCCGCCCGGGTGGCCACTTGCCCTGGAAGCTGCACACTTGCTCCTCGGCTTTTCTGCCGCCGCACCCCGCCGAAGAGAGGAGTACCAGCGACAGAAGCAGCAACGAGGCATGGAAACACACGGAACGAGGCCAAGACCCGCCGGGCCGGCACTCAAACCCTGCAGCATTCTGCTGCGATTGTGTGTGTCCTGACTTTTCCATGGGCGGAAGCATTGCTAAAACCCGGCCTGCAGTCAATCCCACGCAGGCTTCCCCGGCCCCAATTCCTCCAGACAAGACACAAGAACGGCACAATCCTCCGGGAGACGGGCTCGTGCTCGAGTGGAATCGGGGCTTACTATCTGGACTTGGGCGCGGCGGCAGTGTAGCATCCGTTTCAGTTTATCAGATCGGGCAGCGTGAAGTCCCGGAAACAAAAAGAGGAATAGCCGCCATGGAATACGTCCACCAGTTTGCCGCCTGGCTTGCCGCCCTGCTGAGACCATACCTGAAGGAGACAGCCGTCGCGCTTGTCGCAACCGTTCTGAGCATCTATGGCGGAACCATCAACGCTGGGATCAAGCAGCAGATTCAAGGTCTGAATGTGGTTTTCAGACTGCTGATTTTCATTGCCCTGTGCGCCTTCGGCTACGGCGTGTTAACCGTGTTTCTTGCCGCTCTTGTCTACAGCCTGCTTTCGGACCTGTCGCCGATCAACCTTGTGACTGCCGTCGTGGGCTTCTTCGTTATCGTCGGGATTCTTGCGGAGCGGAAGAAGAAGATCTGACGCTGTTGTAGATCAGGCAACCCCTGTCACGGTAGTCGACCAGGACCGCCACGGCTTCCCGCCGGAGGACACCGCCAGTAACGGCGATATGCCGTCTTCTGAACTGCCGTATCCAGTCCGTCGACTTGACCCCTTCGTCGAACCCGATCCTGCACACATCAACCCCGCGGGCGGCGTAGACGAGACTGCTTATCCCGGCCCATCCTATTGCGCCCTGGCACATTGCGCAGGGCTCGCTGCTGCTGACTATCTCCACCCCTTCGCCGCTCCCGACGCCCAGGTCGTAGTGGCGAACCAGCTGCTGCGCAGCCATGATGGCCATCATCTCGGCGTGTGCAGCAGAACAATGCTCACTCTCAACCCGGTTGACTCCGACCGACAGCAGGGAATTGGTGCTGAGGCCGAATACTGCCGCGGCAAACGGGCCGCCAGAGCCATGTTCGACATTCAACCTGGACATCTCAATCACCAGGCGAACTCGGTCTATGACCGACGCGTGTACTGGCCCGTTGTGGCGGAGAAACCCCTGAAGCCAGGCAGGGGACCGCAACCTGACAACAGGCAACCAAGCTGTCTCTTTGTGCACAGAATTCATCGTGTCACCGAAAATTCGCACCAAATGCGCTATCAATTTCGGAATCAGCGGTCGACCCATGGGCGAAGAAGAAATAGCCGTGGCCGCCCGGGCCAGCTCCGGCGCCGTTCTCGACAGCAAGAGAACCGTTCACGAGCTGCTGCAGCGAAACAAGGCCTCCCCATGCGAGTAATTCCCCTCGCTCACCCTTTCAACCTCCCTCATTGTATTCTCGTGCAGCCAACGTGTCACGGGTTTTTGTTTTCCCGGCTCCATGGCAACGCCAACCCGCGG
>JBAXKQ010000173.1:0-5804 GCA_037135275.1 bacterium
GCGTCGCATATTTGGGTTGAAATACGCGGGTCGCAAGTGTATAAGATCGGCCGTAAGTTTTGTATGTCACCGGGGCTGCGCACGTTGAGACGGGTGTGACTGATGCGACGGCCGGCCGGCGTGAAAGACGAATGACCAGACGTTTCATTCTCACCAGGACAAAAGAGCTGCTGCGCGCGCTGGGGATTTGCACCCTCCTCGGCCTGGCAGCCATCCCCGCCTTCTCCGGCAGCATTGCCATGGAGTCCGAAACCGCTGTGAGGTCATTCGAGCGCGTGACAGGATCAGGCACCAACAAGCAGGTCGCCCCTGTCTACGAGTACATGAGATTGGACGTGGAAGAGATAGGCTCTCAGTTTCTTTCCTTTCATGCCTATGGCTGGGGAAGGTTGGACGCGGCCAACAGCGGCTACTATGACCATCAAGGCGGCGGTGAACTCATCTACGGGTATCTGGAGCTAGCCGACTCTTACCAGGACAGAAGCTTGCGACTGGGGCGCCAGCACGTTTTTGAAGGGGTGGCGGACGACTCAATCGATGGTGTGCGGGCTAGAACGGATCTCGGGGACCAGTTTTCTGTTTCAGCCTACGGTGGACTGCCACTGGGGCTCGATGATGTGCCTGGACGGGGCGGCGACAGTATCTGGGGCGGACGCCTATCCCACAGGTTCAAGGCGTATTCCGATGTCGGGCTTTCGTACAAGACGATGAAAGACGACGGTTCCACAGTATCGTCGATGCTCGGCGTCGACAGTTCCTTCCTGCTTCCCTTTGGCATGAGCCTGTACGGCAACTCGGTTCGCAACATGGAGACATCCGGGTGGGCTGAACACAACTACGAGCTCCGGATTGATGCGGGCAAGTTCACGGTCTGCCCACTTTTTGAATTGTTCCGGTACGATGATTATTTTGGCGCCAAGGCTCCGGCGAAGGGACCGTTTCTTTCCATGGCAGACAGCGACGAGAGGCTCCGGGTGGTTGGGGCCAACCTCGATTGGCGCCGGTCAACGAGTTGGAATTTCGGCGCAAAGGCAAAGAGCTACAGTTATGACCTGGATGGATCAGCCTGGTATGCATCGGCATCGGCGGACTGGTTCGGGAAATCACTTGCACAGGCGGGCGGCGAGGTCGGGCGTATGCAGGGTGTGGACGCTGACAAGAAATACCTGTTGATGCGCATATACTGCTACATGGATCGGCTGGCAGAGGCGGTATGGGCTGATTTCATCAGTGCTGACCTCCTCTATACGCTCTACGACGAGGCAATATACGGGAAGGATTACGCATGTTGTGTTTCTGTTGGCTCAGGCAAGAGGTATTTTGGCGACAAGCTGGAGGTAAGGATATCCGCCGACTACAGTGCCGATCCCTATTTCAACAGCGATATTAGGGCTATGATGACGGTGGTCTACCGGTTCAGTGCCGGCTTCTAGTCTTTTTCGCGGTGAAGGAGAATTTGAATGTCCAAGGGTGTTAGATGCCTGCAAGTGGTGCTGGTCCTCTCCCTGGTGTCGGTGTCGGCGTGTGTTTCAATGCAGCGAAGGGCCAGATTGATGGCGAAGCACCCCGACGTCGAGGGCTTTGGAAACAAGCCGCCGGTTTGTACTGAGTGCCATGATTCCCGCGGCGACACTTTTGCCTGGGAGAAGTTCGACCACGCCGCCGGTTTCGGCGAACGGCACGGGGCAGTGGCGCACCAGAACGAAGAGGTCTGCGCCATGTGCCACAAGAGCAATTTCTGCAGTGACTGCCACGGCAATCGAGTTGAACTGAAGCCGTCGGTCAGAAACCAGCGTGATACGTTCCGGAAAATGCCGCACCGTGGCGACTACCTGGCGAGACATCGTATCGACGGGCGAGTGGACCCCACCTCGTGTGTCAGGTGTCACGGCAATTCAAAGACGTCAGAAACCTGCGTGAAGTGCCACGGTTAGTTCTGTCGGGATGCAGCTTATGTTGAGAAGACTGATGCGACATGGAATTTGGATGCTTGTTTCGGCGACCTTACTGGCGTCGTGTTCGGAGCCGGATCCGGCCGCGCCGACGGACAGGAACGCCCATCCTGCTGCATGGATGAACCCGGCGGCCACTGGCAATCATGGCGCGGATGTCGTGAGCGACGGAAATGAGTCGTGCACATCCTGTCATGGGCCGGACCTGAGAGGCACAAAAACTCTACCTGGCTGCACAGAGTGCCATTTCGACCCCATCGGCAGCCGGATCCCTCCGGGGACGACCTGGAGTCACGGGGCCACGCCCCACAATGAACTCAGCGGCAACAGTATGATCTGTAACAATTGTCATGGAATATATCGCAAGTTCGGTCTTCCGCCGGCGACCTGCCACGACTGCCACGGCGCCGGAGCTTCGCACCCGATCGGATCGGCGTGGTTGGATAAGAAAAGCGGAACCTTCCACGGCATCGATGCGGAGAGGGATCCCGCGCAGTGCGCTGTCTGCCACGGCGATGACTATCGGGGAGGATCTTCGGGAGTGAGCTGCTACGCGTGTCACTTCGGCCCATCCGGGAGCCTCGTGCCGGCGGGGGTTAGCTGGAGCCATGGCACTACCCCTCATTCTTCCCTGAGTGCCCACGAGGCGGTTTGCAACGGGTGTCACGCAAGCAGCCGCAGCTACGGGAATGGTCCGGCGTCCTGCCATGATTGCCACCGCGGTTCGGTAATTCACGCAACCGGGCAGTCCTGGCTGGACAGGAAGCTCGCGACCTTCCATGGCATCCCGGCGGCACAGAACCTCGCACAATGCGCGGCATGCCATGGCAACGACTATCAGGGGGGGACGTCCGGTGTCAGCTGCTACAGGTGCCACTTCGGTCCATCCGGGAGCAAGGCGCCGGCCGGTGGAGGCTGGACCCACGGCACGGCGCCCCATAGCAGTCTGGGCGCCCATGAGGCGGTCTGCAGCGAATGCCACGACCTTGACCGCTCCTACGGGAACGGACCTGCATCCTGTCACGACTGCCATGAGTCATCGGTTACGCATCAGACTGGAAGCTCCTGGCTGCTGCCCGGCAATCATGCGCAGCAGTCGATTGGCAATCGCTCGTCCTGTCTGGGGTGTCATGACCTGAAGAATGGCGGCGGCAAGGCTACGCCATCCTGCCAGAGCTGCCACACCGTCAGCGACCCGCCCATGTCGATCGGCGCCTGTAGTTCGTGTCACAGCAGTTCTCCCGGGACAGGACGACATAGCAAGCACAGGAGTGTGTCCTGCGGCGCGTGCCATGACGGATTCGGCACCGGATCTCTCCAGCACTACTATCCGAGCCCGTCCAGGCCTGCCGATGTGAAGTTCAAGTATTCCAGCGCCGGGGATAATATCACCTACAACGGCTCCAGTTGCAGCGGTGTGTGCCACATGGGATCAGAGGATGAGGAACACGAAGGTCTCGGCTGGTAGCAGATCCGCCGGTTTGCAGATGCCCCGGCTATTCTCCCTGTCTTGAACACCGTGTTGCGGGATTCCGCCGAGTCGGGGGTGTCAATCCGGGGTTGCGGTCGATGTGGCGCTGTGGTAAGGTGCGACCATGAAACATATTTGCAGGGTGGTTGTGGTTGTTGCGGCGGCGGCAGTAGTTCTGTGTCTTGGCGCCTGTCGCAGGGACGACTACCGGACGCACAAGATCAGCGTGCCTGGGCTCAAGAACGAGCGATGCACGGAGATCATACAGGAAGCGCTCGTACGCTACGCCCAGCAGTCCAGCATGGACGGGTCCATCAAGCTCGACACGGTGAGATACAACACCAGGGAGCGCTGGGTGGTAATTCAATATGACAGCATGAAGGTGGCGTTGAAGAATTTGGAGCACACTATTGCCGCGGCGGGGTTTGCCGCCAACGACATACCTGCCGACTCGAATGCCGTGGCAAAGCTCCCCCCCGAATGCAAGTGGTAGACCCTTGCCTGTGAATGCCCTTGTAGATCAGTTCCTCGACCATGTCTCGCTCGAGTGCGGGCTCAGCCCCAACACGCGGGCGGCCTACGCGTCGGATCTCGGTAGTTACCGGCAATTCCTGGAGGCCCGGGACATCCGATCGTTCAACGATGTCACCCGCAAGCACGTACTGGACTTCCTGACGTCGGAGAAGGACCGGGGGTTGAGTATCAGTTCCATTTCCCGCCGCCTGGTGGCGCTCAAGGTTTTTCATCGCTACCTGCTCCGTGAGTCGCTGCTGACAAAGGATGTTACGGAGGTTATGGACTCACCATCGATCGGCCGGATCCTTCCGACGGTCCTGACCTACAAGGAGGTTGAACGCCTTCTTGTGGCGCCGGCCGGTGACGGCAACTACGCGCTCCGTGACCGGGCAATCCTCGAAATGATGTACGCCACGGGCATGCGCGTGTCGGAGTGCGCCAACTTGAAGCTCGACGACATCCACTTTGATTCCGGTTACATCCGGTGCTACGGGAAAGGGAACAAGGTCCGGATTGTGCCGTTCGGAGAGACGGCGCGCGCGAGGCTCGAGCAATACATCTCGAAAGCCAGGCCAGCGCTGGCCCGCGAGGCCGCCGGCAGGCATGTGTTTCTCACCCGCCGTGGGTCGGCTTTCGGGAGGAAGGGGTTGTGGAAGCTTGTAAAGGACTTCAGCAGGCGAGCTGGAATTACCAGGTCGGTTTCGCCGCACACGCTGAGACACTCGTTCGCGAGCCACCTTCTGGCGAACGGCGCCCCGCTGCGGGTCATCCAGGAAATGCTCGGGCATGCCGACATATCCACGACGCAGATTTATACCCATGTTGACGGAAAGATGTTGAAGTCGGTTCACGCGCGGTATCATCCGCGGGCATAGTGGGAAGACACCTGACCGGGGATGGCGGAGGATCCGCGATTGGGTCCCCGGCTTCACGGGAGACGCGGGGAGGGAGAATATGTTCGGAAGATCCAGATTAAATCCGTACCGGGACCTCGAAAAGGACATCGGGCATTCGTTCAGGAGGCGGGAGCACCTGACAGCCGCGCTGACGCACAGGTCCTACAGGTTTGAGAACCCGGGCACTGAGTGCGATAACCAGCGGCTCGAGTTTCTCGGCGATGCGGTGCTTGGCCTCGTCACCGCGGCGCATCTCTACGAGAAGTTTGCTGATGCCGACGAGGGGACCCTGACGCACCTTCGCAGCAGCATTGCCAGCGGCAAGGCACTGGCGAGGGTTGCCAAGCGTATCGGCCTTGGCGACAGGCTGCTGCTAGGCAAGGGCGAGGAGCGGTCGGGCGGCCGGAATCGCGACTCAAACCTCGCCGATGTGCTGGAGTCGGTGATTGGCGCTGTTTACGTGGACGGCGGATTCAAGGCCGCCGACAAGATGATACGAAAGCTCATCACGCCTGAACTGGCTGCCAGCGGCGACGATGTCTGGGAACACAATCCGAAGGGGAAACTTCAGGAGATAGCCCAGCGGGTGTGGCATTGCAGTCCGCACTACCGCAATGCGGGTGAGAAGGGGCCGTCGCACGCCAGAGTGTTCACTGTCGATGTGCTCCTCGATGGCAATGTCATGGGCCGCGGCCGTGGAATGAGCAAGCGTGAGGCGGAAGCCAGTGCCGCCATTGCGGCCATGGCGAAGATGGCTGAGCTGCCGGAGGCGGAGCAAGGGTCGTTCTGACAGGCAGGTCAAACAGGGCCACCCGCCATCACGTCAGCCTGGCGGGATGGTCGCATGCCAGGGTGTTCTCTGTCGATGTGCTCTTCGATGGCAATGTCATGGGTCGCTGTGCGAAAAGAACCTTCCCCCGTTGCGTCAACTAAGAATGACACCGAAAGCGAGATAGAGTGAGAGGACTG
>JBAXKQ010000174.1:0-5772 GCA_037135275.1 bacterium
GGTCTTTGCTGCCCCGCTTGGACTGTCGCTAATCAGGATCATCGCTCCGACGACCCCTCTTCAGCGGGCTCGCCGCATTCTGGCCGGGGCAGACGGCTTCGTGTACTACATTATGGTCACAGGCGTCACTGGCACTCGCACGACCATCAGCACCGGCATCGGCAGGCACATGGCAATGCTGAGACGAGCGACGAAGTTGCCTGTCGTTGTCGGCTTCGGGATCAGCAATGGGTCGCAGGCCCGCCTTGCCGCCAGCTCTGCAGACGGGGCCGTTGTGGGCAGTGCCTTGGTCGATGCCGCACGTCACGGGAAACTCGTCCACCTTGTCAGGAATCTCCGGAAGGCACTTGGATAACAGGATCTGGTAGACGGCTCTCAGACTGCGAACAGAGCTGTGGCATTCCGGCTTGTTTGCGCCGCAATGTCCTCGACAGAGGATCCACGCACCTCAGCAAGTAATTTTGCGACTGCGGGCAGAAACATCGGCTCGTTGGGATTCCCACGATGCGGCACCGGTGCCAGAAATGGCGAATCCGTCTCGATCAGCAGCCTGTCGGCTGGCACAAAACGGGCGGCCTCACGAAGAGCGTCAGCGTTTCGGAATGTCACGATGCCGCTGAAACTTATGTGGAAGCCCAAATCGAGCAGGTTGCGCGCGAAGCCCACATTTCCGGTAAAGCAGTGAATTACCCCTGCCCTCACGCCGCCGGATGGAAGGCCACGAGCGTAGTCGGTCAGTGCTTCAAGGGTAGCTTCATCAGCCTGACGGCTATGCACCACAATGGGAAGATGATGTGTCTGTGCCAGGTGAAGCTGGTTGGCGAACAGTGCCAGTTGTCGGGTTGCCGTTTCCGGATGATAGTGGAAGTCTAATCCGGCTTCTCCGACAGCTATCGGGCGAATCCCGCCGACACTTCCGCATCGCAGGATAGGATCCAGATCAGGCATTGGGCTGGCGCCGTCGGCGCAGTCGCGGTCATAGCCAACGGCGGCTGTCACGGTGCCGGGAAAGCGGGCGGCCATGGAAAGAGCAAACTCATTTGCCGGCATGGACCCGCCGGTTGCAATCATCCTGGTTACGCCGGCAGCCAGAGCCCGCATGACAGCGGAATCCGGCCCATCCGGCGCCTTGAGCATGTCGAAGTGCACGTGCGTATCGAAGAATGACATCGTCAGTTCAGCCTGTAGAAGCCGGCGTTCAGATAAGTGGCAAACAAGACCCAAGCAAGATACGGCAACAGGAGGACCGCGGCAGGTGTGCTCACACACCAGAAAGCACCAACGAGTACTACAAGCGACACATCCAGAAACAGGATATCAACAAGTGCCGCCAGCGGCGATTGAAGCCGAAAGAACAGGTACGTCCATGCGAAATTCGATATCAGGTGAAGGATCAGAAGTGCCGATACCGGCCAGATGTACGGCCTCGCAGGCGCCCAGTAGTAGAGCGCCACCGATACGGCAATCATTGCGTAAAGCACGGACCAGACAGGCCCAAACACCCAGTCCGGCGGCGTCAGTGGCGGCCGCTGGAGCGTTGCGTACCATGAGTTCATATGAAGCAATCCTCCGAAATACGTTCAGTTCTATCCGGCGCGGAACATCTGGCCCATCCGTTTGCCAAGAAGTGACGAAGCCCAAAGCATCGCGGCAGCCAGCAGAGCCATGGCCCAGACCCCAAGAGCGGCGGCAACATTTGTACCATTTTCGAGCTGTTCCATCAGGACATAGATTGCCTTGGTAATCGGGTAGAAGTTCTCCCTCTGGGCAAGAATCAGGCTGTCCGAGACCTCAAGCATCGAGAACGCAAAGCACAGGATTCCGCCGGCAAGGAGATTTGCCGCGATAAGCGGCAAAGTGATCCTTCGTATTACCCTGAACGGGGTTGCACCCAGGTTGGAAGCAGCCTCCTCATAGACACGGCTTGTCTGTTCCATTCCAGCATGAGCCGCCCTGACCATGTACGGCATTCTTCGAATTGCGTAGCTGATTGCAAGAATCACCATGGGATTGAACCTCGGGTCCAGCAGTGAGTCCTTGAACCATCCCCCGGTGAAGCAGCCGAGGTAGCCAAAAGCGATAACGATGCCGGGGACAGCAAGCGGAACCATGGAGAGCGTATCCAGCCAGTCGGATCCGATGATCCGTTTTCTAACGCAGAGCCAGGCCAGCGCGAAACCTATGATCACGTCCAGGACCGTGGCGCCGACAGCAAGAAGCAGGCTGTTGCTGAGCGCTGTTCGCGTAAGCTCGGAGCCAATGGCTCGGGCATAGAACTCAAGAGTCAGGCCCTGCGGGATCACGCTTGAAAGCCACGTCCTGCTGATTGACACAAGAACGACGCTGATATGAGGAAGGATCGCGGCAAGAAGCAGCATTCCAATGCCAACCTGTGCGAGTAATGCGCCGAAGCCGGTCAGAGGAGCTTCCTGCCTGGTCACGCTCATGCGACCAAGCGTTGCGACGCCACCTCTGGATTTCGCCATCCTTTTACTCATCCAGAAGCCCACCCCGGCGACAAGCAGCAGCAGCACAACCTGGGCGTATCCGAGTGGATTCGTGCCAGCCTCACTGACCTTGTCATAGACCATCACAGGCAGAATGCGCCGGAACCCGAAGACGAGGGGCGTTCCGAGCTCTGTGAAAGACCAGATGAATACCAGTATCGTCCCGGCAAACAGTCCTGGTCCCGCCAGGGGCATTGCCACACGTCGGAAGACTCCCCACGGCGAACAGCCGAGGTTTGCAGCGGCGTCCTCCAGTGATGGGTCAATGTTTGAGAATGCCGCAACGAGGTTGAGATAGAGCACAGGGAACAGGTGTAGCGACTCCATTATGACGACCCCGCCCAGCGGATACGCTCCCAGCCAGTCCACCGGTCCATCTGTGATCCCGAGCCACATCATCAGAGTGCTGAACGCGCCAAATCTCGCAAACAGGATTTTCACGCCGACTGCCCCTACGAACGGTGGCAGGATCATTGGGATAAGGATTGCCCAGGACAGGATGGACCGCCCGCGGAAGGAACGCCTCGCAATCAACCATGCCACCGGCATGGCCATACAGAGTGAGCAGAGAGTCACAAGGGTGGCGATGAGGAAACTGGTGCCGATTGCCTCCAACTGTGCCGGGTCAGTCACCATCATTCGCAGGTAGAGGAGTGTTGGGCCCTGTGTATCCACAACAGCATTCCGGAACACGTAGACCAATGGCCAGACGAGAAACACGAGCAGAAATGCAAGTATAAGCCCTGGCAGGATATATTCGCGGACTCGCATCACTCCTCCACAATGCAGATCGTATTGGACTGGTCAGCATACCAGTCCCCTTGGACACCCGGTTTGATATCCATCGCATACTGGCTCAGGAGAACCGCTTTCAGCGGCAAGCCGTTGCACTCAAGGTCGACAGTCGTAGTAGCGCCGTTGAGGCGCATTGAACGCACGGTCGCGCTTATCCTGTTCGCCCCCTCGCGTCCTGTGCATCTCAAGCTCTCGGGGCGGATAAGGCAATTGACTGCGCATCCCACGGCCGGCTGCGATCCGGCAGCAGGGAAAACGGCTTGAAACGTGCCGACCCCGGTCTTCACGCTCACCATGCCGCCCGTCCCGCCAGCAATTATTCCCTGGAGCAGATTGGACTCGCCAAGAAAATCGGCACAGAAGGTATTGGGCGGGCGATGATACAATTCGAGCGGCGCACCCACGGCACGGATACGACCGCCCTGCATCACAGCCATGCGATCAGCGAGAGAAAGGGCCTCGGTCTGGTCATGAGTGACGTAGACAAAAGTGATGTCGGTCTCGCGGTGAAGTTTCTCAATCTCCTCGCGCATCTCGCCGCGGAGCTTGGCATCAAGGTTCGACAGCGGCTCATCGAGCAGAACAATTGCCGGGTTGAGGACCAGAGCCCTGGCAAGGACGACCCTCTGCTGTTGGCCCCCTGACAGCTGTCCTGGCATACGCCCGCCAAGCCCGTCAAGCCCTACGCGCCGCAGAGCTTCCCTTGTGCGGACCGCGACCTCAGCGCCGGGCAGCCGGCGCTCGACGAGCCCGAACGCCACATTCTCGGACACTGAAAGGTGGGGCCAAAGGGCGTAATTCTGGAAGACCATTGGGGCGCCGCGGCGATGCGGCGGCAATGCCGCGATATCGGTGCCGTTGAAGCAGATCTTGCCGGAGTCCGGATTCTCGAGCCCGGCAAGGATTCGTAACATGGTTGTCTTGCCGCACCCGGAGGGCCCAAGGAGGAAGAACAGTTCGCCGGCGTGGACATCAAAAGTGACGTTGTCCAGTGCCACCACGGCGCCGAAGCGCTTGCTCACGCCGCGAACTTCAATAGACGCTGCTTTTCCGCTCATTGCCTTGTCTCCCCGCTGCCCTGCTCGATTGCGCGGTAGCGCCGCCTGGCCACGGCAGACCACTCCGCGCTGATTCTCGCCTTCTCCCTTGGATCTCCCCAGAGTTTGGAGAGCACCAGCAGATCGCTCTCTGCAACCGGCGGTTTGCAAAGACGGCTTACATCATCCGGCCTCATTCCATCTGCAATCACTCGCTTCCACGCCGCAGCCAGTTCTGAATGGGCATCGATCATGAATACGCCTATCATGGCCGCCACAATGTCCCGCCGTGCGGATTCTTTCCTAGCGTCGAATTTCAGACCGCTCCCCTGTTCGTACGGCCGGGCGGCCGGTCCGCCGGGAGTGTCGTAGCACGACTTGCGAACGGGCATCCGGTTGAGCGCGAACTGCTGGCCGTTGACGCCTGCGGGCTGGTACAGCACCTGCTGCCCCTCTTCAGAGAGGGCAAACTCAATGAATGTCCTGGCAAGTTCAGGTGACGGAGCTCCTCTAAGGAGTCCGATCGCGTCTGCATCCATGACGGTAACATCTGCAGGCAGGACAAAACCGAGCACGTCGCGCCCCACCAGCCGAACTACGGTTTCGGCATACTGGTCGATGGCCATGCCAGCAGCCACATCACGCATGGCGGTCTCAAGCGGAGCAGCACCTCCACCTTCGCCGAAACGGTGCACATTGGCGCATATTCTCGTAATTATGCCCCACCCCTTTTCGAAGCCGTACGCTTGGAGAATAATCTCGTAGCACTTGTGAACTGATCCGCTTGACCTCGGGTCGCCGGATGCCAGCCATGTGAAGAAGGCGGGGGCCGCAAGATCCTCCCATGTCAGGGGCACACTCAACCCCAACCGGCGCAGGACAGTGCGGTTGTAGACTATGCCAAAACCGCTCAGAGCGACCCCGTGCCAATAGTGTTCGGGGTCATACACCTGCAGGCCTGCACAGAGCGCAGGAATATTGTCCAGGGTCCCCGGCGGTAAGTCCACGCTCTGGAGCCAGCCATTCCTTCTTGCGACCAGGTACGGTGATACGCCGCCGCCAAACAGGAGGTCAACGCCTATACCGTCAGCCGATGCACTGAACTGCGATTCCAGGTACTTGTTGATCTTCTGCGTCCCGCCAACGTCAACCCAGGATATCTCAACCGCCCGGTTGTGACGGTCTTTCATCCAGGCGCGAAAGGCGCGACTGTACTCAAGCCGCACTTCGCGCCGGTGCGGCGAAATGATGACGAGTGTTTCAGGCTTCGCCGCCGCCGGCTCAACGTTATGCCTGCCAGTGACCACCATCAGCGCGTACGGCAGGGCGGCAATGACCACAAACAATAGTCCGCTGATATAACGAGTCTTCATCACTTGGTTGGAACATTGAAGCCGAGATACGACAATGCATTGTTATAGCAGATGTCCCTG
>JBAXKQ010000175.1:0-5728 GCA_037135275.1 bacterium
CCCGAAATCGTCGAAGCGCAACCCGAGACCGAGGGGCCCCGCCGACGCCCAAACCATGGCGGCATCTCCGGCCGCCTCACGGGCCAGCCGCACACCGGCCTCGTTGACGGCGGCAACCTGCTCACCGAGGCCGGCATCCCCGAGCGCAAGCCTGTTGGCACCAAACGTGTTGGTTATCAGGATTTGCGATCCGGCGTCGCGGTAGGCGTTGTGAAGGGATCTCACTGCAGCCGGCTGGCGCAGGTTGAGGATCTCGACGGGGCCCCCGGCGGTATCCGCGGCCCGCCGCAGCGATGTGCCAAGCGCACCGCTGCCCGCAAGCACGGTCCTGCCTAGTTCATCCATGAGCCGATGGCTTGTTGTCATCGCCACTCCACCTTGCCGATTGCCTTTGCTGCCGCCGGCGGCAGCGCACCGCCGACGGGCAACGCGGTCACTTCCCGATCGCCTTGCGGATCAGCTCGGCGTACTGCTTCATCTCAGCGTCTGAATCGTACTTGAGCTGCGGCATATGCCACGTATGGGGATCGCTCTTGAGACGTGGAATGACATGGAAATGGACATGTGGAATCACCTGGCCGGCTATTTCACCGTTGGCCTGCGTTACGTTGATGCCGTCAGCCTTCAGGGCATAGACCTGGGCCTTCGCGACCTTCTGGACAACCGCGATCACCTGCTGCAGGAGCACGAGCGGCACCGCGGTGATGGGATCATGATGCGCTTTCGGCACAACCAGCGCATGCCCCTTGGTGACCGGGCTGATATCCATGAACACCAGGACGCTGTCATCCTCATACACCTTCGTGCTCGGAATGGTTCCCGCCACTATCTTGCAGAATACGCAGTTCTCCGTCATGCCACTCCCCTCCACAGGTGCCACAGCTTTACGCCAACCCCAAGAAGGCCCAGGAACAGGACGATGAGCACGGCCTGCTGCTCCCGCACCGTCATCTGGCTCAATCCCTTCAACAGGGGCCCGACGACCGGCAACTTTCCGCCAGTGCTCTCTTCACCTGGACACCGGCCTGCCGTCACTCCCTTCCATTTGTCAGCAGATTCAGCCACGGCACCGGAGCCTTTCGAATCGCTACGAAACCGCGATATTGACAAGCTTGTCGGCAACGACGATCACTTTTCGAACCGTTTTGCCCTCGACGTGCTTGCTCACGGCCTCCCTGGCCATGGCCAGCTTTTCGAGATCCTTTGAAGCAAGCCCCACATCAACGGTCATCCTGTCACGAACCTTGCCGTTGATCTGGATCACAACCTCGACGCTCGACCTGACAAGCGCGGCCTGGTCCGCCTTTGGCCACGACGCCTTGAGAATGCTGGTCTTGTGCCCGAATTCCTGCCACAACTCCTCGCAGATGTGCGGGGCAAACGGCGAGAGGAGCGCAATCCCGGTCTCGAGAACCTCCCGGTAGACGGCCTTCTGCTGGATACCGCTGTCCGCACTCACGCCGCACTCGTCCAGAGCGTTCATGAGTTCCATGATTTCCGCTATGGCAGAGTTGAAGTGGAAGTCGCCTTCCATGTCGTGGGTCACCCGGCCGATGGTCTCGTGCAACTTCCGGTACAGGCCCCTCTCCTTCTCACCCATCGCCGCAAGGTCACACTTCACACCGCCAACCGACATCAGCACGTCGCGGTTGTCGTAGACCCTTCGCCACAGCCTGCGGAGGAACCGCACCGCGCCCTCGATGCCCTGGTCGTTCCATTCGGCATCCTTCTCGGGCGGCCCGATGAACAACGTGTAGAGCCTGACGGTATCCGCGCCGTAGTCGCGGATAAGCGCCTCCGGATTCACCACATTGCCCTTGCGTTTGGACATCTTGTAGAGCTGCCCGTCGATCTCGCTGCGCTTGCAGATCATGCCCTGCGTGAAAAGGTGCGCAAACGGCTCGTCGAACTTAACGAGCCCCATGTCAAACAGCATCTTTGTAAAGAAGCGGGCATACATCAGGTGCAGTATCGCGTGCTCAACGCCGCCGATATACTGATCCACCGGCATCCAGTTATTGCAGGTCTCGGAGTTCAACGCCTGGGTGGTGTCGTGCGGCGACAGGTAGCGCAGGAAGTACCAACTCGAGTCGACGAATGTGTCCATCGTGTCGCTCTCGCGGCGGGCAGGCTTGCCGCACTTCGGACACTTGACGTTCATGAACTCCTCGCAACGGGCGAGAGGCGATTCACCAGTCGGCTTGAATTCCACGTTGTCCGGCAGCAGGACCGGGAGGTCCTTCTCCGGAACCGGAACCACGCCGCAGTCCTTGCAGTAGATGATCGGGATCGGCGCACCCCAGTAGCGCTGCCGGCTGATCAGCCAGTCGCGCAGGCGGTAGTGCACCATTGCGGCACCGAAACCCTGGCAGGCGGCGTACTCGGTCATCTTTGGAATCGCCTGCCTGTTGGGCATGCCGGAGAATTCCCCTGAGTCCACCGTGGTGCCATCCTCGACGTAGGCATTTTCCATCCCCGAGAGAACGAGATTCTTCTCGGCATTCTGGATTGAGATGCGGATCTCCAGTCCATACCTCTTCGCGAACGCCCAGTCGCGGGTATCGTGGGCCGGCACCGCCATGACGGCACCGGTGCCGTATTCCATGAGCACATAGTCGGCCACCCAAAGGGGAACCTTCTGGTTATTGAACGGATTGATGACGTAGCGGCCGGTGAAGACGCCTGTCTTTTCGCGCGTGTCGGATGTCCGGTCGAGCGCCGGCTTTGCGGCGGCATCCCGCGCATAGGCTAGCACGTCCTTCTCCTGCGGCAGCCCCTTCACCATGTCAGCAAGTTGCGGGCACTCCGGCGCCAGAACCATGTAGGTGCAGCCGAATATGGTGTCGACACGGGTCGTGAAGCACGAGACAACTGCCTTCCCGCCGGCGGCTTCGCCCTGCTTCGGCACGAGTTGAAAATCAACCCTGGTGCCTTCACTGCGGCCGATCCAGTTCGTCTGCATCGTTTTCACGCGCTCCGGCCAGCCGCCGAGCTTAGAGAGATCATCCAGCAGCCGCTGGGCGTAGTCGGTTATGCGGAGGAACCACTGCTCCATCGAGCGCTTGTCGACCTCGGCATCGCACCGCTCGCACTTGCCCTCCACGACCTGTTCGTTCGCGAGGACTGTCTTGCACGAGGGACACCAGTTCACCTGGCCGCGGGCGCGATACGCGAGGTTGCGCTTGTAGGTCTGCAGGAACAGCCACTGGGTCCACTTGTAATAGTCAGGCTGGCAGGCCGTGACCTCGCGGTCCCAGTCGTAGCACACGCCCCACGTGGCCAGCTGCTCCTTCATCGTGGCAATGTTGTTCAAGGTCGTGGTGCGGGGGTGCTTGCCTGTCTTGATTGCGGCGTTCTCGGCCGGAAGCCCGAACGCATCCCACCCCATCGGGGTAAGGACACTAAGGCCGTGCATCTTCTTGTACCTGGCAACGGCATCGCCAATGATGTAGTTCCGGCCGTGGCCGACATGAAGCGCCGCGGACGGGTACGGAAACATCATCAGGCAGTAGTATTTGTTGGCCACTTTCGAGGTGTCGGTGGCAAAAAAGCCGTTATCCCGCCAGAAAGCCTGCCACTTCGGTTCAATCTCAGCAAACGGATACTTGTCCTTCATTGAGCGCAAACCCCTTCGTCAACCGTCATTCCGTGAACTCATCAACCGTTCAAAAAGACGCCGGACTCTATCACGCACACAGCCCGCGGTGCAAGGATGGCTTGTGTCACGAGCCGGGCACCCACCACGGCCCTTTTTCATTTTACCATATCGCATGTTTCAACTGGATCGCCCACCTTGGATCCTGTTTCTCCTATTTCTGCTTGCTTTCATGTATGGCGACACCTATCATGGCGCCGAAATTCGATTCCGGACATGTTTTGTCAATATTGTGATCCTGTCGGAAGCACCGAAACAACTGGAACATGACTATAAAGACCAAGCAGTCGAAGAAACCGGAATCCGATGAACAAGCCGCCGAACTCACACCTTGCGACAAGAATCGGATACTGGTTGTCGATGATGAAAAAGTGATTCTTGATCTTTTCTGGCGCCTGCTGTCGCTGCGCCTCCCCAAGTGCAGGATAGATATTGCAGTCAACGGCGCGGAAGCGGTCGAACAGTTTCGTGCCGCGCATCACAGCGTGATAATGATGGACCTGCGCATGCCCGTTATGGATGGGCAGCAGGCTTTCTTGGAGATACAGAGCCTGTGCCGCGAGGAAAACGTTGAAATGCCGTCCGTGGTCTTCTGCACCGGCTACGATCCACCAGGCATGATCCAGAGACTTGTGGCGGGCAACACCAAGCACTGCATCCTTCACAAGCCAGTACCTGACAACATCCTGCTTGAGACCCTGACGATGCGCCTGGGTGCCTAGACAGCCAACTAGTGTGGTGTCTGCCACCCAATGTCTCGGAACCCATCATCGGCCAGAACTCGGCTCAGCCCCGCACCATCCGCCTGCCTTCGCGACGCAGAAGGCCTGCACCGATCTGCGCAAGGGCTTCGGGGTAGGCGATGTGCTCCTGCTCCTGTATCCGGGCGTGAAGGGTTTCGTGCGTGTCGTTGTCGAGGACCGGGACTGACCGCTGGACTATGATTGGCCCGGTGTCGACGCCGGCATCAACAACATGCACGGTGCACCCAGCCACTTTCGTGCCGTATGCCAGCGCCTGCTTCCACGCCTCGACGCCTGGGAACGACGGCAGGAGCGACGGATGTATGTTCAGGACCCTGTTAGGGAATGCATCCAACAACCCCTTCTTGATCACGCGCATGAAGCCGGCCAGCGCAATAACATCCACGCCATGAGCTTTCAGGATCTGCAGGTATTTTTGTTCCGCCTCACCCTCAAGCTTGGTCTTGAACGGCGCCGCGCTGACGTACTGTGCCGGGATTCCCTGCTTGCGGGCACGCTCGAGAATGTAGGCATTCTCAACGTCCGAAAGCACGCACACCACCCTCGCATTCAGCCGGCCATCCCTGATGGCGTCCAGGATTGACTGGCAATTGCTGCCTTTGCCGGACCCCAACACACCGATCAGCATGGGTTTTCCGCCGGTCATGCCTGTTGTATCACTTTTCGTCGTTGGCATTGCTCCCCGCCTTGCCGGTTCTGTTCTTCGACCGCCGCACTGATTTCACCTGCTCCTGGGAATGTAATCGACCTTGGCGCCGAGGCTGCAGACGTACTCAGCGAGGATACGGGAGGTGTTTTCAAGGTCCTTGAGTGATATCACTTCGACTGGCGTGTGCATATACCTGTTGGGAATGCTCACCAGCGCCGCCGCAACGCCGCTCTTGTTGATCTGCATGGCGTTTGCGTCGGTGCCGGTGGCCCTGGGTTCCGCCGTGACCTGGAAAGGAATCTTCTTGTCTCTGGCAACTTTCTCCAGTGCAAGGCCCAGTCTGGGGTTGATGTTCGGCCCCCTGTGGAGCGTCGGTCCCTTGCCGAGGAAGCATTCCCCCACCCGCTTCGGGTCCGACGTTGGGAAGTCGGTGGCGAAGCCAACGTCGACGGCGATGCCGATGTGTGGATCGATGCCGTAGGCGCTGGTCCGGGCGCCACGCAGCCCGAGTTCCTCCTGCACGGTGGCAACGCCATAGACCGCCACGTTCAGCTTGCGGCCCTTGAGCAGGCGGAGGGTCTCGACAACGGAGAAGGCACCGGCCCGGTCATCGAAGCCATGCGCGCAGACAATGTCGTTCTTCAGCTCGATGAAACCGAC
>JBAXKQ010000176.1:0-5568 GCA_037135275.1 bacterium
TCTCGCGCATTACCAATACCGGCTTGCCAAAAGAGGGTGCCTCTTCCTGTATGCCACCGGAATCAGTCAGCACCAGATGGGAACGGTTCATGAGATGGATGAACGGGAGGTAGTCCATGGGCGCCACAAGGTGGATGTTGCCAATGCTGCCGAGCAGGCGTTTGACCGGCTCCTGGACGCTGGGATTGAGGTGCACTGGATAGATGATCTGATCGTTCGGGTATCGCTTCGCGATCCTGCCGAGAGCCAGGCAGATATTCTCGAAGCCGACACCGAAACTCTCGCGGCGGTGGCCTGTTACGAGGAGTATCCGGCCACCCTCCGGCACGTGGGGAAGGCGCGCATCAAACCCAGCAGCAATTGCCGGGTTTGATGAGAGTTTCTGGCGGGCGAGGAACAGCGCGTCAATCACGGTGTTCCCGGTCACGAAGATTGTCTCCGGCTTGTGCCCTTCATTAATCAAGTTCTGCTTCGCGCGTTCCGTTGGGGCAAAGTGATAGGCGGCAATCACGCCTGTGAGGCGGCGGTTTGCCTCTTCGGGCCAGGGGGAGTAGAGGTTGCCGGTGCGCAAGCCCGCCTCGACGTGTCCGACGGGTATGTGGAGAAAGTAGGCTGCGAGGCTGGCGGCAAAGGTCGTCAGGGTGTCGCCATGGACCAGCACAATATCGGGGAGAAATTCGCGCAGCACAGGATCCAGGCCGGTGAGGATTGCCGAGGTGAGGGTGCCAAGGCTCTGGTTGGGTGTCATGAGTTCAAGGTCGTAGTCGGGACAGATGTTGAAGCATGAGAGCACCTGATCGAGCATCTCGCGATGCTGGCCGGTTACGCATACCCGGGGTTCAAAACGCGGGTTACCGGCCAGTGCCAGGACCACCGGTGCCATCTTGATGGCTTCAGGCCTGGTTCCGAACACTGTCAGGATCTTCCTTTTTGAGTCATGCGCCATTTGCGCGTAAACTAGGCAACACTGGCTGTGACGTCAACCAGAAACCCCGTGCAGGCGCCAGTGTGAAGGTGCACGGATTGCATTCGCGGGGCCGTTAGACTATTCTCCCGGGCGGGAGATTTGCAATGATACGCGGAACAACCAGGGTGGGGATTGAAGCGCAGTCCCGTTTTTTCAGATCGACGGGTGCCATGCTTGGCGCCGGAATGCCGCTCGTGAGTTGTTTGCGGCTCGGGGAGACGCAGGCCGGGGGAAAGCTTGTTGCTGTCGCCAGGCTGCTCAGGGAGAAAGTGGAAGGTGGATTGACCCTGTCAGGGGCCATGGCGTCGCTTCCCGGGACTTTCGATGCGGTGACCGTCGGGATGATCAGGGCCGCGGAATCGAGCGGGAAGCTCCCGGAGGCAATGTTGCGGATTGCCGACATGAAGGATGCGACGGCCAAGCTTCTGAAGCGGGTCCGGGCTGCCATGGTATACCCGGCGGTTCTTCTTGCCGCCGCGCTGGGGGTCAGCTGGTTCCTCTCCATGTTCATCCTCCCGGTCCTCGCCGGGTTGCTGGAGAACCGGCCGGCGCCGTTGCCGACGAGGATGGTCATGGGGTTTGGGGCGTGGATGACGGGTCTTGGCGGGATTGCGCCGGCAGTTATCATGGGCGCCGGCATCCTGCTGGGGCTGGCTGGTCGGACCCGGCGCGGCGCGCGGTTCTTCAACGCGTGCCTTCTGCGGGTTCCGGTTGCGGGCGGGCTGGCGAGGAAAGTTGCGGTTGCCAGGTTCGCGCGTGTTTATGGATCGTTGCTGCAGGGCGGAGTGCCGGTGCTGCGGGCGTTGGAATTGTCGGCCGCCGCGGCCGGGGACAATGCCATTGGCGACGCCATACTGCGTTCGCGCGGGGTCGTCGGAAACGGGGAACCGCTGTCGGCGGCACTTGCCGGCGAGAAGAGTATTCCGGCGGAACTTGTGGGCATGCTGGTCAGCGGGGAGAAGAGCGGCAGGATCGACGAGATGTTGGACTCAATGGCCGGCTACTATGAACATGAGGTTGAGACGACTCTCGGCATGTTGCCGGCCCTGATCCAGCCAGTCCTGATTGTGATCGCCGGAATAATTGTGCTTTTCATCATACTGAGCGTCTTCCTGCCGATCCTGGGCCTGATCGAGAACATAGGTGCGTAGCGGCGACTGACGGCAACTGGTTGCTACTACGGTATTGTGTCCGGTCGGGTACAGTGCTATGTTCCGCCCCCTTATGAAGATGATTCTGATGAGGTGGTGCATATTGACGCTTGCGGTATGGGCTGCGGCGAGTGTTGTGCACGGCATAACCTATGAGGGTTGGCAGGGCCTGTTGATCGCGTCGCTTGTGTTGAGTGTCCTGAACACCTTCGTGAGGCCGCTGCTCAACCTGCTTTCGCTGCCGTTCATAATCCTCACGTTCGGGCTTTTTCTCCTCATTACCAATGCCCTTCTGCTGATGCTCACTGGTTTGCTGGTGAAGGGATTTGACGTTTCCGGTTTCCGGTCGGCGGTTGGCGGCAGCCTGATCATCAGTGTGGTGAGCATGTTCCTGGGATATCCTCGTCACAGGGGCGCGCTCTACGTCAACCGCACAGGGACCATCAGCCCGGACCGTCGCAGGCCACCCCCTGGCAAGGGCCCGGTCATAGACGTGTAGCCGTGGGTTATCGGGAAAGCCGGGACGGACGGGCGTGGCACGTTCGGATTGCCGGGGATCTTCCCGTGGGTATCTGGCAGGCATCTGTTGCCTGGCGGAGAGGGTGGGGTTCGAACCCACGGTCCCCGGTAAAGAGGACACACGCTTTCCAGGCGTGCCCGATCGACCACTCTGGCACCTCTCCAATTCCACTGGAACGGGAAGGACAGTACCGGACATCCCTGAGGACTTCCAGTCAAAAGAGACTGCTGAAAGAAGAACGGACCGGCATCAATAGCGCCAGCGTCCGCCGCCGCGGCCAACACTCAGCGACATGGCGGTCAGAGCTGCTGGCTCCACTTGATGGCGGTGTTGATGAGTGAAAGCTCTGATTTGATGTCGGCCCCGATGCGGGCGTAGATCTTCATGTATTCGTCAAGGATGCTCATGGCGTCTTCGCCCATTTCGGACCCGGCAAACAGCTCAGGCGGCGAGTTGTCGAAATTGAGGCCCAACTGCAGTACCTTTGACGAGACTTCCACGCCGCAATCATGATTCGTCAGGAGCAGCCTGCGTTTCCTGAAGGACGACTGCCCGCAGGAGTCGAGGAACCACGTTGGCGATCCGGTGGAATCGGCATGCAGCAGTTGAAGCAGTTTCTTCTCGATATGCCACAAGCGTTGAAGGGTTTCCTCTGAAATGGAAAAGGTACGCAGGTGTACCAGCACGCGCAGGAACGCCTGATATGCCGGGGTGTAGCCCCTGCCTTCCATGGCCGGCAGGCCAAAACGTGCCTGCAATCCGCGCACGTAGACAGGTGACCGGTTCAGGTCTTTGGCTATTTCGCCCAAGGTCTTGTTAGCCATGGGGCCCCTAGAGGTGTTCTTCTATGATCCGGAGCTGCTGCTCAAGGTCATTCACTTCGCTGCGCCAGAAGGAATCGCTGCCCCAGTCCGGGTGGTCAGCGCGGAATTTGAAGTCATTAGCCTGCCGGCTGCACCATGCGAGGAAGTAGATAATGCGCATGGCCCGGAGCGGCTCAATCAGTCGCAGCGAGGAGTGGTCGAAGTCCCTGAACTGCTCGTAGCCACGGAGAAGCAGGTCCATCTCGCGCCTGGAAAGGTCGGCGCGGTCAGGGAGAAGGAGCCAGAGATCCTGTATTGGCGGCCCCACCATCATGTCGTCGAAGTCGATGATCATGATGCCTTCACCCGGCCGGTCGAGCAGGTTGCCGCAATGGCAGTCGCCGTGGATGCGGATGAATTCGACATCCTCGAAGAGGCCGGTGATCAAGTTGGTGATCCTGGCGGTCACATCCTTGAAAGCGGCCTCGTGCCTTGGAGCGACGAAACGGTTCTCGATGAGGTGATTGACGTGAAGGGCGGTTGATCTCGCGGGGTGGAGGTCAGTCCTGGTCCTCGCAACGCGGCTGCTGCCTGCGACATGCACCCGCCCCAGGAGCCGGCCCACTCTGATCCAGTCCTCATCGTTGTTGATCTCCAGCTGGCGGCCGAACCGCTTCGGGAAGACCGTGAAGAATATGCCGTCTGCCTCGCTGATGGTTTCGCCGCCTGGCAGTGTGACCGGCGCGACAACAGGGATTTCGGCTGAGGCACAGTCAGCCACGAAGTCGTGTTCCTCCTGGAGAGCCTTCCGGGACCAGCGGTTCGGCCGGTAGAACTTGGCGATCATCCGGTCACCGGCCAGCGTCTGCACCTCGTACACACGATTGATGTAGCTGGGCAGGGGAGTGGCCAGCCCGCTCATTCTCAGGCCGATGGCCTTTTCGACCGCATTCAGCATGACGTCCGGGATAAGATGTTCGAAATCAGAGGCGGCCATTTTGTCTTCGTTCATGGCTTTGTGGCCTGCACGTTGGCGGAACGCACGTATTTCTCGACCCCGCTGCCCGGAAACCAGCTCTTGATGAACAGCACGCTTTCGCTACTTGGGGTAACACTGATGTTCCGGAAGCCGGCGTTGCGGAGGATCCGCTTCAGCTCCTCAACGGTTGCAGCACCGGCGACGCAGCCGGAGTGTTTTTCGAAGTCTCGCTTCATGGCGGCAGGTATCCGTCGCACCGCAACAACATCGGAGATGGCAAGCCGCCCGCCAGGCTTGAGTATCCGCCACGCTTCACTGTAGACCTGGGGCTTGTCGGGGGTGAGGTTGATGACGCAGTTGGAGAGGATGACGTCTGCGGTGTTGTCCGCCACCGGCATGTGCTCGATCTCACCCAGTCGGAACTCGACGTTGGTGTTCCCGGCTTTTCTGGCGTTTTTCCGGGCCTTGCCAACCATCTCGGGTGTCATATCTATCCCGATCACCCTTCCGCGCCGGCCCACCTGGCTTGCGGCCAGGAAACAGTCGAAGCCGCCCCCTGCTCCCAGGTCCACAACGACCTCGCCTTTGCGCAGCAGGGCGATTGCCTGCGGATTGCCGCAGCCCAGGCCCATGTTGGCGCCGGACGGTGCCGCGTTAAGTTCCGCCTCGGAGTAACCCAGTCCCGCGGAAAGCGTCTTTGCGGAGGGTGCCCTGGATGGAGAGCAGCACGACTGGTCAGAACATCCGCAACCGGCCCCGCTTGTGAGGGCTATAGCAGCATATCTCTTGCGCACGCCGTCGCGTATCATGTCATGTCCGTGAGTTGCCATGAGAGAAGTCTCCTCTGCCAGTTCAGACACCATCACGACAACAAATACATCGCGTCCGTTTGGTGTCCCCGGCGCGGCATGACCCTTGGCCCGGTACGTGTGTCCGTTCCATTGCCACGCCCGTATGATACACGTGAGTGAGTCAACAGTGCAACAGCACAAGCCGATCAGGGAACGGGAGACGAAGTCGGGGACGGCTCCACTGCGAAGGCCTCGGGCCAGATATTCATCCGGAACATTGCGGCGATGGCATTTATTATGTATTTCGGCCTGCGGGACTTTGAACTGGCATGCCGTATGCTCTCGTGGTAGCTTGCC
>JBAXKQ010000177.1:0-5486 GCA_037135275.1 bacterium
TTGGTTGGCAAGATCGTTATCGTTACGCCTCCCATGCTTTGCGTTTTAAGCTGAATGGCCCGACAGAGGACGAGACCGAGTTTACTCAGCGAATTAACAAACTGGCACGTGAAGAGGGTGAACGCCCAGAAACAGAAGGGCCCGGGGATCGTTGGTTGATCGGAAATGCAAGAAACGTCGGATCGATTCATTCCGACATCTGGCAAGGCACAGCGGCTGAATTGGCTGCTTCCAATCTTATTGCTGTACATCCGGCGATCGGTTGGTGGCGTGAGCGTCATCACCTTGGCCGTTGGGGGCGAAAGACGCGTTATTCGTTGATTGTATCAATCACAACCCCACCCAAGACGTTGACATTTACACGCCTGTTGCCATCCAACTTGGCATACCCACACCAGTACCAATTGCGATATCTATCGTTTAGGGTGTCTCATGGCTTATTCCGACATCAACAGCGAAGACCGGCTAGTGCAGAATACCTTTTCCGACCACCTCGAAAAGAGCCTCGGATGGGAGAGCGTCTTCGCATGGAACGACGAGGTTTTTTCCGGGCGGACGCCCTCTCCGGAACTCCCCTCGCCCTCTGGGAGAGGGGCCGGGGGTGAGGGTTCGCGCGTGCCGTGCGATCTCGGTCGCACGAGCACGTGCGATGTGGTGCTCACGCGTGATCTGCGGTCAGCCATGACGCGCCTCAATCCGGATCTTCCGGCAGGTGCCGTTGAAGAGGCTGTCACAAAACTCACGGCCCACGATTTCACCCGCTCGCTGATCCAGCAGAACGAGGAGTTCTACCGCTTTCTCCGCGATGGCGTGCCCGTCACATTCCGAGACGCGCAGAACAGGCAGATCAATGCCCATGCGAGGGTCATCGATTTTCAGAACGGCACCGGTCCGGATAATCGGCCCAACAACCGCTTCCTTGCCGTCAGAGAGTTGAAGATCACCGGCCTTCGCGCGCCGAGCTACAACCGCCGCGCCGATCTGGTCTGTTTCGTCAACGGCCTGCCCTTGGTCTTCATCGAGCTGAAAGCGGTCTACAAGAACATCCGTGCCGGGTTCGACAACAACCTGCGCGATTATCTCGACGAGAATGTCATCGCCCATGCCTTCGCGCATAACGCCTTCCTGATCGTCAGCAACGGCCACCGCGCCCGCTACGGGTCCATCACCAGCCAGTGGGAACACTTCGCGGAGTGGAAACGGCTGGACGCGAAGGACAAGGGCACCGTCGATGCGGCGGTGCTGCTCAACGGCATGCTCGCCCACGACCGCTTGCTGGACATCGTCGAGAACTTCATTTTGTTCGATACCAGCAAGCCCGGCGCCACGCGTAAGATCGTCGCCCGCAACCACCAGGTGCTCGGCGTGAACAACGCCGTTGCTTCCGTGCAATGGCAGGAGGAACTGAAACAGCAGTTTCCGCCCGAGAAGCGTCTCGCCTACCGCGTGGTCGAATTGCCCGCCGCCGAGGCCACGGATGCCGAACAGCCCCCATTGACGCAAGACCTCGTGAAACCGGATGAACCCACGACCATCACTCTGGTAGAAACGGCCCACCCCGATCTCGGCAAGCTGGGCGTTTTCTGGCACACGCAGGGCAGCGGCAAATCCTACTCGATGGCCTTCTTCGCCGAGAAGGTGCGCCGTCAGGTCTCCACCAAGTTCACCTTCCTCCTGATGACCGACCGCGAGGATCTGGACGATCAGATCTACTCGACGTTTGCCGGGTGCGGCGTCGTGAACCCCAAGGCCACGCCGCGGGCCGCTTCGGGCCACGACCTGAAACGCATCCTCAAAGAGAACCACAGCTACATCTTCAGCCTGATCCACAAGTTCAACCAGGACGTGGACCCGCTGAAACCCTACAGCACCCGCGATGACATCATCGTGATTTCCGACGAGGCGCACCGCACTCAGGCGGGCAAGCTCGCACGCAACATGCGGCTGGCGCTCCCCAACGCCTCGTTCATTGGCTTTACCGGCACGCCGTTGTTCAAAAACGACAATCTGACCCGCCGCATCTTCGGCGATTACGTGTCACGCTACGACTTCAAGCGTTCCGAGGAGGACGGCTCGACCAAGAAACTGGTCTATGAGAACCGCGGAGAGAAGCTCGGCATCGCGCGGCTCGATCTCAACGACCGCATCGCCGAGGCCATCGAACGGGCCAACCTCGACCCGGACAAAGAGGCGCTGCTGGAGAAGCTGCTGGGGCAGGATTACGAGGTCATCACCGCCGATGACCGTCTCGTCAAATTGGCCGACGACTTTGTCGAGCACTGCGCCACCCGCTGGCAGTCCGGCAAGTCCATGCTGGTCTGCATCGACAAGATCACTTGCGGCCGGATGTGGACTCTCATCATGCCCCGATGGCGCAAGAAACTGGCGAAAGTGAAGGCGCTCATTCCTCCCAAGGCTGCCGAGGTCGGCAGGCTCGTCGACGAGTTCGACCGTCAGACGGCGCAGCGTCAACTCGACTTCCTGCAGGGCCAGGCGCAATGGCTCGAAGAGACCATTATCGAACTCATCATCAGCGAAGGCCAGAACGAAGTTGGCGATTTCAAGAAATGGGGCGTGGACATTATTCCGCACCGTGTCCGCATGAAACAAGGTTTCGATGTCGGCGGCAAACGTGTCGACGTGGAGTCGGCCTTTAAGAACCCGGATCACCCGTTCCGCGTCGCCATCGTCTGCGCCATGTGGTTGACCGGTTTCGATGTGGAATGCCTCTCCACGCTTTACATCGACAAGCCCATGAAGGCCCACACCCTCATGCAGGCCATCGCCCGCGCCAACCGCGTCTACCCCGGCAAGGATTTCGGATTGATCGTCGATTACAACGGCATGCTCAAGAGCCTGCGTGCCGCGCTGGCGCAATATGCGCTCGGCGATGATGGACCCGGTGCCGATGATGTCGTCGCGCCCATCGAAGAACGGGTCAGCGCGTTGCGGGCTGCCATCGATGAGACGGAGCAGCACCTTATCAAATATAATTTTGACCCTGTCAGCCTGGCGGGTGCGAAAGGATTTGCTCGCATACTGGCTTTGGCCGACGCCGTGGAGGCGGTCTACACCACGGACGAGGCGAAACGCCGATTTGAGATCATGGCACGGCAGGTGTTCATCCGCTTCAAAGCGCTTCTTATGGAACCCTCGGCGTTTGCCTATGCGGAACGGCACGACAACATAGAGGCCATCTACAAGAAACTAGGCGAACGCCGTGACACAGCCGACATTACGGAACTCCTGAAAGAACTGCAGGCGATCGTGAGCGAGGCGATCCGCACCCAGGCGTCGGATGAGATCAATGATCCCTCGCGGCCGAAGGTCGAATTGCTCTACGATCTGAGCAAGATTGACCTCGAAAGACTGCGTGACGAATTTGCAAAGCGGGTCAGAAGAAAAGCGACCGCCATCGAAGACATCCGGAAGATCGTGGAGTCGCATCTGGCGCGTATGCTGGCCTACAATCCCCTGCGCATGGATTACTACAAGAAGTATTCCGAAATTGTCGCTGATTACAACCGCGAAAAAGACCGCGTCACCATCGAAGAGACATTCGCCAAACTCGTTGATCTCGCCCAGTCGCTCGACGCCGAGCAGCGCCGCGCCGCCGAAGAGGGCTTGAGCGAAGACGAACTCGCCCTGTTTGATCTGCTTCAGAAACCTCGGATGTCCAAAACCGCCCGCGAGCGGGTGAAACAAGCCAGCCAAAGCCTGCTGGAATCCATCCGCAAGCTCATCGCCCCCTTGCAAGGTTGGACAGGCAAAGAGCAGACGCAAGCCGAGGTAGAGGTTTTCATCCTCGACCACCTCTATCAGCATCTCCCCATGCCGCCGTTTACACAATCCGAGACCGAAGACATGGCAAAACGCATCTACCGGCATATCTGGCAGCAAAGCATCGCCAGAGGGTTCGCTGCATAGGATTCAAAGTTCTCCCCCTTGTGATTTAAACGCCAGAAACGATTACAAAGGAGCACTGTCCGATTCAAGAAGGCGGAACGGGGTGCCATGGTTACGTAGAGGAACACCGATGAAAAAGAAACGAAGCGGTTTGGGTCAGGGTGACAGCGGGAAGCGCCATCTATTTGTCCCTTTTGCGAAAGAAGCTCCGGGTGTCACAAAAATTAGGTCGTCCGGGATGTCACGGGCGGCCCTGAAAGACTTGGATCCGAGTAAAGCCGACGTGATGTCGCCTGAATACTGGGAAAAAATGGTCAAGCATTTTTCGCCCGACATGCGCAAAGAATTTGCACCCATGCTCCAACAGGTTCTGCAGAACGTCCCAACAGAGGCGCGCTGGGCGGAGATTGATGCGGCTATTCAAGTCTTGGGTGATCATCGCGACGAATACGACAAACTTAGAAAAGACGCAGACAAATGGCTCCAGCAAAGCGATAAATTGTTCGCCGAAAAAGCATTCGAAGACATGCGGTTCCATGCCGCCGATCTTCAACGAGCGTTTGATGCTGTCGGTTATCCAAGCACCGACAAGATGGACAAGAAAGGTGCTGAATTCATCGCAAAATCGGTTAATTTTTTAGTGAATGATGGGCAGCGTAAAGCATTGGCGCAACGCTTGTTCCTCCTGTTGCCGGATTATGTGAACGCCGGACGGTACATGGATGGCTGGATGATTCAACACAGCGCGGACATTATGCTGGAACCGTCATCAGATGTCATAGGCGGGTTTTTGGTTGCCATGTTCATGCATGGCTTGAAGAAATGGGAAATGGAACGGGAGCGCGAACAAGAGACGTTGTTCAAGAAGTTGGGCATCAGTTCCGAGGAAATACAAAAGATGGGCATTGAGGGGTTTGAGCGATGGTTGGAATCAATAAAAGACAACCCGGAAAAATGCGACGCGATGCAGAAGTGCCTAGCCCAACATCCCGAGCTGGCTGACATGGCTGAGGCGCATTGTCTGGCTTCCGAAACTGAGGCTCTTGAACTGCTTAAGCGAGAAGAGGCGGAGATTCTCTTTTTGACCACTTCAGAGGTGAGGCCATGGCTTGCGGCGCTGGAAGCACGACTCAAGGATGCACCGGAAGACTTCGTGTCCCTGGCGAGGGGACACGATTCTGAAGCTTTTACACAGGCGATTGAGGCGCTTTTATTCAATCTGTCATCTGAGATGGTGAAGGCTATTTTCACGGCGAAACGCCTGCAACAATTAAAGGCGCAACTCAACGGATTGAAGCGATCGTTTGAAGCTGAAGACGATCAGAGCGGCATAGACCAGGTTGAAGGAGCGCATACTGCACTGCACGTGCAAACGGTAGAAGGTAACAATCATTTTCTCGCGTCGCTGTGTTACGCTTCCTTGCACCGTGAAATGAAGGCGCTGCCCGCGTAAGGGTTAGCGCCCGGTTTTCCCGGCTCGGAGACGGCGTGTCCGGATGAGGCTGGCCAGGCGGAGCGCCTGTTCCGGGTCGAATTGCGCGGGCACCAGCGTTAGCGCGTTGGCCATGCCGCAGCCGAGG
>JBAXKQ010000178.1:0-5446 GCA_037135275.1 bacterium
CCTCGTGGCGGGTGCCGGCATCGTGCAGAACCGAGGCAACCTTGTGGGTGTGGTGGCCGTGCTCACCTTCCATGAGGTCTATCAGGAGCTGTTCCGTCTTCCTCAGGTGGGCTTTGCGCTCCTCCGGCATCGACTTCTCGTCCTTCCAGGCGACCTTGCAACGCACGGCGCGAACGAGTTCCCTGGCGTCGTCGAGGGCTTCATCCACTGTAGCCGGATGGGTTATCTTCTGTCTGAGTTCACCGAGCCACTTGTCCAGATCGGAGTCAGCGACAGCCCCATCCATCGCGGATGTGGCGGCGTACCTGGCGCTGAACCAGGTGGTGCCAGAGGCTATATCCTTCAGCTTGGTGCGCGCGGCATCGCGTGCAGCGGCCTCTGACCTGGCTTTCGCACCGGTCTTTCCTGCGGACGGGCCGACCGGCGACTTCTGGGCCGTTGGCGATTCGGCGGACGATGGAGCCGCCGCTATGGTGGCGCCGGATGCAACTGCGGCCACCGGCGCGTCAGGTGTGTTTGCTGCGGGGGCGGGTTCGGTTGCGGATCCCGCCGCCGCGGCTTCAGGTGTCTTTGGGACGGTGGTCCTGGGTTTGCCCACAGCACGCTGCTTCTTCTCCGGCGTTGCCAGCAGGGATCTCAGTTCCTCGATTTCAGACAGAAGTTCTTTGATAGTTTGCACGCGGCCCCCACAGTTCACCGAAGCTGACAGAGTACTTCATCAACAAGACCCGATAGCGGCGGTCAGTAACACAGAACACGCGCGCGGAACAAGTCTATTGTTGTGCAGAATTTACCCGACGCAGCGGCGGTATTGACAGCGAGTTGGCGGTACACTAGGGTGCACCCCCTGTTCGCCATGCTGGATGGCTGTTGAGATTCAATGCGAAGTATGGCGACTGGCACGGGCCATCCAGGGCACCGTGGCATTGTTGCTTCGATTTGACCGGGGATCGCCAATGAGTGACAAGACGATCAGGGACGAAATAGGGCGCCGCCGCACATTTGCGATCATTTCGCATCCGGATGCCGGCAAGACGACGCTGACCGAAAAGCTTCTCCTCTACGGCGGCGCAATACAGCTCGCCGGTTCGGTGCGCGCGCGCCGCGACCAGCGCAACACCACGTCGGACTGGATGGAACTCGAGAAGGAGCGCGGCATCTCCGTCTCCTCGACCGTCCTGCAGTTCGATTACAAGAACTGCGTGATAAACCTGCTCGACACACCAGGGCACAAGGACTTCAGTGAGGACACGTATCGCGTACTCACTGCTGTGGATAGCGTGGTCATGGTCATCGATGCCGCCAAGGGCATCGAAGAGCGGACACGGAAGCTGTTTGAGATCTGCCGGCTGCGTGGCATTCCCATATTCACATTCATGAACAAGATGGACCGCCCCTCGCTCGAACCGCTGGCGCTTCTCGACGAACTCGAGAAGGTCCTCGGGATCGGGGCGTTCCCGGTGACCTGGCCGCTCGGCAACGGGCCGGAATTCCGGGGGGTCTACGACCGCCTCCGCAAGGATCTTCACCTGTTTGAGCGGACCGAGCACAACAAGCACCGGGCACCGGTCCGCACTACCGGCATTCATGACGCAAGCATCGAGCAGCAGATCCCGCCGCATATCCGTGAACCGTGGCTGGAAGAGCTTGAGGTTCTTACGGGGGCCGGCGAAGATTTCAGTGAAGACGAAGTCAGGAGCGGCCTGATAACGCCGGTGTTCTTCGGCAGCGGAATGACCAACTTCGGCGTGCAGTTGCTCCTGGACTACTTTGTCGAACACGGTTCGCCGCCACAACCGCGGCAGTCGGTCAATGGGCCGGTTCAACCCGAGAACCCGGATTTCTCGGGCTTTGTCTTCAAGGTGCAGGCGAACATGAATCCAAGGCATCGTGACCGTCTTACCTTCGTGCGCGTATGCTCCGGCAAGTTTGTGAAGGACATGGTCGTGAACGATCCGGAATCTGGAAAGCCGGTACGGCTGTCGTACCCGCAGAAACTGTTCGGGCAGGAGCGCGAGTCACTGGAGGTGGCCTATCCCGGGGACATTGTCGGGCTAGTCACACACAAGGCGTTCCGGATCGGCGACACGCTTACCAGCAACCCGCAGATCAGGTACGACGAGATACCCAGGTTTCCGCCGGAGGCGTTCGCATATATCCGCAATGGCGTTTCGGCGAAATACAAGCAGTTGCGGGCCGGGCTGACTCAGTTGCTGGAGGAGGGCGTGATCCAGTCCTTTGACTTATCACATGAGGGTCAGAATGTTCCGTTGCTTGGTGCGGTGGGCCAGTTGCAGTTCGAGGTTGTGATGTATCGTCTTCAGAACGAGTACGGGGCAGAACCGCGCCTTGAACCTGCGCCGCTGACCCAGATCCGCTGGTTTGCCCCAGGGACCAAGAGAGAGCAACTTGATGGAGTCTTCCTTGGCACCGGTGCGAAGCTGGCGCTCGATATTCGGGGACAGCTGGTCATCCTGTTCCCCGACAAGTGGGCGGCAGAGTACTTCGTCAGGGAGCACTCCGGGATGGAAATGCATCACGTCTCACCGCACTCGGTAACCGACAGTCAGGCCAAGAAGTAGTAATCCTCTCTTCGCCGTTTCTGCAGTACCGTCATCCTTGTCAGCCGGGTTTCCTTCAATTCATACGGTGTTCTTTCTGACTCCGGGCCGATCACTGTGTTTTGTCCACCCACCGCTTCGACATCTGCTCAGCCGAGGCTACCAGCCAACATTCCGCCTACCAGGATGCCGAATATGGTGCTCATCCATGGGTTCGATGTAAGCGGGCATGCTCCGCTGCTGCACCCCACGAAGCGGTACAGCGAGTAGCCCGTCAGCCCTCCAGCCACCGCTCCCACTATTGCTCCTGCAATCATTTACGACCTCCTTGTTTCAGGTACTATGGCTGCTCAGCCGCAGCAGCAACCGCAGCTTCCGCACGAGGAGCCTGCCGGTTCAGCTGCAACCGCATCCAACTTTGACTTCAACACGCCTGCTGCAGGCACACCCACCATCGTGGCCACAGCTTTCCCGTCATTGAACAACACAAGAGTGGGTACCGCCTGTACGCCATACCTGGCAGCCACATCCTGGGCGTTGTCCACATTCACCTTGACCATGGAGACGCGTCCTTCGTAGGTCTTTGCAAGTCCCTCCAGCGCAGGCGCAAACGCCCTGCACGGTCCGCACCATTCCGCGAAGAAGTCCACTAGAACCGGCTTATCCGATTTCAACACTTCCTGTGTGAAATCCTTACCACTGACATCCTTTACTCCATTCATGATAACCCCTTTGTTTTTTGAGCGACCCTATTGTTCCATGTCATATTAGATCCGTGAGCTCGTAAAAGGTTACAGGCAAAGAGCGATGAAACGGCAGCATCGGGGAGTGGTCGCATCTGGATGTCGGATGGGCGGCACAGGCTGGGGTATCAACATCAACGGGTGGCAGCCGACGGCATTACATTCGAGTGCGGTGCCGCAAGCGATATGCGGGGCATGGCCTGGGTTCTAGCGTCTCTTCTTCCTGCCAGGCCCTTCCTTTTTCCAGCATTCGCCGAGAAGCGCGTGCAGGTTCTTATGGAACTTTGCGGGCAGCTCACACGGCTTGTCCTTGCGGTAGAGAGTGATCGTCTTGCGGACATTGTCCACTACAACCCGGCAAGGGTTACATTTGGCCAGATGGCCCTCCAGTTCCTTGCATGCGGCAGTAGTCACGTTGCCATCCACATACTCATTTATGAGGGCGAGGAGTTCGTCGCACGATGCGCCGCGACTGCCTCCGATGTTGCGGGTTCTGGTTGTCTTAGCTGGCATTGTGTATCTCCTGTGACCTGGCGCTGGCGGAATGGCTGTGGGTGTGATCACCGGGTTGGTACCGGCGTGATTTGTCGCCCAGTGTCCGGGTGAGGCGTTCGCGCAGTTGCATCCGGGAGCGCAGGAGCCGGACCTTCACGTTGCCCTCGCGTATACCGAGGGCTTTGGCCGTCTCCTTCACGGAGAGACCCTCCACGTCGCGGAGGAGGAATACGGCACGGTGACCCGGCTACAGCCCGGCTATCGACTTGTCGAGGAGCTTGTGGGTTTCGGCCCGTGTCGCAAGCTGGTCGGGGGCTTCCCGCCAGTCGGCAATGTACTCAGGGTGGGGGATCCTGCCGTCATCGCCTGGTTCCGTGGCTTGATCAAGTGAGGTAGTGGGCAGCCCACGGAGCTTGCGTGTGCTCTTCATTGCGGCATTGACCGCTATTGTTGTAAGCCAGGTGGAAAATGAGGAGTTGCCGCGGAAATGCGAGAGGTTCTTGACCACGCTCATGAACGTCTGCTGGGTGACGTCCTGCGCGTCGTGCTCCGAGCCTGTGATGCGGCGGGCTAGGCTGTAGATGCGGCGCTCGTGCCGCTTCACCAGCGCCTCGAACGCGGACAAGTCACCGCCGCGGGCGGAAGCCACCAGCGCCTTGTCGTCAGGTCCACCACTTATGTCAGCAACACCGGGTGCTACCATTCTATTCCTTCGCGCCGTGCGCCCTGAGGAGGTCTTCCTGTTCCTTGCGGCCCATGAGCACTGCAAAAGACAGCGGAGTCCGCCCCTTCTTGTCCTTCACATTGGTATCAGCGCCCTTGGCAAGCAGAAGCCCGATGATCTCCATGTTGCCGTAGTACGAAGCGATCAGGAGCGGGGTCTCGCCACCCTGGGCCACGACGTTCACATTGGCCCCGTTTGTGAGGAGGATCTTTACGATCTCCAGCCTGCCTGTGCTTCCGACGGCCCACATGATGGGTGTGTAGCCGTTGCTTTCCTCTTCGTTAACGTCATAACCGCGTCGAATGAGCCGCTGGATCCTGCCAATGTCATCTGCGTCAACCGCGTCGTTTATCGACGGCGGGGGGAGGCTTAAGAAATAGAGGAGTCCCATGACAACAGCCGCGAGGATCATTGAGGCAATCAGGATCTTCTTCATAGTCATGCCGCCATCCTATTGAAGGTTGGACGATACGAACAGGAAAAAAGGGAGCCAATTCCTCAAACCGACCATGATGACGGCTCGTGGTTTTGCGCGGCCATGTTGTCCGACACCCGTTTGGGGCGGGCGGCTGCATCAGACCCGGGCGGGATAGCCCTTTGTTGTGAGCGTATCGCCTGCGCTGGAGTCCTGGTGCGGCGGAGTTCTCTTGACCATCCGGGCATCCCTGATACAAGTTGCTGCTGTTGAAGGCACCTTGAAGGGGTACTGCGTATGCCACTGATCAAGCTGGAAAACGTGACGAAGCGCTACTCGCTGGGTGAGACCTGCATCACGGCCCTGTCAGGGGTGAATCTCAGTATCGACCACGGTGAGTTTGTTGCGGTATGCGGCCCTTCCGGTTCCGGGAAATCCACCCTCTGCAACATTATGGGGGTGATCGACTCCGCCACTTCAGGGAGCGTAGTCATCAACGACCGGGACG
>JBAXKQ010000179.1:0-5396 GCA_037135275.1 bacterium
GAATACGTATCGAACGATTTCCTGAGATTGGGGTTTCCTTCTTTGACAAGGGCGTCGAGTGACGTGCTTGTGAGATCAAGCTGGGTAATGACCTTTCTGATTTCCGTGTCCACATCCCCTATTGAGTTGGATGTTTGTGTGGACCGGTCAAATCCAGTGCTTGCGCAACCTCCCAGCAGGGATGCAGTACCAAGTGCAAGCATTGCCAAGAGGGTTGGTGAGTTCTTTCCGAGTTTCATGACATTCTCCTTTGTGACGTTTGACTGTTTCTAATGGTTTCACTGCTTGTGCGTTGTTCTGTCGCGAAGCGTTCCTTGCCGGTCGATTGACCGCCATCCAATTCATCACCTCCCGTGTTGTCCGCCAAGGACGCCTGATCAATCCTTACCTGACAGGCGGGTAGCCTCTTCAATCATTGTTGCAGCACCGGATTTCTCCATCCACGTCTTCTCAGACAATGTGTTGCGTAGCGCTATGCCGCCGATGGTCATGTAGGTCAATCCCATGATCATGGCGAGAACCGCCTTGGTTTCCAGGGACCACGGCAGAAGAATGAACAATCCGGCGTGAAACAGGACTATTCCGATGCTGATAAAACCGATAAGAAGTCCTATCAGCATCAGCCCGATCGCCGACAGCCTGGCCATCTGCACACCATGCAGGTAGTACCTGGCTGCCTCGATTCTGAACAACTGAGTGATCAAACGCCGGTAGCTGCTCAGCAAGTCTGTCACGATTCCACCGAGAAGCCCCTTTATCATGTCCTGAAACATAGGCCCGTCCGTGTTGATGCTACTTGCGACTGCGCCCAAGGACGAAGCCCAGCAGTGCACCGATTCCGGCTGCGCCGGCGATGTATGGCCAGGGATTGTGATGTACGCTCTTGTTGACGTCATGGGCGACTTCGCGTGCCTTATCGACTGTGGCATCTTTAGCGTGGATGGCGGCCTCGACGGCGCTATCCTTGGCGTTTGCCAGCGTCTTCATGAGATTGCTTTCCTTTTCCATGATCAGGCTCCTCAGGTGTGTGTATTTGTCCGATATTACAGATCCCAACTCGTCTTTCTTCTGCTGCGCCGCCTCCTCAAGAAGTTTCAGCGCTGCTTCAATGTTCTCGCCGCTTGTGTGTGCCATAGTGCTCTCCTTTCCATGTTTCTGCTGTTCCACGCGTATCGTTCTTGCCTTTGTTGGTAGAGTATCCGCCGGGCTCGGCTGATGCCATGGGGTGTAACCCTACAATGACTGTGGCGGTTCCGGTCCGAGAAAGATGGCAATCCAGCGAGTGTAGTCGTTCGCGGCGAGGGCTATCCGCAGCATGACGGTCAGTGGCACTGAGAGGATAATACCCACTGGCCCCAGAACCCAGCCCCTTATCAGCAGGGAGGCGAATACAACGAGTGCTGACAGTCCGAGCTGTGCACCCATAAGCCGTGGTTCCACGAGATAGCCGAGAACCACGTTTGTTGCAAGATATCCGAGAAGTGTGCACGGCATGGAACAGAGGGAGATCGAATTGCGCCACATCAAATGTTGCCGAACGGTGGAAGCATCTGACGAGGGAAGAACACATGGTGATCGAGAGGATGTCCCGAGCGAGGGGGGGGGAGAGGGGAAGAGCCTTATTCCACAAGCAAAACTTTCCTATTTGCAGTCTACACAGCGATATAGCATTATGTTCGCAGCGACCAGAGTGGTGCGGACCTTATCTGTGCCCGCGACTTAGTCCCTGGCCGCTCCTTTTTCTTTTGCTGACAAGAACAGGCGCACGACTCGACGCCGGGGTGAGGGCGCCCCGGCTCCAGCGGAATGGCGAGGAGGGAGCCTGGGAAAGCCGTTGGGACAGGCCCGTCCATCCTCCCTTGCTGATTGACATCGCGAGGGGGCAAGGTTATCAATTCATCCGGCTCGACGAGTTGATTCTCTGCGCGGGAGCGCGGTGATGGTTCACGTGTTCGACTTGCCGGCTGCGCGCGTGTTTCCACCTTGGAGGCTGAAATCGTGACGGTGTTTACTCTGGCATGCCGGAACGTTCGACGCCACGCGGAGAAGACCATTCCTCTCGGGCTTACCGTCATCCTGGCCAGTTTCCTGATGACGTTCGGAAATGCCTACGGGGATTCCGTCCTCAAGGTGATGACGGACCGGCTGACCGGTTTCTACCTCGGCCACTTGACGGTGCATGCCGCGAACACGGCTTCGGCGCCGAACTTCTTCGAGAGTCGTTTTCCGCCCCTCACCAACTCCGCACGAATAGCGCAGGCGCTGCAAAGCGATCCCGCGGTGGCGGCTGTGACCGCGCGGATCAAGTGGGTCGGGATCATGATCAACGGCGACAAGGCTCTGAACGTGTCGATCCTGGGTGTCGATCCTGTCATGGAAAGACAGGTGGCTCCATCTATGGATGTCGTCGAGGGCAGATGGCTGGAGGCGGATGAGACGGAGGGTGTCCTCGTTTCGCAGGCCGTAATGAGGAAGAATGGCTGGCGCGTGGGGGATCAGGTTACGCTCATGACTTCCGCCGGGGATGGATTTCCGTCCGGCCTGAACCTGCGCATTGTCGGGGTGCTCAAGCCGAACGGGTTTGACTACTTCACCAATTCCAATGTGATTATTCCGCTCAAGGCGGCGGCCAGGTTGACGTATCTGCCGGTGGGTGGAAACGAACTGGCTGTCAGGCTTCACGATCCCGGGCAGTCGTCGCTCCTGAAGAAGACATTCCAGCCGCGGATTGCGGGGCTGGGCGGGTCCATCCAGACTAACGAGGAATTCGCGCCGCTGCTTTGGAGCATTGCCGCGGCGAACAAGCTGCCCTGGCAGTTCCTCAGTGCCGTGATCCTCATCCTTGTGGTAATGGGAATACTTGTGGCGATGGTGGCGTCCATCCTGGAACGGCTTCAGGAATTCGGAACCATGCTGTCCATTGGATACACCTACCGCTACATACAGAAGCTGATCTACGCGGAAGTCCTGGTGCTTGGCGTGGGCGCGACGCTGATCGGCGTGGCACTGGCGCTGCTGGTCGTCGCCCTGTTGCACTGTGTCGGTCTGCCGGCTCTGGTCAACCTGCAGGCTCTTTCCTATGGCGGCGACAGGCTGTTCATCACGACATCGTGGCACAATCCGGCGATGGTGATAGCGGTATCGATCCTGACCGCGCTGGCCGCCGGAGTCTATCCGGCGCGGCTGATCAGGAGACTGAATCCCATGGAAGCGTTGAGAAGGTGCTGAGAAGGAGAACGTCTGAACATTCTACGGCTATCATGGCGTAATCTGCAGCTGCACAGACGGCGCAATTTCCTGAGCGGGGTTGTGATCGCCGCGGCCGCGGCCGCGGTCGTGCTGTCGATCGGTTTCTCCAGGCATATCCGGCAGCAGATCATCGAGGGCTCCGTGGCTGTTCAGACGGGGTCTGCCAGAATCTGCCGCGGGACGTCGTCGGCTTCCGAGTCGGTCTTTCCCGGCATGGACGATCCGGACTGGCAATCGTTGATCGACCTCAGGCAGGGCTTCCTGGCGGAGCTGTCCCGCGATCCCAGGGTCAAGGTCTGGTATCCTCGCGTCAGCTTCGAGGCGATGGTCGTCGGCGCGGCCCCGCCGGTTACCATGCGGGTAACGGGTGTCGATCCGTCCAGCGAAGAACGGCTCTTCGCTGTCCTGTCGCCAGAGCAGGGGCAGACATTGTCGGCCGGCAACCCTTCCGGGATCTACTTGAGCCAGACGCATGCGCGTGATTTGAGGGTGAAGCCCGGCGATGTCGTCACCCTGACGGCGAATTCGCGTGATCATCAGCTGAACATTCTCACGCTTACTGTGGCGGGGATTTTCAAGAAGAGCGCTCCGTGGTATGAGTACTGCGCTTTTGTGTCCCTGGCCGACGCGCAGGAAGTGCTGAATCTTGATCATGAGGCGATGGAGGTGAACATTCTCCTGCATCGAGATGACGACCTGCGGTCGTTCGTCAGCGACTGGAAGCCACGGATCAGCTCGGCGATGCCGCGCGGTCGCCTGGAGACTTGGCACGAATCAGCCGGGTTCCTGGCAAGTATAGTGATGAGCAGCATGGCCGGCATGGCTGTCGTCAACCTGATACTGCTCCTGGTGGCCGCAACCATAGTGAACAACTCCATCACGCTCACCCTGAGCGAGCGCACCCGCGAGATAGGCACGGTCAAGGCTCTGGGCATGACCAATGCCAGGCTGTTGTTGTTGTACGCTTCGGAGTACCTTGTGCTGGCTGCGCTGGCTGCGGTGGCGGGCGCGGCCGTGGGTGAAGCACTGCTGCTGCTCGGTTCCCGAGGAATCGACATAACTCGATACGAAGCATTGTGCTGGGCTTTCGGCGGCAATACACTCCGCCCCGAGCCGTCTCTCAGTTCGTTCGGGATAGCCGTCGCCGTTGTCACTGTCTTCTCGCTGGTGACTTCATTGTATCCGATAAGAAAGGCCACGGCCCTGTCGCCGGTCGAGGCTCTGCGCTGATATGTGGGAAGGGGTGAGTAACTTGAGAAGACCGATGCTGATGATGTTGCCGGGCTGCTGTCTCCTGGGCTGTCTGATCTCTACCGCGGCGGAACCGGAGAGTGCCGAGGTGGTTCTCGGGAAGTACCGGGCAGCCTCTATTCCCGCCAGCATGCACGCCCGCATACGAGTAGTCGCCACGAATTCCGCTGAAGAGGGAGTCCAGGAGTCGTTGATCGAGATGTTCTGCAGGAAGAAGGATGAATTCTTCCTGCGGTACCTGGAGCCCGAGAGGCAGCGCGGGACGGCCATCCTGAAGACCGGGGATGAAGTCTGGATGATCCTTCCCAACATGACGAAGCCCACGAAGATGTCGAAGCGGTCGCTGGTGACCAGCATGGACATGATGCGCATCGGGTATCTCATGTCCATGGGCAATCCGGAGGATTATGCGGCGACGATCACCGGGTCCGAGGATGTCGACGGGGTGCCCTGTCATATCCTGGATCTGAAGGCGTCCGGGCATAACTCACCGTTTGACCGGGCGAAGATCTGGGTCCGCTCGAAGGACTACATGGGCGGGAAGGCTGAATATTATACCCGGTCCGGGAAGTTGATGCTTACCATCGTCAACGACAAGTTCAAGTCGGTCAAAGGGGTCTGCTACCCTGCGGAAACAACCATAGTCAATCCGCTGCTCAAGGGTGAGAAGACTGTGGTCGCATTTGAAGAGGTTGAATTCGACGGCGAGATGCCGGAGGAACTCTTCGTGCGGGAGAATCTGTCAAAATCAGCGGCGAACTGAGGTGCTGTGTGAGTATCGTTACTGTTCAGGATCTTCATAAGACTTACCAACGGGGCAAGGTTTCCTACGAAGCCCTGCGCGGGGCTTCGCTCGATATCCGGTCCGGCGAGTTTGCGGCGCTGGTGGGCCCATC
>JBAXKQ010000180.1:0-5321 GCA_037135275.1 bacterium
CCTGGCCCTTTCCCGGATGGATGAACTGGGTGCCGAAAGAACGAGGGAAGTGGAGGATGTGATTGCGGGACTGGAGGAGAGGGCTGGCGATCTTGCGAAGGAAGGCCGCTTTGCCGAAGCAGAGGCCCTAGTCCGTGACTATAGCGGGAGGCTGGCGGATGAAACCAGCGGATGGCGACAGCGGGCCGGGGAGAATTTCCGGGGCCTGGCCGCGGAGGCGGGCCGGCGGGCCGCCTCCACCCGCGCGGCCGAAGAGGCCGCCCGGAAAGACCGCGCAGAGAAGGCCGTTCAGCTTTTGGACACCGCGGCAGACACGCTCATCAAGGAAGGAGTCGGGCCGGCGCGTGAGCTGGTTGAGAAGAGCATAAGTGAACAGGGGTTGGACAATGTCACGTCAGTCTGTGACACGCTCCACCTCCTTCGCAAAATGGAGTCCGTCGATGGGCAATTGATGAAGACGTTCAGGCCTGGGACTGTCACGATTGCGCTCGACGATGGCAGCAGGGCCCTGAGGGTGTTGAGCGCAACGAACGGACAGATTCGATGCGAAGAGCAGGTGCGGAAGAACTCCTATGTTGTCACCATGCCGGTGACAATTGAATTGGGCCTGCTCTCGGTCGGTGAGATGGTGGGGCGCCTGGGCGCCGACAACCAGGAAGCCGTCATTTTTATGAAGGTTATTCACGCACTTAAGAATAGGGCATACGGTGCGGCGAGTGAGCTTCTCTCGAAGACATCTTCCGCGCTTTCGCCGGCGCTGAAGCAGAAGGTCGCGGAACTCAGTGCGGCCGATGAGAAGAACTCCGCAGAGCAGGCCCTCGCAAAGCTCCTGAGATCGTGCGGTGTCAATGTCCCTGATCAGTATGACGCGGCTGTGTGGATGGATGCGCTGTCACGGGCGAAGATTACCATTGACCAGAAGGCTGTGGAGGCCAGGACCGAAGCGTACCGCAAAGAGCACGGGGGATCGGATTTCGGCAGAAAAGTGGAAGGGCTGCTGGCTGAGCTCGTGTCAAAAGTGAAGGCCGATGCGGTCGGGGCTGTGGCTGCTGCAATGGCGCAGATCGATGAGGAAGCCGTCAGGAAGATGCTCCTGAAGCACAATCCTGAGCTCGCACGCGAGGACATCGCCATAGAAAAGAGCGGCAAGTATCCAGGCTACTGCCTGCGAGTCCGGTCCGAACGACTCACCAGTATCGGCGCGCTGCGGACGTGTGGAAGCACGATCACGGAACTTGATGTCAGCGGCAGCAGGGTCAAGGATCTCGCCGGCATTTCCGGAACACGACTGCGCTCGATAGATATATCGGACACCAAGGTGACAACCCTCCCGGTGCTGAGCAGCTTGCCGCTCGAACGGCTGGTTATGAGGAACAACACCATCGCCGACCTGGCGCCACTCGCAAAGACCAGGCTGAAGGAACTGGACCTGTCCGGTGTAAAGGTTTCCGATCTCAGGGCGATTCAGAACCTTCCTATTGAGTTTCTCAACTTGAACGATACCGGGCTCAAGGACCGGGAACTCGGCCTGCTGAAGAATATGCCACTCAAGAGTCTGAATCTGCGGAATTGCCTTGTGACGTCGATCGCTCCCTTGCAGAAACTGCCGCTTCAAGTCCTCGATATGAGCGGGTGCGCCGCCGTGAGGGACTTCACGCCCCTCAGTGCGATGCAGCTTCGCTCCCTCACCATTGACGACACTGGCATAGCGGACCTCTCTGTGCTGCAGAAGATGAACCTTGAGTCGCTGCGTGTGGCCGGCACAGGTGTGCGCGACCTGGCTCCGCTTATCGGGATGGCCCTCGCAAGGCTCGACATCAGCAGGACGCGCGTGAGCAGCCTTGCGCCGTTGAAAGGAATGCCTCTTACCGACCTGAACCTTTCAGGTGCGACAGTCTCGGACCTTTCGCCGCTGGCGGGAATGGCCCTGAACAGGTTCGCTTGCGCGGGAGTCCATCCGGCAAGCTGGAAGCCGATAGCCGGCATGCCGATAGCGGACCTCACTGTTACCATACCGGAAGGCGGGCAGCCCCCGGAGTTCGTGAAGACCCTCCAGAATCTGCGAGTACTCAACGGCCGGCCGGTGAAGCGCAAGGTCGTCAAGCCAGCGAATTCCTGAAGTCCGGCCTGGCTATTCCCTTTTCCGAGATGATCGCGGTTATCAGGCGGGCCGGAGTCACGTCAAATGCCGGGGAATAGACCTTCACTCCCTCCGGAGCCGTGCGCTTGCCGAACCCGCAGACCACCTCTTCCGGACTGCGTTCTTCGATGGGTATTTCCGCGCCCGAAGCGAGGCTCAGGTCGAAGGTGGAGGATGGCGCAAGCACGTAGAACGGGATTGAATGGGCATGAGCGAGCACAGCCACCCCGTAGGTGCCGATCTTGTTCGCGGCATCGCCGTTTGCGGCGATCCGGTCCGCGCCGACCAGCACCGCGTCTATCTTTCCCTCCTTCATCACCTGGGCGGCAGTGTTGTCGCATATCACGGTGACATCGATTCCCGAAAGTCCCAGCTCCCAGGCTGTGAGCCGCGAACCCTGGAGAAGAGGGCGTGTTTCATCGGAGAAGACCTTTATTGTTTTGCCCTGTTCTTTTGCCATGTACACAGGGGCCAGCGCGGTGCCGTACTCGGAGGTGGCCAGGCTGCCGGCATTGCAGTGGGTGAGGATTGTCTGTCCGTCCTTGAGCAGTGCCGAACCGTGTTCGCCGATTCTTCGGCACATCAGCCGGTCCTCTTCGAAGATGGACAGCGCCTCTTTCGCGAGGACCTCAAGCATCTCGTCGGGCAAAAGCACCGCAGCCGCTCTTGCGGCGGCTTTCATCCGGTCCAGGGCCTTGAAGAGGTTCACTGCCGTTGGCCTGGTGCCGGCCAGGTAATCCGCCGCCTTTGCCGCCTCAGCGGCTATGCCGGCGCTTCCGGAGGCACGCTTATCCTGCACCGCGCAGAGCACACCCATGGCTGCAGCCACGCCTATTGCCGGCGCGCCACGCACCCGCAGCATCCTGATGGCCTCGTGGATGTCGGCAACAGATTTCGTCTCGATGTAGAAGAGTTCGGATGGCAGCCGTGTCTGATCTATCATCCTCACTCGTCCCGGCAGGAGTTTGCCTTCCCGGTCGGAATGCCATTCTATCGGTCGTATCGGCATGGCGCTTGTGCTCCCAGATGAATCAACCCTGGCCTGTTCGTTGTAATAGATCCCGGCGTACCCTTTCGTGTCACTGTAGCGAAACGAACGGGAGAAGAGCAACCTGGATCAGGTTGTGAGTCGCATGCATGGCTATAGGGACAATGATTGAGTTGGAATAGGCATATGCCAGGCAGAGCGCGACAGACAGGACAAAGAGCGGTGCGTAGGTGGCGATTTCGACGTGGATGACTGCAAACACGAGTGAAACCAGCAGAACCCCCGGGAGAAACCCGATGCGCTTCACAGCAGCGGGCAGTACAATGCCGCGGAACACCAGTTCCTCCACCGCCGGGATCAGGGTGACTGCCAGAATCCCGGCTGCTGCCTGCACATACCACGGTTCTATCGCTGTGTCCTTGATGATAACAGCCACCGACTGCGGGGCGTACTGAGCCCCCAGCAGCGTGAGAACCCACTGGTAGAGAATCATCACGACAGCCAGCGCCGGCAGAGTCGACAGCGAAAGGAAGACTCCCGTGGCCAGTCTTCTTGCCTGCCAGCCGCGGGTGATTCCAAAACCGTATTCAAACGAAATGTGCTCAAAGTGCATTACAACCCTGATCATCGCGAGGCAGGGGATGTGAGTGAACACGGCACCGGCAAGGAGCCATGTGTAGGGCGGGACCTGCCAGTACTCAAGTCCGAGTCGTTGTGCCACTTGGAGCAGAAGCGGCACCGCGGCGATGCCACACATGACCGTTGCCGTCAGCAGCGTGACGTGGCTCATCGACCAGGGGCGGGTGGCCATGTTCAAGGCCATTGTCGATACGCGGGGCGGACGGAAAACAAGCAGAATAAGCAGCGCAAGCGCTGCCGATAGGGATGCGGACAGCAGGATGGACAGCAGGAAGACAGGCAATACCTGCTGCCATCCGCCGGCGACCATTGAGTTGAGCTCGGGCAGTATGCCGGCAGATGCTATTGTACCTGCTCCACGGTGATCGCCGGGTCAATCTCGTCGCGCAGCATGGACTCGATGCCCTGCTTGATTGTCATCGTCGCGTGAGGGCAGCAGCCGCAGGCGCCCTTGAGCTTCAGTTTCACCAACTTACCCTCGATCGAGGCTACTTCCATATCGCCGCCGTGGTCTTGCAGCGAACCCCGCATCTCCTCAAGCTTTGCGCGGATCTTCTGTTCCATAGTCCAGTTCCTTTCCTCCTTTTTCAATCCAGATAATTGCACCGGCTAAAATTCTACCTCGACTCGCTCGGTCGATTCAATCCTTACGTTGGGCAAACCCGCCAGCCGTTTTCTGGCGGTGTCGATGTCGTCGATTCGACCGGCGGTCAGGAGTTGGTCAAGATGCTTGTCGTTTGCGAGCAACTTCGCGACCTCAAGATCAAAGAGCACCAGGGTGTCCCTGTTGCCGGGCTCAATATGGGCGGCCGTTGTCCTGCCGATGGTGCCGTCGACCTTTACAAGCAGCCGCACCCTGAACCCGGCAAACATCGTCCGTACAGCCGCTCTTTGCTCAGCAATTAGGTTTCTGGGGATGGGCTGGGGCTTGGGTTCCGGCGTCGCCGGTTCATCCGGCACGGGCTTCGGGAAGTTCACCACCAGATTGTCAGATTCTAGTGTGAATGTGACCGGGCGCAAAGACGACGGCTTCTGTGATGCAATTTGTCCGAGAAGGAATGCATCGGGCTGCGGGTCGATGGCCAGGCTGCGCACATCCTTGAAGCCGTAGATGGCCGAGAAGCCCACCCTGCCGTTGCTGCGCAGCTCACGGAAGAATTCAAGGCGAGTGTTCCGACCCATTGACTGGGCCCGGACCATGCAGCGCCGCCTTTGCATGGCCAAGAGCGTGGCGGGGCTATTCGTACAGGACCACGCCACCGCCTCGTCCGCAAACATGACCGTTTCCGTGACGGTTCCGCTTCCGTCCTTCTTGATAAAGACGACCGTCTCTGCGTCAAGACATCCGGATATCATCAAAGCCAAAGCCAGACACAGAACCGCCGATCCGGCTCGAATGCCTCTCGATCCGTTTACTCCAGAGATCAAAGAATGCATCCGTTTTGTCATCAGGGAATGGTACGTGATAGCCGGTTCGGCGTCAAGAATCACCAGTCCAGTATGCCGTGGAGTTTTCAAAAGCGGAATTCTTGGAGCGAGCAAAAGCGGAAAGTG
>JBAXKQ010000181.1:0-5268 GCA_037135275.1 bacterium
AACCACATGCTACTGTTTGTTTGCTTCGGTAACATTTTATTCTGGCGCAACGCGCGTGATTCTTTGTCCAAAGCAGACAGCAGGTTTCGTCTACGGTTATCGACGGCCAAGGATCGCTTGGCGTTTTGCCTCGCCAGCGCCAGTTCGCCACGGGCTTTCTCATGCTGGCCAAGCCGGATGTGGGTCTCGGCGGCATTCAGGTAGACTTCGTCAGCCGCGTAATCCTGGGGTTGGATAAATCGAATGGCCTTTGCCGAGTAGTCGGAAGCCAACTCCAGATTGCCTGCCCTCAAGTGTACAACCGCGGCCGTGTCGTATACGGCGGACGATGGTTCCGATCTGGCCAGCAGCTTCGAAAGCAGGGCCTGTGCCCTGGCGACAGTGGCGGTGGTTTGTGCAAGAGTGAATACATAATTATTGAGTACGTCGTTATTGTCAGGAAATCGCTCGTAGGCGCCCTCAAGAATCCTGACGGCCTCGCTGTCGCGGCCTTCAAGCCTGGCAGCCTCGGCTGCCATGATAAGGCTGGGAGCCTGAATCTGGTCAACGAGGTTGTTTCTTTCCATGAATTCAAACATGCCTGAAACACCTCGCATGTCGCCTCTCTGGAAGTGGAGGGCGCTGAGCCGTTCTGGCCAACGGACCTCATTGGGGAAACGCAAACGCAGCTTATTGAGAACCGCGGCCAGGTCCGGTGCCCGGCTACCCTGCAAGAGTCTGATGTCTGCGATTGTCTTTTCAAAGGGGATCGGGTCCAGGGAGTTTCCCGCTGCCTGGTTTGCGCAGAGGAGCGCCCAGTCCATATCGCCCATGGTTGAGGCGCACCGCAGTCCCAGGACATATGCCGGCAGGAGTCCGTTGGCGTGCTTGATCGAGTATCTTGCGGCCAGTGCGGCGGCGTCGGGCATTCCGTGCCGCAGCAGGAATTCGCCGGCTCGTACCAAAGTGCCGGCGGAGAAACGCTGCTGGTCGACTGCCTGCCGGATCTCGCGCAGGGCCCACTCGCCCCTGCCGGCATCACGGGTCTTTGCAACAATGTGCGCAAGCCATATCTCCGGGCTTGAAGGGCACGCCAACCCAGCCTGCTCGACCACATTACTCCTGCCTGATGAGGCAGCCACCCTGAATTGCCACAGCACAGAGGCATCAGGTTGCAGCGTGGTGGCCCTTTCAAGTATCACGTCGGCTTCGCCAATTCTCTTTTGCCAGAGCAGAAGGGCGGCAAGCTCAAAGAGCGCAAAGGCCTTTTCTGTATCATCGCGCCCTACGGTTTCCCACCTTGCAGGGTCGGAACTTGCCGTAGTTCCGCCTGTCCTGTGCCAATTTGCAATCAGACTCTTGAGGTCCCTGACGTATGGGCTTCCGGCGGTTCTTGCTTCGCTTTCAAACTGCGAGACGAGCTTTGCCACGGCCGCAGGTTGGGGCGCGTTGCCAGGTTGAGGCAGCATGATAGTTAGTTCGGCGGCGGGCATGAGCAGGTTCTGGCTACGCTCCGCGCGCCGCTGGCCGGTCTTTCCGGTTGCCATAGCGAACCGGTCGGCTTCAAAGAAGCGCTCGGTGTCGTAGAGCAGTATTGCGCCGGCCGGGGTTTCAGCGACCTCCGGCGACCTTGAAACAATGAAGAGCGCCTCTTCCTCAAAGCCGTACGCGCTGAGTATCGAAGAGTACGCGAGCGTGACCGGCACAGAATCAGGGAACAAACCATGCATCTTCTCGCCGATAGCCAGTGCATGCGCTCCGAGTTGGAGGTGGACCAGTGCGTTCATTCGTGAGAGTGAAACGGAAATGCCCGGGTGCTGGGAGAGAGCGATTGATTCACGTGACAACTCGTAGGAGCTGCCCCAGTCGCGGTTGAGGTCGGCCAGCAGGAGGCGTTTATTGATCACGTCAAGTTTGCGTTCAGGGTATGCCATGTCAAACTTGTCAAGGCGTTGGCTGGCTTCTGCAAATCTGCCCGCCCTCGTCAGGGCCGTGACAAACATCATCTGGTTGCGAAGATTGAGGCCGCTTGCATTTTCGCGTCGTTCGAGCTCCTCGATGCAGCTTTGCAGGTATTTGCGGGATGTGTTCTCAGCCGAGTCGGAGGTGGTTTCGTCCTCGAGAGGGACCTTGTCCCAAATCAGGCTCAGGGGCCAGACGTTGCGAGTGTTGCGGCAGAGCTGCTTGAGGTTGGCAGTGTCTGACGGGTGTGGTGCGCTCATTCCCAGGTGGTTCATCCTGAAGGTGAACCACCTGTCCGCGAACTGCGATACGGTCAAGTACAGGGTTGGGTCCCTCGGGTCGATTGCGGCGAGCCTGTGGCAGGCGAGCCATGCCAGGTCGGGTCGGTTCAGCCTGAAACAGTGCTGCAGGCAGGCGGCAAGGCGGTCATTGTCCAGTTGCGGGAGGTTTCTGAGAAAGTTCTTCACGAAGAGCGTTTCCCACTCTCCCTCGGGCCTGAGCACCGCCATTGCCAGGAGGTGCGTCAGAAAGGCCGGCTCCTCCGGCCAGGTCTTTACGGCGCGTGAGAGTGTTCTTGCCATCCCTGACACGTCATGCACACGCAGATATGCGTCGACGGCGATACTTGCCTGGATCGGATCGGCATACGGGAAGGGGCGATCGCACTTAATGATGGTGCGCCATTCCTCCTTTGATGCAAGGTATGGGAATAATGCCCGCACGCGTTTGAGCAGCGCCGGGGATGAAGATGTCGCTGCTAGGACGACATTGCTGGCGACGCACTTGATGTCGTTCTGCTCGGAGGCTATTTCCGCGCGTACCATGGCAACCGGCGGCTGTCGCCGTGCGTTCTCATCCATGCTGTTTATGAGAGCGAGAGCCTCAACTAGTTGTCGTTTCCCAGCCAGAGCCTGTGCCCTGATTACCGTGACGGGAACACCTCTCTGGTCGGCCGGTATCTTGCCGAGTTCCGCCATGGCCTGATCGTACTTCCTGCGATACACGAGGATCTGGGCGAGTGAGTGGCGGGCTGTCAGGTTGCTGCCGTCCATACGAACAGCGGCCAATGCGGCTCTTTCAGCACCAGCAATGTTGGAGATCGCGAGATTGTCGACCAGCCGGTATACCATGCGCGAGCGGTGGGCTGGGCGCCGCTTGTAGAGCGCCCCCGCGACAGTGGCCGAGACGAAAAGCACAATCAGGATTATCCAAGCGTTCCGGGACAGGCGTCGCCAGAAGGGATGGATGGCTGAGGACCTGTCCTCAGGCTCCGCTATTCCCTTCTCAATAGCGGTTTGCAGTTTGAGCTTTCTGGCCTGCCTGGCCAGTAGAATCGCAGTCTCCACCTGCACGATGACAATTCCCAGAATCAACAGGAGTCCAAGAGAATCGTGAAGGAATCCGGCAACCCACTCAGGGGGCATGTGAGGGGCTATGAAGGCCATCAAAGCGATCCGCAGGATATTCAGGATCAGAACCTGGAACAACCCGAAGAGTATCAGTCCAGATATGGCGTACCACCTTATCCGGAAAAGCAGTCCGGTACCAAGGCAGCTCACAAACACGGCGACTGCGGTTGTCATGCCGCTGCAGGCTTGCGGAACGTCGAGGGTGCAGGTTTCCGTGAGAAGCACAGTTCCGTCGGCCCATGCCGCAATGTTCAGGCAGTGAGAGAGCCATTCTGCGCCCAGCACGGAGGCGTTCTGCATAGCCAACTGAAGAGGGCCGAAGACGCTGAAAGGTACGGGATGGATCCAGTAGAGGAGCAGAAGGGCGGGTGGAATGCTGCGGGAGTAGCCTGAAGGCAGCGACCATCGCAAGCCGGCATACATCAGGAGAAGAATACCCAGCCAGTCAAGCTGTCGGATATCGAAGACGATGCCCACTACCGAGGCTGCAAGGCCGACAATTCCCGCCGCGGAAACGGTCCAGCCCCAGAGGGGGGCTGGACCCAGGGATGAGATTCCCCGGTTCCGCAGGAGAATCGCCAACGAAAAAACCAGCCCCAGAACAACACAAACCTCCCGCTCGGTGCTGACTGCCCCGTCAGCGTCGGCTAAAAGGCGGCTGAAATGAAACACGAACCACACAAGAAACAGCGACACGACAGCTGCGAATACAATCTTTTGGGTTCGGTTCATGGATTCCCATCCGAGAATCTCATGCAATTCGTGCTTTAGCCAATCTTTTCAATACGTATCAAGGGCTGGTCTTTCGAAACCTTGTCGCCGTGCTTTGTGAGGATTTCGATGATCTTGCACTTCTCGGTGGCCTTGACCTCGTTGAACAGCTTCATGGCCTCGACTATGCATACCGGCGTCCCGGCCTCGACCGTATCGCCGACCTGGACCAGCGGCGGTTTGTTGATAGCCGCGGATGTGTAGAAAGTGCCGTTCAACGGCGAAACTATGGCCGGGCCAGCGGGTTTATCCTGCTTCTTCTGTTCGGATTCTGACTGCTGCGCCGTTGTTGGTTTCGGAGCTTGCGCCTTCACCCCGGCCTTTGATGGCGCCGCCCTGGCTGCCTCCTGGACAGCTGAGGATGTGGCTGGCTGTGCATTGCTGGAGCCGCTCTTGAGGCTGATCATCAGATCATTCTTGCGGATCATCAGCTCGCTGCAGCTGAGCTCGCGCATCTTGGCGAGAAGCTCGTTCACGAAGTGGTAGTCACCGTCAGGCATGAGGGGCGCCAGCTGCGGCACAGAGGGAGCCTCGTCCTTCTTCTCCTTTTCGGAAGCCTTGTCCTGCTGGAGCTCGAGATGGGCCGGGGGTGTGGGGCGATCCTCGATCGGGAGGCTCCGCCACTTGAAAAACGCAAGTGCCGGTTCCGGAAACAGGCAGTAGGATACTATGTCTTCCTCGTTGAGTATCAGTTCGGGCGGTACGCCTTCCGTGGCGCCCGGCAGCATGGGGCTCAACAGGTCGGCCGGCCGGCATGTTATGGGTTCGTCCTTCCCGAGTACTTTTTCCCTGATCTTGGGATTGATCGTTCCAGGCGCCTTGCCGTAGAGACCCTTCACGTAGTCGCGCAATTCCTTCGACACGATTTCGTAGCGCTTGCCAGAAATGACATTCGCAACGGCCTGGGTTCCGACGATCTGACTGGTCGGCGTTACAAGCGGGGGATAGCCAAGCTCCTTGCGTACGCGCGGGATTTCCTCGAGTACGCGTTCGAGCTTGTCGAGCGCGTCCTGTTGTTCCAGCTGCGACCTGAGGTTGGATATCATTCCGCCCGGTATATGATGGTCAAGGATGTCAGGGTCGATGATGTTATCGGGCTGCTGGTAGCTGAGAGTCCTTTCCTTCTTCAGCTCGGAGAAGAACCGCC
>JBAXKQ010000182.1:0-5239 GCA_037135275.1 bacterium
CGCCGCCGCCGCCGATCGCCACCAGCGCGCCGAATACCGAGTTGCTGCCGCTGCTGCCCGCGACCGAAGCCGCGCCGGCGGGCGCGCCTGCCCCACCGGCGCCGACTGTCACAGTGGTGCTGCCGGGCATGACCGCGAACAAGGAGGTATAAATCACGCCGCCACCGCCGCCGCCGCCGCCCATCTGTGATCCACCGCCGCCGCCACCGGCCACGACCAGCACTTCCGCGTTCAAGCCCAGCGGCACGGTGAACGTCCCGCTGTTCGTGAATATGTGAATCCGGTAGCCGCTGATGTCGTTCGTCGAGGTGCCGCCTGTCGCAAGAACCAGCGGCGCGGGTGTGACCGTGACGACCGGGCCGGCCCACGTTTCGCCCTGGTCGTTGGTCGCGTAGAACCGGTAGTAGTACACCGTCCCAGGCGTGAGAACCATATTGGTGCTCAGATCAGCGCCGGCGTTGAAAACGCCAAATTCATTCGTGTACTGCCAGTTACCCGCGGCACTACCCGCCTCGTTGGTGCCCCAGTACAGGCGCACCGTGGCCGCAGAGGCGCCATTCGTGTACAGGCTCCCACGGAACGTCGCGTAGCCCCATGTCACATTCGTGGCCGCAAGGTTCCCGATCCATGGAACGCCCATGATCGAATATCGCACGACCACGATACCCGAGCCGCCATTGCCGCCGTAGTTGTTCGCGTCGTCATGCGAACCGCCGCCGCCACCGCCGCCCGTGTTCGCGCCTGCATTGCCGCCCGGCGTATCGCACGCCGTGTTAATCGCACCGCCGCCGCCGGCCGAGCCGTTGTTGTAGCCAGAGCCCCCCGTGGTGGCGCCGACCGCGCCGCCGCCGCCACCGCCCGCTCCGCCATTGCCGCCGTTGCCGGAGTAGCCCGAGCCGCCGCCGCCACCGCCCCAGTAGTAGGAAGTGCCGAGGATCGCGCTCACCACGCCTGTGCCGCCGTGGCCCGGAGTGTTCAGACCCGGACTGCCCGCGCCGCCGCCGCCGGCCGGATACCACTGGCCGCCGCCCGAACCGCCATCGTAGCCCTGCCCGGGTGTTCCCAATCCGCGCAAGCCGCCGTAGTTGATGCTCGTTGAGTCGCCGCCGTAGGGAGGACGCCCATTGCCAGCGGCCCCGCCGCCGGACCCGCCCGAACCTGCCGGCGAGTCGCGGGAATCGTAACGCGACGCGCCGCCGCCGCCGCCGATCGCCACGAGCGAGCCGAACACCGAGTTGCTGCCGTTTCTGCCGGCGATCGAAGCCGACCCGGACGGCGAGCCGGTGCCGCCCGCGCCGACGGTCACTGTCGTGTTGCCCGAGGCAACAGCGATGAACCCGGTCACCACGCCGCCGCCGCCGCCACCGCCGCCCATGCGCGAGCCGCCGCCGCCGCCGCCGGCCACCACAAGCACGTCGGCGTTAACGCCCATCGGCAAACTGAGCGTACCGCTGTTGGTAAAGATGTGGATGCGGTAGCCGCTGAGATCGTTGGTAGAGGTACCGCCGGTCCCCAGACTCGCCGGCCTGGCAAAGAACGACATGGATGAACTCGCCCATGCGTCACCCTGCCCGTTGGTCGCGTAGAAGCGATAGTAGTTGGTGACGTTCGGAGTCACGCCGGTCATGTTGGTGGACAGCGATCCACCCATGGAGAATGCATCAGGGAACTCATTCGTGTGCATCCAGCTCTCAGCCACGCTGCCGCCGTCGTTCGTGCCCCAGTAGACACGGACAATGGCCGCCGAGTAGCCGTTGGTAACAAGTGCGCCGTTCATCGTAACCGTTGACCACGAGATGTTAGCCGGCGGCAATGTGGTCACGGCAGGCTGGCCGATCGTCGTGAACGTCTCGCCTGTGCTGCCGCCCCACGCGCTCTGTCCCGCCGCGTTCGTGGCGTAATGCATGAAGTAGTAGGTCGTCACCGGATTGAGATTCGTGATCGTGTTCGTCACTGTGCCGGCCGACGGCAGTGTGCCCAGCTCGTTGGTAAATGCCCATATGAGGTTCGTACCCTCGTTCACTGTGCCGTAGAACAGGTAGCCCGTCGCCTCCGACCCGCTGTTCGTCGTCACGCTCACCGTCACCGCCGCCGACGTCGCACCCAGGTTGTTGCCCGACGGCGCCACGCCGTTGGTGATCGTGAGGTTCGTGACCGCCGCTACCGCCAGACTGCTCACAACGCCGTTGCTCACGAACGAGCCATGATGCGCCATGTTGGCGTATTCCGCCCAGATCCAGTTAGCCGAGCGGGCGACGGTCGCCATCCGGATTTCGTCCATGTCGCCGCTGTACTTGTAGCTGGTGGTGTCATAGTACGTTCCAAAATAGAGCGCGCCGGACGAGTTCAAGGGAGTGCCTGACCACGACGCGCCGCTCCCGGATTCGGTGCCGTTGACATACATCCGCATGGTCGAGCCGTCATAGGTCGCCACCACGTATTGCCACTGGCCCGCCGCGGAGCTTCCCTCCGGACTCCACACCGGCGGTCCCCCGGATCCGTTGTCGTCCACCCAGGCGCGGAACCCCTTGTAGGTATAGCCCTCAACATTGGCCACCCGGAGGCCAAACTCGTTGGCCCCCTCAAGACCCTTCGCGAACAGCCCCTGCTCGGCCACCACGTCCGTCGGCTTGAACCACCCGCCGAAGGTGATCCGGGTCCAGTCCAGCGACGCGGCGTCATTCACTGTCGCGTAGTTCGCCGATGCCGTCATGCCATCACCGACCATGCCGCTGGCCGTGGACGCAAACGGATTCGCGGAGCTGTTGTTGGCGTTGGCCGTGCTGTCCATGATTTGAGCGGCTGAGGCCTCCTTCATATGCCACACGCCCGCATACCCCTCGGCCCACACCGTCCCGTTTGTGCGGTACGCCGGCAGCGTCGCGCCGGCGTTGCCCCAGTAGGCGGTGATCACGCAGCCTGGAGTCAGCGTGGGGATCTGCACCCAGATGTACGAGTTGGAGGCCGTACTGTTGGTGGACATCCACGACTCGACCTCATGGCGCAGTTCATTTCCGGCCCCGTCAATGAACCGCAGATCCTGCGCGTTCGCCATGAACTGCGAGTAATTGACCTTGTTCGTATCGAGCACCACCAGCGCCGGGAAGTTAGTGTGCGTGTTGAGGCGTGAGTCATTCGTGAAGGTGACAGGCATGAGGTAGTTGGAATCCTCTACATACCCTGCCACCGACAGCTGTGCGCAAAGCACGCCTGTTGCCAGGACGACCACCGGCAGGATCAGGCTCCGCCAAGACGCGACACCAGCCGTCGACACCAGACATGCACGCGACGCAGAGCTGATAGGCCGCGGCCTTCGTAGAAAAGCAGCAATCCCCATGACGCGTATTCCTGTTCTGTAATCGCCTTAACTCAACAGGGAATCCACCACCCTTGGCCTGATTATGCCAAGCAGGCTCACTGCACGCAATGTCACACAACAGGAGCTGGTATGTTTGCACCACACACTTTCCAGTGTCTTTTGCCATTATTGGTCCACAGACATTAAGTAGTGGTATGTTTAAACCGGATATCCTAGACTTCGGGCTGCTTACTGGTTGTCGAGGGTGATGCAAATGGGCAGGAATCCGAGAAACAGCGTCTGCGTGAGGGATCAGATCGTCCGTTTCATCACGGATGAAATAGTGTCTGGCCGTCGTGCAGTGGGAACGAAGCTGCTGTCGCAGCGTGTGCTTGCGGCTCGCTTCAACACCAGCAGGTTCCCTGTCGTGGAGGCGGTGCGACTCCTGATGAGTCAGGGGTATGTCGAGCCCCGGCACGGCTCGGGCGTCTTTGTGAGGGACAGGACTCCGGGCCTGAACATGAGTGACAGCGCGGTGCTCTGCATGAACGCCACGGGCCACATATACGGCGATATGGCCGGTCTCCTGTTTCGTCGCCTGCAGGGCCTCGGATTGTTCGCCTCGGTCCTCGACACCGGCCAGGGAAGATACCTCGAAATGCTTGGCAGGGCCAGGCACTCGCAGGCCAGATTCATCATGGCCAATGTGAGCGGAGCCATGGCTGGTCCCATGCTGGGAAGCATTGATGCATCCCTGCTCGCTCACAAGCACGTTGTCGCAATCCTTGCTTGGGAGTGCGAGCTCTTCCTGGACAAGGTTCACCGGATCCTCGTCAACCACGCCGCTGCTGCAAAGCAGCTGGTCGACCATCTCTGGTCGGCTGGTCACCGTTGTGTCCTGATTGCCGGCCCGCCGAACATGATCGAGAATGCAGCCGTGTGGAATGGAATCGGACCATGTTCACCGATTCACAATGTGCAAGGTACCGGGTTCGCCGCGATATGGGCCGCCAAGGGAGGGAAGACTGTCACCCTGCATTGCGTCCACGATCGCACCAACGGCCCGGCGTGCGATGAGGAGTCCCTCCTTGCCGTCCTGTCTACTTCCAACCCGCCGACCGCGGTCGTTGGGCTTCGCGACGTTGACGCATGGGACGTCCAGGATGTATTGCTGCGCCGCAGGCCCGGCCTCACCGATCATCTCGGGTTCTACGGCGACGGCGATACCCCGTGGAGCCAGATGGGGCATCCGCCATTCTCGACACGGAACTGGAATCTCGAAGAAATCGCCGACATTGCCTGCGGGGTGATACGGGACATCCAGGAAGGAAAGTCATTCAGAACCCCGACTGTCAGGATGGTTTCCACCCGGCTCGTCCTGCGAGCACCCGCAGCCCCCTGATGTGGAATGACGGTGGCAGCCATGATGTCAACCGCCTCGCTCCGGACTATGCAGACGGCGTCGGCATGACGGGGCCGCCGCTGAACCGGGCAAAGTACTTGAGGATCTTGTCTCGCCACTCGGCGGCGTGCTGCGCCTGGATCGCCAGCCGTTCGGCGACCTCGCGGTGCCGCCTGCCATCCACGCGCCCCGCCAGACACTCCCACGTCGCCTGCATGGCGGCAGCCTCGTCGGCGCCCTGGTGATACGCACGCACGAGCTCGCACCAAAGCGTGCGACCCGACTTCATCCTGTGGTCCCAGGGCAGCCGGTGAAACCACAGCAGGAACTCATCAGGGCACGTTGCCAGACTGTCGAAGCGATCTCGAACGGGCGGAAAGTACTGGTCGACGGCCTTATTCCCGCGCATCGTTCTATCGAAGCCGATGCCATCGCTTGACGCCTTGTGGTAGTAGACTGAAGTCCAGACGGCGCGATGGGACTCCGCGCTCTCCGGCATCGGCGAGTAGTGATCTCCGCCGATCAGATGATGCAGGCCG
>JBAXKQ010000183.1:0-5232 GCA_037135275.1 bacterium
CCCTCCCCAATTCGTGTGCTTTGACATTGACACATCCGCCCCCGGAAGCTTATTCTGAACTCAAATTCACATTATGAACACACATTCACAGAAAGTCGGTAGCGGCACGAAGAACTCACGTCGAACAGCGTCTGTCCGCCGCCAGCGGGAAAAGGAGCGGCATCGCGAAGAGATTCTGGATGCTGCCGAGCGCGTGTTTGTGGCCCGTGGATTCGAGCAGGCCACCATGGAGGGAATCGCCCGGGAGGCCGGTTTCTCAACCGGAGCGCTCTACAATTTCTTCCAGAGCAAGGAAGAACTCTGCCTCCAGGTGCTGCGGAAGCAGGCTGAGGAGTTCATTTCCGTGTTCAACAGCGATATCCTCCGATGCAAGGATCCCGCAGACGCCATCAACCATGTGGTCGAACTGCGCGTGCGCCACATACGAGTACATGGGCCTTTCCTGAGAATGCTCCATGAACATCCGACATCAAGCCAGCTGAACCACGCCGCCTTTCGCGAGGCTTGCGGCGGGCTGATCGAAGCCTACTTGCGCGATCTTGCCAGCCTGTTTGAGAGGGCAATGAATGCCGGCAGAGTCCGCAAGATGGACCCGACTTATGCCGCCCTGGCGCTGGAGGGTATCCTGCTCGTGTTCTCAATGCACTGGGATCGCACCGGCACTGCCGCCACAGGCTCCATCGAACAGAAGGTCGACACGGTCAAAAAGAACTATCTGAACCATATCATGATCGACCCAGGCACCAGCCGGTCCTGACATTCGGGTCAAGGGAGCGCAGGGAGACAGTCATGCTATCAAGACCACCACAATTCATTGCGACAGGGCATGATGAGGATTCCGGGTGTACCTGCAGGCCCATCCGCCGCATCACCCCTATCCTGCTCACTTGTGTCCTGGCAAGTGCTATCGCCGCGTGCGTACCGGCCGGATGTGCGACCAGAAGCGGTACGATTGAACAGACTCTCACCAGCCGGATGGCTTCCGCGAACAGGCTGTCGACCAGGCCGGGAGATCCCGCCAGGGACGAAGTCACGTTGAGCGGCAACATCTCGCGCAGCGATGCCGTTGCACTTGCAGTGCGCCGCAACCGGCAGCTTCAGTCCATGCGCCTCGAGCTCGACAAGGCGGACGCAAGGTCGTGGCAGTCCTACGCCACGGTCCTCCCCAACATCTCACTCGGCGGAAACTACTCACGCGTCAGCCGCGTCATGAGTTTTGACCTCGGCGGCCAGACAATGGCCATGGGAGCCCCCGACAACTACTCGGTGAGTGCAACTGCCTACCAGCCGCTGTTTCATGGCGGCGCCTCTCTCTCGGCCCTCAACAGCGCCACACTCATGACAGTCATGAGCGAGGCGCATATACGCAAAGCCTCGCAGGATGTCGTCATGGGCGTCTCAAAGGCCTACTACGACGTCGCACTGGCCGGCCAGCTTCTCACAGTCTGCGAAGAGACGCTCGAATCGGCTTCCGGCCACCTTGCCGACGTGGAACGCAGGAAACAGCAGGGCATGGCTTCTGAATTCGACATGCTGAGGGCACAGGTTGAAGTGGCGAATGCAAGCGCGGAACTGGTCCGCCAGCGCAATTCCCTCAACCTCACCCGGGCAGCTCTTCTCAACATGCTGGGGGCCTCGCAGAACAGCAACTTCACACTCACCGACGCCCCTGATTTCGTGGAGACAAAGCCCAACCTTGAAGACGCGGTCGTGTCGGCCTTCACGAACCGGTCTGATCTTGTCCAGGCGGAACTCGCCGTAAGACTCAACCAGGAGGCCCTCCGCACAGCCGTCAGCGCCCGCTGGCCGCAGGCCGACGCCTTCTTCACGTACAACAATTCAAAACCTGACTCACTCAGCGTCGGCGACACCGGCTGGGGTGACTCCTGGACCGCCGGAATCACTGTCAATGTCCCTCTCTTTGACGGGTTCCTCCGCCATGGAAAAGTGAAGGAGGCCGAGGCCGCCCTCAAACAGTCAAGGATCCAGCTGGCGGCCGCAGAGGAGCAGGTTCTTCTTGAGGTGAAACAGGCAATACTGAGTCTGGCTGATGCCGACGAGATGGTGAAGGCCCTTGCGGCCACCATCCAGCAGGCTGCGGAAGGCCTGAGGATGGCGGAAAACGGCTACAAGGCTGGAATCCTCACCGCACTGCAGGTGACGGATGCCAGGACCGCACTCGCGCGCGCCAGGGCATTTCACTATCAGGCTGTCTATGCTCATGCCATTGCGCGTCTTAACCTGATGCATGCGACAGGCACCCTACACCCGGACGATACCGGCATATCCACACAGGAGGCAGAATGAACTCAGGCGTAAAGGCTGTCATAGGCGCGGTAGTCCTCTTCACTCTTCTGCTCGCGGCCCTTGTCGCCTGGCGCGGCTACCAGAAGCCGGGCAAGGGAGGCCATGAAGAAGCCGCCGCCGGGGATGTCGCCCCCCTCACGGTCGACACCGCCACAATTGAAACGCGCACGGTCAACTCCGCGGTCCACGTCACCGGCGAGGTGGAATCTCCGGCAGTAGTGGAACTCACCGCCAAGGTCGGGGGAATCCTCGAATCAATCCAGACCGACGACGGGCGGCCGTTGAAGGAGGGCGATGCCGTGCGCGCTGGGGACCGGGTCGCCACTATCGAGCACAGCCAGCTTGATGCAATGGTCGCCCAGGCTGAGGCTGCGCAACGGGTTGCCAGCGCCGCGGTTGAACAGGCCGTTGTGGCAGAGGCTCATATGAAGAAGGAACGCGACAGGGCGGAGAACCTTCTTAAAGACGGCTCGGCCACGGCCCAGCAGCGCGACCAGGCCCTGGCCGCTCACGAATCAGCGGCCGCGGCCGTAAGACTGGCCAAATCCCAGCAGGAGCAGACCGAGGCCACGGCGCGACTGGCCCGGCTGAACCAGGCTGATGCATTCGTAGTCTCGCCGATCAACGGTATGCTCACAACAAAGTACGTCGACGAAGGCAATCTGGTCGGCCCTGGTCGGCCCCTGCTCCGAATATCGCGCGAAGACGTCATGACGGTATGCGGAGAACTTGCAGAGACACACATCCCTTTTCTCACTCCAGGCAGAACGGCAGCCGAAATCACGGTGGACTCTCATCCGGGCATGACTCTCACTGGTGTTGTGGCGATTGTGCGGCCTGACGTATCCCGCATGACTCGAACGGTTCGCATTGAGGTAAGTGTTCAAAACCCGGCCGGCCTCCTGAAACCGGGAATGTTCGCCCGTCTCCGCGTCTTTACCCGTGGCAGGGCTGATGTGCCGGCAGTGCCCGATGCTGCAATCGCAACAGACGTGGCCGGCTCGACTTTTGTGTATGTGGTGAGGAACGGCACTGCCCGCAGGCAGACGGTGGCGCTCGGCATCGGTGACGGAACCTTCCACGAGGTAATCTCCGGCCTCCAGTCCGGTGATGTCGTCGTGATTCGCGGCAAAGAAGCGCTGGCCGACGGCACAAAGGTCGCCGTTCCGGCGGAGAAACCAAGGTGAACATACCTTCACTTTCAGTCAGGAATCCTGTCACGACGTTCATGACTTTCATGGCCGCCATCGTGATAGGCTTGGTCTGCTTCATGCAGCTGCCGGTGGACCTCTTTCCGAAAATGGACATTCCGGCCATCACCGTGGCGACTTCATTTGGCGGTGCAAGCCCCAGCGACGTTGAGTCCAAGGTAACCGAGGTCCTCGAGCGGAGCCTTGGCACTGTTCCCGAACTGAAGCACATAACGTCGAACTCGCGCGAGGGGATGTCGCTCATCACCCTCCAGTTCGAGTGGGAGACAGACCTCGACGCGCGGGCGAATGATGTACGGGATTCAATCGCCATGGCCAAAATCTTTCTCCCCGAAGACGTCGATGAACCGCGTGTGTTCAAGCTGGATATCGGCCGTTTTCCCATCATGGTTTACGGCATCACCGCCAGCGAGAGCTACCCGGATATCGAGAAGATCCTGGAAGATCGGGTCGCCGACCCGCTCAAGCGCATCCCGGGCGTTGCAGCGGTAACCGTGCAGTCCCCTCTCCACCGCCAGGTCAACATCAACGTTGACAGGGAACGACTCGCATCCTACGGCTTGTCCCTCCAACAGGTGATCTATGCCGTCAACCGCAACAACGCGGACACCCCAGCCGGTAATATCGAGACCGGCTTGACGGACTACCCGGTCAGGGTTCCTGCCGAATGCAAGGATATCAAGACCCTTGCATCGCTCGTGATGGCATCGAGGAACGGAACGGTGGTGAGGCTGTCCGACGTTGCCGAGGTGGAGGACGGCTTCCAGGAGCTTTCACAGCACGTCACCATCAACGACGGAATGGGCGCCATCCTCATGATACAGAAGCAGTCCTCGGCAAACTCGGTTGACGTCGCCAGGGCAGTCCAGAAGCGCCTGGCGGAAGTGAAGCCCCGCCTGCCGCCGGACATCCGCCTCATCAACATAATGGACATGTCCGAGGATATCGAACGGATGCTCAGTGACCTTTCCGGAACCCTGCTGCAAGGCGGCATCCTCGCCATGCTGGTTGTGCTTCTGTTCCTCCGGGAATGGAGGAGCACGCTGGTTATCGGCCTCACGATTCCGTTCTCGCTGATTCTCGCGTTGATCGTCAATTTCTTTGCCGGCTACACGATCAACATGATGAGCATGTTCGGAATGATAATTGCCGTTGGCCGGGTCATCGACGACGCCATAGTGGTGCTGGAGAACATAGCGCGCCACCGCGAGATGGGCGAGCGGCCGGATGAGGGCAGCATCTATGGCGCGTCGGAAGTAGCCATGGCGATTACCGCCTCTACCCTCACGGCCGTCTGCATCTTCCTTCCCATTGTCTTTGTAAAAGGCCTTACCGGCGTTTTCTTCCGGGAGTTTGCGATAGTCGTGACCGTCACACTCCTGGCATCGTTGTTCTCGGCTTTGACGCTGACGCCAATGCTCAGCTCAACACTCATGCGCGGCATCATCTTCAAGAAGGGGCGTGGCAGCAGGTTCTTCCAGGCGAGCGGCCGGGTTTTCGACCGGATCGCAAGCGGCTATGCCGCGCTGCTGGGCTGGTCGCTCGGGCACAGACGCACCGTGGTGATACTGTCCCTGTGCATCTTTGCGTCTTCGCTCGCATTTCTGCCCTTTGTCGGCAGCGAGTTCATGCCTGAGGAAGACCGCGCCATGATTCAGGGCATGGCTTACCTGCCTGTCGGAGCGCGCGTCGCCGAAACGCAGCGTGCGCTCGA
>JBAXKQ010000184.1:0-5206 GCA_037135275.1 bacterium
CCTGGATTCGCTTGCGCAAGCTATTCTTTATTCTAAGGGCTGACCCCTCGAATAGGAATAGGGGAATCCGTACCGATCCCGATAGCCACCCCGACCACGAGAGCGCAGATCCTCGCCGGCCACCAGAAACGATTCCTTTATCGCATTCTCCACCATCTCTATGCTCGCCATTTCATCTTCCGGCCAGATGTTATCGCAGGTCAATGCCACCTCTATCTCTTTGCTCCGCAGTTCCTCCCTCGCCATCTCCCGGGCGTTCGAGGGGTCAGCCCTTAGAATAGAGATTAGCGTTGTTGGGCAGCAAGTTTGCTGTCGAGACGATCAACCACCTTCCTCATCGCGCCTCCGGCGGCCAGTATCTTCCTCAGGTTTCGCAGTTGGCAACTCACCGCCACCCCGCTCTTTAATCCCAGAACCTTCGCGGCCTCTCTCTGCGTCATTCCGCCATACTTGCAAAGCATGCAGCTGGCTACCGCCCGCCATCGTGAATCCCTGCTCCGTTCCGCGAGAGACTCTTTCCGTGTTCCCGCAGCCCTGGCTACGGCATCGAGAATTGTATCCGCGGGCACCTGCCGTATCGTCCGCCGAAAAGACACATCCTCTTTCATTGCCCGTTTGTCGACCATCTCCCGGTAGCACTCATCAATCCATTCACGATAGTCCGAACTGCCGATGCTCCGCGACGACCTGACCAGATCGCCAAGGAACTCCTCGTCATCCTCCGCAATCCCGCCCTCCACAAAGCTCCTGTATCTTTCCGGCTTTCCACTCTTCCGTCCGTCCATGAGCGATAGCATCGGTTCATAGTCCACAAACTTGTTTGCCGGCCTCTCCCCTATGTAGCTGGGATACGTGCTCCATGGATAGGCCCTCAGGTATGCCACCCGCTCCTCGACCGGTTTCTCTGTCAACCCCTTCACTTTCACCGGATTCAGATGAACATACCGGCCCAGCTTCAGCAGATACTCATCACCCTCAACCAGTTTCGCACCATATCTGCCCTGGGTGACGTGCCCGTGCCGGGAATGCCGCATGTTGTAGTACACCCCGTACCCCGTCAGGATTCCCTGCATGAATCGGCCCAAATTGGCCTTTGGTGTTTCGACAACCAGGTGGAAATGGTTCAACATGAAACAGAACAGATAGACGCGCACCTGATATCTCTCGACCGCCTCTTCCATCCGGGAAAGCAGGCATCTGCGGTCCCCATCATCCCCGAACAAATCATCTCCACTATTGGACCGCACCGTCACATGGTAGATCGCACCAGGATATTCAACTCTGAGTTGTCGAGCCATGCAGAGAGACTGCCAGCCTGGATTCGCTTGCGCAAGCTATTCTTTATTCTAAGGGCTGACCCCTCGAATAGCCTCGCCTTTCATGTCACATCTTATTGCCCACCAAAACATGACGTGGCCGGGCCACGCAAACCACTCGGCCAACCCGCTCCTGCTGCACATGTCGCAGAACCCGCGGGCGAGTTTGCGCGCGATGCGGCCACTGCCCGTCATCTATTCTTCGTCCAATCTCGTGATGGTGATTTTCGGTTTGCCGCCGTTGGTGATACGCAGGTTGACGAATCCCTTGTTGTAAGCACAGTAATAGATTAGGCCACGCCCGGCATCCTTCGGATCGTGGTAGTCGTCGCCGTTCCCGGTCCAGTCCGGCGTTCCTTCCCACACCTCTTGCCCAGGGGCATTTACCTCGACCGAGTAACTGGAGATCATGATCTTCGGGAGTATGCCCGTTTCCGTTATCGCGATGCCGAAGTGATTCCATTGGCTGACCACGTTTTGAATCACGAGGGAATGGGAGGATGGACCGATGAACAATCCGGTGTAGCACCCGGCGGTCTGGACGCGGAACCCGCAGAACAACTCGGAAACGACCACTCCTGTGGGGAATCCGATCGCCATCAAGTCACCCTCCGCCGTGTTGTTGATGTTGTTGAGGACTTGCGGAAACTTGATACCCGCGACACTGATTTCGAGTTCGCCCCACTTGTTCCGCTGCACGGACGCATTGGCATAGCTGGTGGGAGGATTCTTTCCACACCACGGGTTCCCCGCGGTGTGATAGTTCGGCGCCCGGTATTGAATGACCACGTTGCGCGTCGAAGCGGCCTCTACGTCGAACATGTTCAACGCGGTGATGGACGGACCGAATGGCGCACCGTTATGGATCGTGCGGAAGTCGGTGATCGAAACCGCCAGGTTCTCGAAGTGCGGAAAGACATTCGACAGGAACGGCCAGCCGGCGGCCGCGTTCATGCTGACCGGTCCGCGCGCGCCGATCATGGAGGCGTTGCCGTCACTCTCGCAATCCGAGAACAACATGCTGCCGCCGTTATTGTCGGCCAGTCCCCGGAGCATGGCCATCACCGGCCGGCAAGCCCCGAGAAACGTGATCGGAACGATTCGACCGGTTGGGCAACCGACGCTGGGCAACCGCAACTGGGCGTTCTCGCCATGCGCCCCGCCCGGCGCGCCGTGGATGTAGTAGGTCCCCGGCGGAAAGTAAATGGTGCCGCCCCCCCGCGCGTCGATTTCATCGATGGCCGCCTGAATGGCTTGCGTATCGTCGGTGCCCCAAATCGCACCGGCATTGGTAACCGAGATGCCGGCCGCGTCGCGCAAGGTGACTTGGTTCGAAGATTGCCAGGAGACGATGACCGTGTACAGCGAGACCGTGTTCGAGATCGCCTTGTCCACGGTACATAGTTTGCCGACATCCGTCGGCTTGAACCGTCCGGCGGCGGACTTCAGAATGGGCGAGCCCTTGACCGTTTCCGCATCGGTGATGGCCTGTAGATCACCTTTAGCCCCAAAGCCCTTGACGTTCAGCCATCCTGGCAGCGCTTCCCCTGGATTCACGCCCGCCTGCCCTCCCCGCCCCTCGACGTGCGTGCTCTGCAATGTTGCCTGGTCTTTGTCTTCTCGACTCATCTTCACTTCTCCCTTGTTGACAGGGCCCACCTCGCACAGTTCGTCAGCAACACCCGCCTTCGGATCGGCGGCTGGCCAATACGTTTGTTCTCCGGCAGGATCGACGAATTCGCTGAGCACGAGTTTCTGGTCGGCCGGCTTCTTCAGGTCGCTGGCGGGGCCCCAGGCGCGAACTTCCAGAGCCAAGCCGTCGGGCCGGATGCTTGGGTCCGGCACGGGCCCGGCGAGCGTGGTCCAATCGACCGTAAGTTCCGCCGCGGGCGACCGGGTGGCCTGCCGTGCTGGGTTGAAGCAGAAGACCAGCGGTCCGCGCATCACAGCCACCTTGCCCGCCTGCAACTTGCGTCCGCGAACCAGCCGGGTCTTCATCGGCATCTCCAAAGTCACCACATCGCCGGTCTTCCACAAACGTTTGAACGAGCACCACTCTCCGGGCTTCGCCGGTCCGCCGACCGGTTTACCATTGACGGAAACAGATGCCGACTCGCACCAGCGTGGAATGCGCAGTCTCAGCGGAAACTCCGCCGAACGCGACGGATCAACCGTGATAACCACCTTGCCTGAGTTCGGATAGTCCGTCTCCTGGCGCAGCCGCACTGTGAGATTACTACCAACGGGCACGTCGGCCGTCGAGGCTGTGTAGAGATTGACCATCACGCCGCCGTCGGCGGTGCGGTAATAGATCATTTCCGGCAGTTCCGCCACGCTTCGCCGCCAGTTGCCGGGACAGCAGTAGGAATCCTTGTCCCAGTACTTGCGCGGACCGTCAATGGCGGTGAAGTAGCGCAGGCTGCGTCCGTCCGGCGATTGTGCCGCGAATAACGCGTTGTAGATCGCCCGCTCCATGATGTCGCCGTTGAGCGTCTTGCCTTCCAATTGTAACAGGTAGTGCGTCATGCGGATCAGATAGGCAGTGGCGCAACTTTCTCCCACATCGCCCAGCGTTTCCTGGTTATCGTTGAACTGCTCTTTCAGACTGCACGTTCCGGAGATCACTAGGCCGTCATGTCTGGTCAGATGGTCGATGACGAGATGGCTTTGAGCCAGGAGCTCATCATCCGGTTGCCCGCGGTACAAATCCAACTGCGCCAGGCAGAGGTTCATGAAAGTGTAAGCATGGTTTTGGGAGCTGGCTAACTGGCCTGTACCCACAACATGGATCGGGGAATTCCAGTGCCGCAGATCCTCCCGCTCAACGATGTAGTCTCGGTATCGAACGTCGCCGCTGGCTTCGCTCATCGCAATCAGCGCGCGTTCGATGTCGATTTTGCATACCAGCTTCGGATCCCGTGTTGCCGCGGCGCTCTTGTGGTTCTTGACGTAATAGTCAGCCAGCTTGCGGGCGGCATCGAGCGACGGCTGGTCTCGGAAATAGCGGTAGTTGTTTACCAATGCGTGGATATTGTAGGCCATCTCATGCTCATCGAAGAGCTGGACAATTCGCGCCCCGTCAGGAAAAGAGCCGAGATAGCCGTCGTCAAGCTGCGTGGCGATCAGCTCTTTGACCAGGCGATCCTTCAATTCGATCACCTTGGGGTCTTTGCTGTAATAGGCAAAGCTCACCGTGGCGTCGATCAGTTTGCCCGTCCCGACGTAGTCCATCGCCCGACTCTGCTTTTGGCGAAACGGGTTGAGAAATTGGTTCTCGATTTCAATGGCGAGAAGATTCTTCTGGATCGCCAGATCGATTCGCCGTCCAATCTCGCCCCCGACTTTGATCTGCGATGGATCGACAGCGAAGAACTTGCCGACATCTTTCCGGATTCCGGCGGCCGGCGGCGACACTGAAAGAGGTGCCGCCGCGACGGTGGCCGAGTGCGCTAGAATCGCGTTCATCAATGTTTCAGCAATCAGCGCCATGCCTTTGTCGCTGGGATGAGCGAGAGCGCCCATGTTCTCCGGATCTTTGCCCACGCCGCTCATGTCGACAAAGACGCGATGGGTTGGATCTTCCGCGCAGACGCCGCGTTTGATCTCGTCAATGGCCGCATTCGCTCCGAGAATGTAACCGACCACAAACATTTGCGGATTGCTGCTTTCCTTGAGGTCGGACACCAGCTTCTTCAAGCCGGTCTTGAAGACATCAGCGTTGAAGGTCGCCAGCGGAATGTTCTCGCCGAACTGCAAAATGACAATATCGGCCTTCCAGGCGAGCTGCTTCGCTATCTTCGCGGCGTTGTAGGAGGCGTAGCCGCGCTCGAAGACATCGGCGATATTGATGACGTTCGAGTCGTTCTGGTCCACGCTGCCGTCGGGCTTGG
>JBAXKQ010000185.1:0-5148 GCA_037135275.1 bacterium
GATCATCGTTCACGCGCGAAAGGCCCGCCAAGGTCGAGCCAGCGTACAGCAGGGGTTTTACAGCACGGTTGTCCACCATCTCGGCTGCCGACAGGAAGGGAATCGCGCCGATGAAGGCGTGGCCTGAAACGCCGTTATCTTGTTTGAACGGAGCCCAGTCCGAGTCCACACCATCGCTGGGACGGCCGCTCCCAAGAACGAGTTGAAACGCCAACATGGGCGGCCCGCCCACGAGTACACTTCGGAGCGATCGATTGCCCCATTCACCGATAGCGCTCGTCACCGGATTGTCATCTCCGATAAGACCCGTGAGCGAGGCGGCGACAAAGACGGGACCCGCAATCGCACCCTCTCCGAACAACTTCGCCGATTTGGCGAACTTGTCTGTGCCTCCACTACGGACATCGTTTTGATACCAATCCCGGATACTCCTATCCGCTGACGTGTTGGCCAGCAGTGCGCCGGCCGCAAGACCGCCGCCCAGGTAAAGCATGTTGGTCGCCGAGTAGAACTCGCTGTAATCGTCCAGTTCGGTGGTCAGGATCTCCCCCAGAAGCGTGCTGTCATCAGCCGCCCATGCTTGCAGTGACAGCACCACGCCAATTCCTATTAGAATGAAGCTCCATCGATGCATGCTTGCCCCTTTCCTCGCATCGTTGTTCATCGTCCACACATCAGCGTCGTGAAACTGATGAACTGTCCGATCCTTCTCTTATACTCATTGGCATTGTCGAGCCTCCCTAGGATTCCCTCAATGAGGTGAATCCTTAACGGTGACCGCGAAAACCCTTAGCACTGGGTCGCATAAAGTGGCCGACATGCCATCGGCGATACCCTAACATTCCCAGCAGCAGCACCGGCAAACCGATGGCGACCGGGAAGATGCGGCGGGACTCCACAACCGGTTTTCGGGTGACATGGAACTGCACCGTTGAACTCGCAAAAACCGCGTCCTGATTGCGAGCGGTAACACTGACAACCACCCTGTAGTCCCCGTCTTGAATCAGACGCATGGGCCACGTAGTCTCTAGCTCTTCTCCCGGTTCCAATCGCGCCGCGGAGACCGCCTTGTGGGCGCTCCAGTCCTCCAGATCCACCGGCTGCTCACGGCCCGGGTCAATCTCCACCAGACTGATCCACGCTACTACGCCGTCCACAGGTTCTTCGGCCGTTGCAGTAATGACACTGTGGAACCGCATATTGTCGCCCATGGTCGGCATGGTCGGATTCTCCGCATCGGGTGAAAGCCGGACGCTTAGAGACGCAGCCTGTACGAGGGATCCGACCATGGCCGTGGCAATGATCAAGAACATTCTCATGATATCATTCCTTCCATTACGTCCGGTGGTCAACGGAAACAGGGCTTCCGCGCGGCATGACGAGCCGCCAGGAGCATCAGACCGAGCCAGATGACGACCAGCGCCAAGCGCGGTAACTGCGGGGAGAATGTCTCGCTGTCAACGATCACTGCGTCATAGGTATTGATCGCCCCCGCAAAAGGGTTGACCATGTCTAAGGCGCGACCGACGGCGCTGTCGCGCAGACTCGGGTCGAGAAACAGGGGACCGATGGAGAACAGCAGAGCAATCAGGCTGCCCACCAGGGAAGTCATAACACCGCCGGTCCAGGCCGACAGGGTCATGGCCATATAACCGAAACCAAGTACCACGGGGGTGCCAAACAGGGCCAGATAGACAACGGCTTGGAGTAAGTTCTGACCGCCCGCACCCACGGCCCAAAGATAAGGCAACGCCAGAACGTACATAACGCCCCAAGCGGCGAGCAGCCCCGCAGCTTTGCCTGTGAGAAGTTGCGCCGGTGTGATCGGAGCCGTCAGTAGCGGCACCAAGGTGCCGCGCTCCCGTTCGCCGGCAAAGGCATCGCTGCCCAGAATGACGGCAATTACCGCGCCGGCAGCGGTAACGGTGCCGACCATCAGGTAGACCACCTGTGCATTGTCCAGGAGGCTCAGTTCCGTGTTGCTGACCAGCAATAACGCAAAGGCGGAGAGTGTGGCGCTGAAGGCTAGGAGCCAAGCCAAGCCGCGTTGGTTCTCCAGAAGTGCTCGCCTCTCCTTGGCTGCGATCAGACCGATGGGATTACTCATACCGTCCCTTCCTGGCGGGACTCGACCGCCGCATGGGTCATCCGAATGTAGAGGTCTTCCAGACCGCCACCCTCGGCGCGAATCTCCCGGATGCGCCATCCGTGTTCCAGGAGTCTTTGCCACAGGTCAGCAGGATTGGTGTCTGTAGGCAAGCGCACGCACCACCAGCCGTTGCCCCGATCTTCCATCTCCATTTCTTTCGGCATGGCCCCCGCGTCGGGTACGTTGTCCAGCCGCAGGCGATACACACCGCCCGCGCCATGACGCCCAAGTAACTCCGCCAGGGGACCCTCCAACACTGTGCAGCCGTGATGAATGATGCCGATGCGACTGCACAACCGATCGACATCATCGAGCAGGTGGGTGCAGAGCAGGATGCCTACCCCTTGTTCCCGAGCTAGGGACAGGAAGAGATCATGTATCTCCCGACGACCGCGCGGGTCCAAACCGTTGGTGGGCTCATCCAGAATCAGCAATTCGGGGCCGTGCGCCAAGGCGCGGGCCAAGGCGAGACGCTGGCGCATGCCCTGCGAAAATCGGCCGATGGGGCATCTGCCCGCTTGCTCCAAGCCAACCTGAGCCAGCAATTCGGGGATGGCTCGTCGAGGCCCCCCGTACAAGTTGGCGTGCCAGGCGAGATAGTCACAAGCGCTCATCCAGTCGTAGAAACCGGCGTGTTCCGGCATGACGCCTATCCGTCGCCTCACATCGGCAGACGTCTTCTCTGTGGCCTTGCCAAACAGTTCCAACTTGCCGCTATCGGCGGCATAGAGGCCGAGCACAACGGCGATGGTCGTGCTCTTCCCCGCGCCATTGGGACCGATGAGCCCGTAGATCTGATTCGGCGCCACATGCAACTGGACGTCCTGGAGGATCGAGACGCCATTCAAGCTCAGTTTCAGATTCTCCACGTTGATAAGCATGCAACGTTCCTCTTCTAGCTCATGAGCCCAATCAGTGTATGGGACGCTTGTACTCGTTTCGAGAGCGGTCCCGCGCCGCATTGTCCGGTCACCAACGTCCACTTGGCGGATCGCCTTCTCAGTCTTTGTCTTCTTCTTCCAGTTCGAGGCGGATGAGTTTCCCGTCCGCCGTAATCTTGAGTTCGTATTCCCCGGCGTCAGCCTTGCCCTTTAACTCGTAGATCGTCCGCCCTTCATGTTTCTCCATGGAGGCCTTGGTCGTCGCGAAGCCTTTGACCGTGGCGACGGCCGTGGCGGTCACCGCAGTCGGGACTGATGAAAGAGGAATCTTGTCTTCATCGTCCTTGAACACGGATTTGATGGACGCACAGCCCGCCAAGCAGGAAACCACCGAGACCACCAATACAACACGCCACATTTGCATACTTTTCTTCCTTTCGACTTTTGCGTTGTTTCCAACCCCGACCGTCAATCGTCCTTCAGTCCTTGGCTCGATCATTGGGCAAATCATAGTCGAATAGAGCTGAAGTGAACCTGAAATGGCGACATCGGATTCCATTTCTGTTGTGGTCATGCGACGCTTCTCTTCTACCATGCAACTCCAATTTGAATGCCAACGGCACCGTCCTCGGCGAAGGCCGCCACTTGAACATCTTTGTGGTATCGCGTTGTGAAGATGCAGGAGGACAGGATGCCGATTGCCGCGCCAGCGTAAACATCGTGCGGGTAGTGAGCGTGAAGTTCTACTCGGCTCCATCCCGTGTACACGGCGGCGGCATAGGCAGGAATACCCCACTTCCAGCCGTAGCGCTGCTGAAGGAACGTGGCGCCCTGGAATGCTGACGACGTATGCCCCGAAGGAAAGGAATGGCTTCCGCCATTCGGCCGTTGCTCATCCACGGCATACTTCAACCCGTAGGTGACCGCAAGAGCGGTGAGCATAGACGGGACGAATTGCCAACGTCCCTCGGAATCATCGTATGCGTAGGTGGCACCGAAACCGGTGGCCGGAATCAACCATTGCAGGACGTCACCGGCGCCTTGGATGGGTTCGTCCGCCACCGCTTGAGGGACTGGGACGAAGCCGGGAGCGAGGATCAGTAAGAGAACTGCGCCGATGACGGGGATCAATCCACGTTTCACCCGAAAGCCCTTCTTCCTTTTCCGTTCTTTACGTGGTCGTCTGCGGATAAACCGTCAGTCAATTGGGTCGCTCGACCAACGATGCAACGACGTGGAGGCGGCGCCAAAATCCCATTCCCAGCCGAACATCCCCTGCCAAGTCCCATCAGAATGGACGGTCACTTCCTGAACCAGTTTGAGCTTCTTACTGATGTGTTCGGCGAGGCCTATGGTTCCCTCTGTTTCCTGTCCGCCAGCTTCTGAGCTGTCGGCCGATTCATGGCTGCCGCCGAACCCGCCGACGGATCCGGATTGTCCTCCGAATCCATTGACGGGTCCACTGCTTGTGAGGATCTCTCCCATCACATCAATGTACGGAGAGACGTGCCATTCCAGCGCCAGCGAGCCCTGTAGCGTATCCGTCAAGTCGGCACCGGGTGGATTGCCGACGAAAGTGTAGATCGCCCTAACGTCCAGATCCACGTGCCCGAATGTCTTCCTTGCGATAGCACCCAATGTGTAATCGGTTTCACCCGTGCCGAGATCATTGTCCGCTGTTGGCCACTTGACTCCGCCCTGCAAGGCAAGGGCAGGAAGATGTTTAGTCTCTCCCATGAATTCGTATGTCAGGGAGGTCGCCAAATCGCCAAGTCCATTTGCGGAACCGTTGGTCTTGGAGTGGAAGAACTTGTAACTGGGCTCGATGAGTACTGTAAGGTTTTCCGTCAGCCCGTACTCCAGGAAGAAAGGCAGGTTGTACTCTGTATTCTCGCTATCGGCCTGATACTCAATCGCGGACCCTATCGTCAGTCTCATCTCAGGCGAGTCCTGGGGCTCTGTATCCTGGTTATCGGTCTGCATATTGACGGAGGATTCCATTGGGCTGGTGTTGGTTGGCGACAGTGGCGTTGTTTGCGTCTTGATCGCCTGTGCGAGAAGCGGTGAGCCTGCTAAAGTGGCCCCGACGATAATCAACGCGCGAATGAGGGGCATCGT
>JBAXKQ010000186.1:0-5116 GCA_037135275.1 bacterium
AAGCCTGCTTCTATACGACCCCCTACTGTTAATAACGCAGAAGGGTGGCGGAATATTGTAGAGAAAATGAAAAAACCTTCGAGGAACCGGAAACACACAATACTTCTTGATTTTGAAATCACCACCGTGCAGCATATATTGAAATCGGTTCCAGCATTGATGGCCGCTTCCGATGAAGACCGGAAATTCTGCTGCCACCGCTTTCGGACCAATGCCCGCACCTGCGGGCTGCGGACAAATGCGGGTGCGTCGGCATGGCTTATGCCGGCCGGCATCCCGGGAAAATCCCTGGAACCAACCTGGAGACTGTATTGTATGCCACAACTGGCTTCATGCTGCCGGAATGGCGCCACGGCGCCGGGTCGCCCGCAATGGCTGCTCTGCTTGCTGATCATCCTGGCTTCGGCACCGGGATGCGAAACTGTTGACCGGGCTGGTGTGAGGACGCTGAACCAGTCAGCCGCGCCGCCGGCCGAACTCCAAAGCGGAGTTCGCCGCATCCTTCAAGTCGAGGACGGCAACACACTGGTTCTGGGCTCCGGCCACCGGGTCCGCCTGCTCGGCTCCTCCGCCCCGGAAGTCGGGCACCTCGAGCTCCCGGTCCAACGCTTCGGGCTGGAAGCTGCCGAATACCTCAAAAACATCGCCCTGGGCCGCGAATGTACCCTCAAGTACGAGGGCGCCGGATTCTACGATGACCGCGGCCGCCTGCTCGCATACGTATTCGTCAACGGCCGGATGCTGAACGAGGAGATGATCCGCAGCGGCTATGCATACGCATGCCTCGCCCACCCTTTCAGCAACGAGGCACGGTTCATGGAGATTGAACGCGAAGCCCGCGCCAGGCAGCTGGGCCTGTGGGACCTGGCCCTTCGCGATGGCCGCATCGCAAATCTCGTGTCGAAATATGATTCATTGAACAAGGACGGACGCGCAAAGCTGGATAACGTTCTGGATGAACTCGCCCGGCAATACCCGGCACGACCTGGACGCGTTGCCACAACCACACAGCCCAGGGCCGCATCGCCCGCACCTGCCCCGGCGGCTCTACCAGCTCCAGCCCCAGTCGAGGAACCGGTCAAACCGGTCAAACCGGCCATTCACGGCGATGCCATTCCGTGGACGGATGCGGCAAACTACTACGGCAAGAAGGTCACGATTGAGGGTGCAGTGGTCGAGACATACAAGTCTGAGGCTGTCTGCTTCCTGAACTTCAATCCCGACTACAACAAGGGTTTCTTCGCCGTTATCCACTCGTCCGTGTTCGAAAGATTCCCGTCAGTCCCCGAGAATTTCTACCGCGGTAGACGGGTGCGGGTATCCGGAATCGTAAAGGAGTTCAAGGGTCGCCCGCAGATCATTCTGGAATCGCCGCAGCAGATCGAAGTGCTGGAGTAGATCCCGCCGCCCACAGCTTCTTGTCCGCACCTGCAACTTCGCAGCCACTGGCTCTGGCCGATAAAGCCTCGCGTGCGTTCCGCGTCCTGCGTGCCACGGCCGGCCCGGGCAATCCATCTGTAATGGGTCACCCGCAACAGCCTCACAACAACCTCACAACCGCTCTTCCCTCCCGACCGACTCCCTGCTATTGTTCGCGGCTCTATGCTAACCATATCAAATATGTCCAAGTTATTCGGCGACCGTATCCTCTTTGAGGAAGTGTCGATGCAGATCAATCGCGGCGACCGCGCAGCCCTGGTCGGCCCCAACGGCGCCGGCAAGTCCACCCTCTTCTCCCTGCTCCTCGGGACTGACTCGCCCAATACCGGCAACCTGATGATGGAGCGCGGCGCCACGATCGGTCACCTGCCCCAGGAAACCGCGCCTGTCGCCGAAGAGACTGTTCTCGAGCTGGCAACAGCCACCACTCCAAGGGTCGCCGAGCTCCAGCGCCGGATCAAGGCATTCAACGCCGGTCACGACACCGAGTCCCACGACTTCTACGAGGTCCAGGCCGAGTTCGACGCGATAGGCGGCTACAAGTTCGAGGCCATGGCCAAAACCATCCTGCACGGGCTGGCGTTCCGCGACGCTGACTTCGACCGGCCGCTCAAGACCATGAGCGGCGGCTGGGTAATGCGCGCCCACCTGGCCCGCCTGCTCGTCCAGCAACCGGACCTGCTGATGCTCGACGAGCCAACCAACCATCTCGACCTCGAGGCGCTGTGCTGGTTCCAGGAATATCTGCGGGACTACAAGGGCGCGATTTTGCTGATCTCGCACGATCGGGACTTCCTGAACGCCCTGATCGGGACCATCTACGAAATCCGCCAGCGCAAGCTCCGGTGCTACCGCGGCAACTACGACGCCTACGTCGTGCAACGCGACGCGCAGGAAGAGCAGCTTCTGTCCGCCTACAAGAACCAGCAGAAGGTGATCCAGAAGCTGCAGACATTTGCCGACCGGTTCAAAGCCAAGGCCACCAAGGCCGCTCAGGCTCAGGCAAAACTCAAGCAGATCGAGCGCATGGACGTAATCGAGGAGCCGGAGCGTGTGGCAAAGGGCATCAAGATCCGCTTTCCCCAGCCAGCCCGTAGCGGACGGGTGGTAGTCCGGCTCACAAACGTGCGCCAGGCCTACGGCGACACTGTGGTCTACAACGACTTGAACATGGAAGTGGAGCGCGGGCAGCGGATGGTGCTCGTCGGCCCCAACGGCGCGGGCAAGTCTACGCTCAATAAGATCCTGGCAGGCGTCCTGCCGATCCAGGCCGGAGTCCGCGAACTCGGCCTGCACGTAAAGGTCGGCTACTACGCGCAGTACCGCGTGGACATGCTCGACCAGCAGCGCACGATCCTTGAGGAGGCCATGAGCATGGCCAGACCTCCGCCGGAGGAGTTTATCCGCACCGTCCTGGGCTCGTTCCTGTTCACAGGCGACGACGTATTCAAGCGTGTGTCAGTGCTGAGCGGCGGCGAAAAGAGCCGCCTTGCGCTGGTCAAGCTGCTGCTCGACCCGCCCAATGTGCTGCTGATGGACGAGCCGACGACGCACCTGGACATGGCCAGCATCGAGGCCCTTATCAGCGCGCTTGAGAACTATGAGGGAACCCTCGTCTTCATCAGCCACGACGTCTACTTCATCCGCAAGCTCGCCCGACTGGTACTGCACGTAAGCTCCGGCAAACTGCACCTGTACCACGGCGACTACCAGTACTACCTGGAGAAGTCGGGCGCCACGTCGGCGCGCGCCGCACTATCCTCGGACGCAAAGCCCGCTGCAACCAGAGCCGCGCAGGCCCCGAACAGGCCGTCGGTTCTCGCCAAGGAGCAGAAGCGGAACGAGGCCGAGGCCCGGAACGCGAAGTTTCAGGAGCGCCGCACCCTACAGAAGGCTGTGAGCACCCTCGAGAAGGAGATCGCGCGACTGGAGGCGCAGCAGGTCGCACAGACTGCGGCATTGGAAAACCCCGAGACATACAAGGACGCCGGCCGCGCAATTTCACTCAACCATGATCTCACTCACACGGTCGCCGAACTCGCAAGGGCCAACGCCCGGTGGGAAGAAGCAGCCACGCGGCTTGGCCAGGCTGAGTAACAGCCGGCATTCACCATCGAACGCCCAACCACACCCCAAACCAACATCTATCTGCGTATTCCGATTGAATCCTGACACCTGTTCCGATTCAATCCGGACACTCATTCCGACGTGGCCGGACACCCCGGAAAGCAGGATGGCGGCGCCGGGTAACCGAGGCCATTGCGGGCTCCAGAAAGGCGTCGCAAATAGCCCGTCCCACAGGGACACCCACTGTCGCGTTCCTCTGTCGCACACCTGCAACACCTTGGCAGCCAATCTATTAGACGATATCAGGTGTCCCTTTTGACTTGTTGACTTCCGGGAGTTCGAATCCGAAAAGTGTTAAGATTGATTTCTTAGAGAGGAACTTGTAAATTGTATAGCCAGTGAGAGATGAGAGAAGAATAAGTTCAGGCCTCTCACTCTTTCCGTTTATGTTTGTTTGAAGGGCTCGTGCGTTTCGTTATTGTCCGGCGCTGCTCTTGTGTTTTGACGACAAACGGACGCCGCCCGGTACCAGCACTTGATGGCGAGGGTTTCCGATGACTGCCAAAGAAATCATGACGACCGACCTCATCAGCCTCAACTGCAATATGACGCTCAATGAGGCTTATGTTTTTGCGCAGCGGCACGCGCAGGAATATTTTCCCGTGGTGAACGAAAACAACGAGCTCGTGGGTTCACTCACGCAGGACGATCTACTGCGCGCATTTTATCTGGAAGTAACCCCAAAAGATACCAGCCTGCCCACCATGGATCAGTTGCTTGCGAAGATCCAGACATTGCTGTCCACGCCAATTAGCCATCATATGAGCAAGGACATCGTCGGTGTCTATCCCTGGATGCCGGTGGAGTGGGTGGGCGCCCAGATGGCGATATACAAGCTCACCGCTATCCCTGTCGTGAATAAGAACAAACTGCTTGGAGTCGTGTTTTCAAAACTTCTGTTTCCCGAGCTGATGCAACTGGCTCTTTCGAAGAAACCGGCCATTGTCGGCGGACAAACCATGCTATTAGAGCGCGCCGACGACGACGCGGCAGGTGCGCGAACGCCGGAAGAGATCCGGATCTGGCGGAGCGCGGAGGCGAATTATGACGATAAGCGAGCCCACAAAAGAGTCCCGATTAGGATCAAAGTCCATTACCGGCTGGGTGGTCGGGCGGAAACTGCGCCGGGTTTCTCCGACAGAGGAGACGTCTTTTCGTGGAACATCAGCGCGGGCGGGATGATGCTGGAATTCGAAGATAGACCGCCCAGCGGAATCCTAATCTATCTACAGTTTTCGCTTCACGAAGGGGACAGTCCGATTGTCTCCTTGAGCCGTGTCTGCTGGGTCAAAAAGAGTCCGGACCCGGGGACCTATTACGCGGGGATTGCCTTTCTTGCGATTTCATCCAAAGAACGCTCATGGATCGACGATTGTGTCGAAGCACGGAGCCGTTGATCCCCTCTCGGCATCAATCGTGGTCTGGGCCCGGCCCAGACGTCCTCATGAGAATAAAAGAGAGATCATCGAACAATTGCCAAACCATGCCAAGAACGATTCCACAGGGACATACCTCCTGTCGCGTTCCTGCAACACCTTGGCAGCCAATC
>JBAXKQ010000187.1:0-5104 GCA_037135275.1 bacterium
ATCGGTCTCGTCAAACTTCTTGTGGCTGTGCGTAGTCATCTTTCCCTGACCAGCGCGCCTTGCCGTGTTTGCAGCGGTGGCGCACACTCGTTCTAACCTACATCCCAGCCTTGAGAACGGATATGAATGCCTTCTGGGGCACGTTCACCTGCCCGACCAGCTTCATGCGCCTCTTGCCTTCCTTCTGGCGATCAAGAAGTTTACGCTTTCGAGAGATGTCGCCGCCATAGCACTTTGCCGTTACATCCTTCCTGAGCGCCCGGATCGTCTCACGGGCAATGACCGTCTTGCCCAGTGCTGCCTGGACAGGTATTGGGAACATGTGAGGCGGTATTGCATCTTTCAGGAGTCTGCAGATTTCACGGCCCCTTGCCTGCGCCTTGGACTCGTGAACCATGCATGAGAATGCGTCGACAGGTTCGCTATTGAGCAGAATATCCATTCGAACCATGTCGCTCGGAACATACCCTGCATGATCATAGTCCATTGAAGCGTAACCGTGGCTGACACTCTTCAGCAGGTCGTGAAAATCCACAAGTATCTCGTTAAGTGGAACCGTGCAGATAAGCATCACCCGCAACTGGTCAATCGAGTCAGTCCTGTCCAGGATGCCGCGCCGGTCGCGAACCAGCTTCATCACGTCCCCGATGTTCTCGTTGTGGCAGATAATCGAAGCCTTGATCATCGGTTCTTCAATATGATCCACCCTGGTGGAATCAGGTAGATTGATCGGGTTGTCGATCTCCAGCATCGAACCATCGCGCAGGAAGACCCTGTACACAACCGACGGGTACGTGTTGATGATATTGAGATCGAATTCGCGCCGTAACCTTTCCTGCACAATTTCCATGTGCAGCAGTCCGAGAAATCCGCAACGGAAACCGAACCCCAGCACCACAGATGATTCGGACATATGCGTGAAAGCGCTATCATTGAGGCTCAGTTTCTCAATGCCGTGCTTGAGCCGCTCGTGATCGTCGGCAGTTATCGGGTATACGCCGCTGAAGACCATCGGGCGCACGCTCCTGAAACCAGGGAGCGGTTTTTGCGCCGGGGAATCTGCCGTGGTCACGGTGTCGCCGATCTTGAGCTCGGACGGTTCCCTTATTGTCGAGACGAAGTAGCCTACCTCCCCTGCCCCAAGGCTCTTGACGGCCAGTGGCGCAGGCTTGAACACGCCAACCTCTTTGATCGTGGATGTGCCGTTGGTGGCCATGAGCAGAATCTTGTCCCCGGCGCGCAGAGTCCCTTCCATAACCCTGACGTACGCGATGACTCCACGGAATGAGTCGTAGACCGAATCAAACACCAGAGCGCGCAGCTGACCATCCTGCCGGCCGACCGGCGGCGGAACCCGCCTCACGATGGCCTCCATCAGCTCTGCGATACCGTTGCCGGTCTTGGCGCTGATGCACAGACGTTCCGGCATGTCGATTCCAAGGACATCGTGAATCTGGCGGACTGTGCCCTCAATATCGGCATTTGGGAGATCAATCTTGTTGAGGACGGGAACCACTTCGAGATCATTCTCCACGGCCAGATATGTGTTGGCCACGGTCTGAGCCTCGACACCCTGGGCGACGTCGACTACCAGGACTGCCCCTTCACACGCTGCCATACTCCGTGAAACCTCGTAGTTGAAGTCCACGTGCCCTGGCGTATCAATTAGATTGAAGTCGTAGAGTTGCCCGTCAGCAGCCTTGTACTGCATTGTGACCGGGTGTGACTTGATGGTTATGCCGCGCTCCCGCTCGAGGTCCATGCTGTCCAGAACCTGATCCCTGAAGTTCCTGTCAGCGATACTCTTCGTGATCTGCAGAATCCGGTCGGCCAAAGTTGACTTGCCGTGGTCGACATGGGCGACGATGCAGAAGTTGCGGATGAGTGATAATGATTTCATGGCGTGGCAGTTGCCGCCCTCAGCCTCATGAGGCTGACTTCGGCGGCCATGTCCTGCGCTCTGAAGAGTGCCACGCCTGCTACGAAGCTGTTTGCCCCGTGCGCTGCGCACGCGGCTATCGTCTCTCTCGTCACACCGCCGTCAACCATGATATCCTTGCTGTCTCCGGCCGCATCGAGGCGCGCACGAAGAGTCTTGATCTTCGGGAGAACATCCGGCCTGAACTTCTGGCCGCCGAAACCCGGTGGCACCGTCATGCACAGGACTTCGTCGACAATGTCGAGGACCGGGTAGATCGCCTCAATCGGAGTCTCAGGTTTCACGGTAATCCCCGGGCGAACACCCGCCTGCCTGATCATCGTCAGGACCGCACGCACGTCGCAATCAACCTCGATGTGAATGAGGATAGTCGATGCCCCAGCATCAAGAAACACCTGCACAAGCTTGTCCGGATTATCGATCATGAGGTGTACGTTCAGGGGAATGCGAACACTCTTGCGGGCCATTTTGACAATATCGGGGCCCATGGTCAGGTTCGGCACAAAGTGTCCATCCATGACGTCGAGGTGCAGGGCATCAGCCCCAGCCGCCTCAGCACGAACGGCCTCGGCCTCAAGCCGGCCGAAATCGGCGGCAAGGAGAGACGGCAGTATTTTCAATGTTGGCGCCATTTGTTTCCTCAGCAAATACAAGAGCTTCACCCTTTCAACCAAGGGCAATCGCACTTGAGGGACCGGATAGTACAGGAGCACTGAGAGTATTGTCAATTGCGAGCCACTTGTTCCGCTTCATCGGGGATCCTTTTGAATTGCCGTGAAGAGATGTTTGCAATAGATTGCCGTGACTCAGTGAACCGAAGAGGTGAACTTTCATGACCTTCAACTGCCCGGCGTGTTCAAAACCAGTCGAGGCCGAGCCTGATGCGACAGGCAGCGTGTTGTGTCCCGGATGCGGCAACAGCGTTGCGGCTCCAATACCGGTCCGACATCCGGAGGCCGCGTCGGGCTCCATTGAGCAATCTGCTCCCGAGGTTGCGATCATAAGCCTCGTTAGTGCATTGCTGAGCATACCGCTGTGCTGTCTCGGAATCCCGCTTGCGATTGTGGCAATTGTGTGTGGCCACATCGGGTGGTCAAAGATCAAACAATCCGATGGCACAATGGCGGGTGACGGCATGTGCCTTGCCGGACTGATAATCGGCTATGTCTCGCTGACCTTCTGGACCTGCGTCACGACTCTCTTCGTAATGCTGGCGATTATTGCCTCGGCAGCTGGCCCTGGTGCCTGATTGACTTCTTCAGCTCACGTCGCTGCTCAATGAATTCGAATGCCGCCTCGGCAGTTGCATTGACTATCAGTTCCTGAGGGAAACGGACACTCTCGAGATACGACCTCACGGCGTTGTCGTTTCCAATTTCCTGCAGTGTGTGCGCATCGGAATTTACGGCCATGCGGCATCCGGTCTTCAGGCAGGCTGCGACCAGCGCGCAAGTCTCCTCCCTGGGGACCTGGGAGAGTTCATCCTTTGAATTATTCAGCTCAAGTGCAACTCCATGCTCCACAGCGACAGCCGCAAGACGTTCGTATTCGACCGGAAACATGGTGCTGTTGGGGTGCGTGATTATGTCCACAAACGGGTTGGCCTGAATCGCATGCACCAGCAGGTCTGTGCAGAACTTCCGAGGCTGGTTGCTGTGTTCACCGAGGTGCAGTCCCAGCAGGAGGATATCCATCCGTGGGAGGAACTGCATAGGGCAGTCAATTTCTCCAGGGCCGAGCAGAACATTGCATTCCATGCCCTTCAGTAGCCGTATTCCCGGCATGGGCTGCTGAAGCCTGTCAAAGAAGACGCTGCTTATCCTGCCACCCAGCGCGGGCCCATGGTCTGTGATCGCCAGAGCCTTCATACCGCGTTCCCTGGCGGCCCCCAGCATTTCGAGCACAGTGTGCAAACCGCACCCGCTGAAAAGGCTATGAGCATGAAGATCCACTTCGAGCATGTGAAGCACCCCCGACCAGTCACTTGCTATACCAGCAACAAACACACAGCGACAAAACTATTGGCCGTCAGCCGGCCATCACATCGACCACACGTCTCCGGGCTTGTCCGGAAAAGTAAGGGAAACAGCAACGCCCTCAAGTGAGCGTTTGCGCAGCGCGTCAACCATTGTCCTGACGGCAAGATCAGGCCTGTTACAGTCCGAACTCAGGTGCGCAAGGAAGACGTGCTTGAGACTCGGCCCCGCGCATTCCACGACAAGGTCCGCAGCGTGCCGGTTTGCCAGATGCCCCTGCCTGCCTGCTATGCGCTGCTTGAGGGCCCATGGCCGCTGAGCTGCACGCAGCATTGCTTCATCGTGATTGGATTCGAGAACTATGGCGTTGCAGTTGCGCAGCTTCTCGCGCACAACAGATGTGACTACACCAATATCCGTTACCACGCCGACTCTGGCCCCCTGATGTGAGAATACGAAGCCTACCGGATCAAGTCCGTCGTGGCAAACCGTAAAGGGCTCGACAGCAATCTCCCCGACCTGGAATGAAAACCCCGTCGTAAACACCTTCCACGGGACACTGAGTTGGCCCGCGCCCTTCTGGACGCCCTGGATGGTTCCGGAGTTTGCAAACACATCGGCCTTCAGACGCTTGTGGAGTACAGACAGTGCTCCGACGTGATCGCTATGTTCATGCGTGAGCAGAATCGACTTTACGAGCGAAGCATCCAGGCCGCAATCGGCAATCCTCTTGAACGTCTCCCTGCCGCTCAGGCCTGCATCAACCAGAAGGGCTGTCCCCCCAGAGGAAACATATGTACAATTGCCTGAACTGCCGCTACCGAGAACACACAATCTCATCCACACTCATCTCCTCTCTGCCGGGCATAACTATCGGGCAGTGCCGCCCAAACAATCAACATAAAAGCATTCGCATGCTTGCATGCCGAACAGTGTCCTGCTATTATGACACGCTTTCGCAGGAGTTTACCAACAGCAGAAGGAGTGCACATGAGACGCGTACACAATTTTGGTGCCGGCCCCGCAGTTCTTCCTCTTGAAGTCATTCAGGAGGCGCAAGCAGAGCTCTGTGACTACAAAGGGACGGGGATGTCCCTTCTTGAGCACAGTCACCGCGGGAAGGCATACGCAGCCGTTCACGATGAGGCAATCGCCAACCTCAAGACCCTGCTCAAGGTTTCCGATGACT
>JBAXKQ010000188.1:0-4887 GCA_037135275.1 bacterium
CAAGGCAAGAGTCTCTGGTGGCTGTTTGAAGTCGCGCATGGCAAACCGATCGGCTGCTTCATAAACCGCAACCATTTTGCGGGTTTCGTAGCCATGCTCTGCGCGGTTTCAGTGGGTCTTTTTGTGGATGGATTGTCCAGGCGGAGATATCTGGAGGCGTCTCTGTGGACTTTGTGCTTCCTTGCGATGAGTATGGCGGTGTTCATGTCGATGTCGCGCGGGGCCTGGGTGGCGTACGTTCTGGCAGGCTTTGTGCTGGTCGCTGTCATGATGTTCCGCCGGAGGTTCAAGGCGGGAATCTGCCTGCTCGCGGTTATCCTGGTTGTCCTGGCGGCGGTGGTTCTGCCAGCCCGTCTCGAATTTGGAGACCGTATTGAATCGACACTGGATTCTTCAGCGGAATCCAGCTTGAACTTCCGCATCGCCACCTGGCGGGACAGCGTGCGGATACTTCCGGACTACCCTTTCCTGGGCACAGGCGCCAACGGACTCAGGATGATCCTGCCGCAGTATCGCCTGGCAACGACCAGGCGAGAGGCAGATTTTGCCGAGAACGAATACGTCCAGGTGCCGGTCGAACTTGGGTTGTGCGGTTTACTCCTGGTCGTTTCGTTGTGCTGGATGGCCGCCAGGAAGTGGTGGATGAACAACGCCGCCGGTGCCATTAGCCCGGCTGTCGGGCTCGCCGTCGGAGGAGCGGTTGCCGTCGTGATGGTCCATGGTGCTGTGGATTTTGCAATCCGCGTGCCTCTCTATTTTGTGGTTTTCTGTTCACTGGTCGGACTTGTCGTGGGGTCGTCTGTGGACCGGCATGTGGCGGAGGATGAGGGGCAGGGGCGGTTTTTCGCTGATGGATTCATCGCAAGGTTCACTATCCCGGTGGTAGGGTTGCTTCTTGTCGGCACAGTAAGCCTTTACGGCAAGGCACCACACGATTTCGACTCGGATGAATACCTCGGCAGGGCTCAGCCGCAGCAACTGATCAATGCTCTCGAATGGAGTCCAACGTCGTGGCGCGCCTGGTATTCGCTCGGAGCCGCGGCCGTGTCTCTCGGGACACCTGATGAAACCAGATTCGGTGAACGCTGCATGTCCCGTGCGGCAGAGTACAATCCGAACAGCTATTTCCTGTGGCGTGAACTTGCAGTTGTCAGGCTGCGCATGAATGACAGGACAGGGGCGGAGGAAGCTTACAGGCGTGGCAAGGCCCTGCGCTCATGGGTCAGGGTTCCGGGATTGGAGTAGAATTGTGAACCACATAGTTCTTGGTGCCCTGATACCGTTTGTCCCCTGGGTTGTGATCTACCTTGCAAGGGGCATGAGGACCAGTCCCATTCAACTGCTGCTTGCGCCAGTCCTGATGGGCGCCTGCGCCTTTTGGGCTGCAGCGCCGGATCTTCCACGTGTGCTGGGCTGGATGGAGCTCTACCGGAAACTTGACCGTGATCCGCGATGCAACCTGTGTTTCTGGCATCATTCAATCGACAAGATGGAGATGGAGTCACCTGTGTACGCGGTGCTTCTGGTGGCTATGATCCTCTCACTGCTTGTTGCGGCATGGCTGGAATTGCGCAGGACTGAGCAGGGGTAAATGGCGGAGTCAATATTCCATTTTGCGGTAGGTTTCGCGGCTGGGACCGTGCTGTTCCTGCCGGCGTTGGTGCGGCGCTTCAGGGCACATTCGAAGATGTCTGCCTTCTTTGCGCGCTGGGCTGCAACCGCATTCGGGTTGGGTGGCTTTGCGGTCGTTCCGGGTCTGCTGGGCAGGATGGGCCTCCCGGCAAGCCGTCTGGCAGACTGGTGGATGAACATATTTGTGCTGTACCCGTTTCTAAACTCGATCAAGAAGGGCGGCTTTATTGTGGGGACTTCTGTTGTCATCGCCTGCGCTACGCTGATGTATGGTGCGCTGCTTCTGGCAATCCTGATGGCGAAGAAGGCCCGGCGAGCTGCTGCAGAGTGAAATATCGCCAACAGTTGCAGTTTTGGAGTGAATTGGGCGAAAGCCTGATGTAGGCTTGCGGGACGTTGTTGGAAGGCGGAAGCACTGGGTTCTCCCGGAGGCGCGATCATGTCCAGTTCTATTGGAAAACTCTTTATCGTAACCACATTTGGTGAGTCGCACGGGGCCGCGATCGGTGCGGTCGTGGACGGCTGCCCCTCCGGCGTGCCTCTCTGCGAGGCGGACATCCAGCGACAGTTGGATCGGCGACGCCCCGGCCAGTCGCTCTTGACCACCTCCAGGAACGAGGCTGACAGGGTAGAGATCCTGTCGGGTGTTGATGGCAGGAGAACGCTGGGGTCTCCGATCGGACTTCTAATACGCAATGCGGACCAGCGGCCGGCCGACTACAAGCGACTAACGGGGGTCCCAAGGCCGTCGCACGCCGACCTGACCTACATGTTGAAATACGGCGTTATCGCATCCAGTGGTGGCGGGCGCGCAAGCGCGCGTGAAACCGCGGCACGGGTGGCCGCGGGGGCCGTTGCCGAAAAGTTCCTTGCGGTCCGGATTAAAGTCAGAATCGTTGCGTGGGTGTCGAGCGTAGGTGAAATTGATGCCAGGGATATGACTTCGAATCCGCCATCGCGTGAGGATGTGGACGCCGGTGACGCGCGTTGTCCCGACAGGGCGGCGGACAGAAAGATGGCCGATGAGATTCTGAGGGTCAAGAAGGCCGGAGACTCCGTGGGGGGCGTGGTGACTTGTGTTTGCAGCGGTGTGCCGGCGGGGTGGGGTGAGCCGGTGTTTGACAAGATGGGTGCCATGCTCGGCTCGGCCATGCTTTCCATCCCGGCGGTGAAGGGCTTTGAGATGGGGTCAGGCTTCGGGGGAGCCAGAATGCTTGGCTCCAGGAATAACGACATGTTTGTGAAGAAGGGCGGCCGGATAGGAACGGTCACCAACCGCAGTGGCGGTGTGCAGGGGGGCATTACCAACGGCGAGCCACTGGTGATGCGTGTTGCATTCAAGCCTACAGCCACCATTGCCAGGGCCCAGAAGACGGTCGATTTCAAAGGCAGGCCGGTGAAACTGGAGGCTGCCGGGCGTCACGATCCGTGTGTTGTTCTCCGCGCAGTTCCAGTCGTCGAGGCTATGGCGGCAATTGTGCTGGCTGACGCCGCGCTTCAGGCCGGGGGACTTTGACCTTGGCAGCTGCCTTCTTTCCGCCCGCGAAACTGACCGAACAACCAGGTGTGATATGACCATTGCCGGAACATTTGAGATTACAGCAAGGGATAAGACGACCGGTGCCCGTTTGGGCAGGTTGAAGACGGCGCACGGCTTCGTTGATACGCCTGTATTCATGCCGGTTGGAAGCCGTGGTACTGTGAAGGCCATGGCTCCTGATGAGCTCGAGGAATTGGGCGCCGGAATCATCCTCGGAAATACCTACCACCTGTTTGTCCGGCCGGGAATAGAGGTGGTGGAGGAATGCGGCGGGCTCCATAGTTTCATGGGATGGCGGCGGCCTATTCTTACGGACAGTGGCGGGTTCCAGATCTTCAGCCTCTCCTCACTTCGAAAGATAAGGGACGACGGCGTCGAATTCGCCTCGCATGTTGATGGAAGCCCGTGTTTTCTTGGGCCCGTGGAGGCGATGGCGATTCAACGCAGGCTCGGCAGTGACATTGCCATGGCGCTGGACGAGTGTCCGCCGTATCCTTGTGACAGGGACCACGCTCTTAAGGCGGTCGAGAGGACCCTGGTCTGGGCTGCCAGGTGTGCGGAACAGCCGCGAGCCGAGGGGCGGCTGGTGTTCGGGATTGTGCAGGGGAGTGTTTACCGGGACCTGCGGGCGATGTGCGCAGAGCGGCTGGTTGCCATGGAGTTTGACGGGTACGCGGTGGGCGGCATCAGCGTCGGCGAACCGGCGGATATCCTGATGAAGGGTGTACGGGACAGTGTGCCGTTGCTTCCTGATGGCAAGCCGCGCTATCTCATGGGTGTCGGCACCCTGGAACAGATCGTGAACGCGGTTGCCGAAGGCGTGGATATGTTCGACTGTGTCATGCCCACCAGGCTGGCGCGAAACGGCACGGCCATCACGCGATACGGCCGCTACGCTGTCAAAGGCGCAGAATACAAGACGGATAAGAGGCCGATCGAAGACGGGTGCGGTTGCTATGCCTGTCGCTCTTTCTCCCGTGCATATATCAGGCATCTGCTGAATGTGAATGAGATACTCGGCGCAAGATTGTTGACAATACACAACCTTTACAGATACTTGATGTTCATGGCGGAAATCAGGGAAGCTCTGGCAGGTGGCCGTTTCGGGCTATTTCTTGATGACTATCGGAAGAATGCAAAACAAACGGAGGCGAAATGTTGATGAACGTGGTGATGGCTCAGGCGGCACCGGCGGCGGGGGCTCAGGGGGCGGGTGGATTGATAGGCTTCATTGTCCCGATGGCAATCATTTTTGCCATCTTCTACTTCATGATCATTCTTCCCCAGAAGAGGAAGGACAAGGAGCGCAAGAAGCTGATCGAGAATATCAAGTCCGGTGACAGGGTCATCTTCAGCGGTGGAATGATCGGTGCAGTTGCCAACGTCAAGGATAACGTGCTGGTTGTCAAGATTGCCGAGAACGTCAAGGTGGAGATAGTCAGGGGCGCTGTCTTGAAGGTGCTGGACAAGGGCGCGGAGCCGACTGACATTGATGCCAGGTAGGTTTTGTCTCTGTGGAGTCGTGCGATGATGACGAAAGCGGACAAGATCAGGCTGCTGCTCGTTGGCGGATGCCTGGTTGCCTCAATGGCAGTTCTTTACGGTGGCATCAGGTTTGGACGGGACCTCGGGGGCGCATTGAGTCTTGTCGTTCCGACTGGCGTTGAGGCCAGGGATGGCGCGGTCGGTGTCCTCAGAAAACGACTCGATGGCAT
>JBAXKQ010000189.1:0-4874 GCA_037135275.1 bacterium
GTATCAGTGCCACCGAAAACGGGCCGGAACACCAGAATCCCCTTCTGGTTGCCAGCTTCCTGCACCAATGTAATGGGTTCGGTGGCGGTGATGAGGCCGGTGCGCGTTGCTTCTTCGATGGCTGAGCGGCGTAGTGGTTCCGAGCCAAGGTCGTAGCCCAATGCGCGCTCATTGCCCGCCAGTGGCGCCACACGGAAGATCGGATGGTATATCGCGCGTGCCGTGGCCGGAACCCGCGTCGTCCCCTGCGCGTCCTTCTGCCAGATCTCAAACCCCGTCAGACCCTCGGCGCGGGCAGCTTCTTCAAAGCGTGATTTGTCCGCTGTCGGTACAACTGGGCTCCATTCCCAGGTAGAGAATGCCTGATCCTCCGTCAGATAGGCGGTGAACCTCTTGAACTCCTCGGAGGTGACATCCTTGTCGTTTTCGTAGAAAAGCGCCAGACTCTCCAGTAGGTCCGCGTGGATATTGCGCATTCTTTCGGCAATCTGCTCTGTCGTGCTTGCCGCCAGTTGATTGAAGGCGTTGACACGGTTGATGGATTCGCCCGTGTGGGCCATCCATCCGGCAAATAAGGTCAGAACCAATCCGACCACGACCGCCAAGATCGAGTCGAGGTGCTGCATCCAGCGCGGTGTGGCAGAGACGGACCTGGAGTGACGCCAGGCCACCAGCGCCGAACCAATCAACAGAATAGTCAACAGCGCCAGCGTGAGTAGCGCTGGCGGCAGCGCGGCGCGGGCCAGCATCCAGTTCCAGTTGTGGGCGTCGATATCCGTGCCCAACACGGCGACCACAGCGCCGGTATGCGGGTTGATAATCGGGATCAAAGCCGAGACCCACCGGCCCCAGCGGTCTGAGACCGGACCCTCGAGGGTCTCGGTTCTGGTGGTGAAGACGCGACGGGAATCTATCGGGGCTTCTTCATAGGCCTGCCCTGGTGGAGAGTAGTCCTTCGATCCAGCAGGTTCGCTGTCAACAAAGAAGAAGACGACACCGTTAGCCTTGCGGCCCAAGAGATAGAGAAACCGGAAATGCGGGTTGGTCTGACGAATGGTGGCGAGCTGCTCCTTGATCCGCAGGTACTTGGGGCTGGCCAGATCGGCTTCCGTGCCGGAGAGAGTCTCGACGTGCTCGAAACTCAATGCCTGCGCGACCAGTCGCGTTTGACGAAGCAGGTTAAAGCGCATATCTCGGTCGGCCTGAACCACCGACCACCACGAAAACAGTACACCGGCGACGAGAACTGAAGACAGCATCAAAATATTTCGAATTCCTGCCTTCACTCGTGCCCCCCTCTTGTCTCCGGTATCCATCCAGGTTTTCGAGGCCGCGAACCAAACTCTGCGCAAAGATACCACAGACCCTGAGTTGCCTGCAATCTTTCTGGGGGGCTTGCAAATGCCAAGAGCAACATGTCGTCGGCATTCAGCCTGTTGCGGAACACGAAGCGGATCGGGATGAACTCTGCGGGTTTCCGGGGCACTCACTTCGCGACTGGTCTATTTTCCGAATGCTGAAGAAGCAGTTGATGGTTCAGCCCTGATGAAGTGGAGCGGCGCGCCACTACGCCGGGCAGTCTTCGTTCTGCACTACGCGCCGAACGAAGACTGGCGGCCCGTCCGTAACAACGGCAGAACCAAGACCGTGTGGGAGCTATTGCCTTTCTACACAAGGACTTGTGACGCGCGGTCAATCTTTGTTAGAGGCGACAAACCGGCCGAATTGTCCCAGATTCCCCGGATTTCGGTTCGACAGTGGCAGCATTATCAGAGCGCGACCAATCGCAACAACCCCGTTCTTCAGGGTCTGCAATGGCTCCGGCTTTTCGAAAACGAGTCCGTCAGGACCTATGCCCAGGCCGCCGAGATCGCAGGTGTATGTCGAGGACGTGTTTGGCAGCTCGTTTCCCTTGTGACCAGGCTCCCCAAGGAGATCACAGATTTCCTTGCCGCCAACAAGGACCCCTTTATTCGCGCCCATTTCAGCGAGCGAAAACTCAGGCCACTAACGCTACTGGAATCCGACGAGCGGAAGATCAAACAGTTCCACGAGATGCTCACCAAAATGTCGAAGATGGGGTAAAGATCAGAGCAGCCGTTGTCTCGCACAATCAGGGGTGTGCTCGACATAAGAGACATCTTTGGGATGCAATTTCGGTGACAAGAATGGACAATATGCCCCCGTGACGAATCGCTTTCCCCTGTCATCGGGTCTGCTCCAAGGAACATGTGGGGACTCGATCAGCCTACCTTCAGGACGATCCCGTTCACTGCGACGCTCAACTGCGCATCCTGAGTGTGGAGATACCGCGCTGTGGTAGACAGGCTCTTGTGATTCATCAGTACCCGAATTGTCTGCAAGTTCTCTCCGTTCGTCAGGAGGGTCGTGGCGAACGTGTGGCGCAGAGTGTGTGGGCTGATTCTAGCCGTCGGCAGTCTGGCTCGTGTGGCACACCGCTTCACGATTTCTCCGATCGACTGCTGGGTGAGGCGCCAGCCCCTGATCGAGACGAACACAGCTCGGCAGTGTGTGCGCCGCCGACGTTGCTTCAGGTACGCCCGCAAGAAAGAAACGAGCCCATCGCTCAGAGGGAGCGTTTGCACGTCTCCGCCTTTGCGGAGTAGCCGGATCCGTTTCGCCCGGATGTCGAGGTCCTTCAGGTCCAGATGGATCAATTCCGACACCCGTGCTCCAGTTCCCAGGAAAGTCGCCAGCAAGGCTTGATCCCTGAGCGCGATGAAAGGGTTGGCATGCTGGGTCGCGCCTCGCAGCAAGGCACAGTATTCATGCTGCTGCAGATAGTGCGGCTCGGCGTATGTCACTTTTGGCCCCTTTGTCCCCTCGGCGGGATCCCGGCCGATCAGTCCTTCGCGGTGCAAGTACCGGAAGAACGTTCGTATCGTGACGAGGCGCTTGGCTCGGGATGAAGCACCGTTCTTCTTTCGGTAGCCGGTGCTCCCCAGGAAATCAAGGAACTCCTGGATCACTTCGGGACTGACGTCCCCGGGCAGCAGACCTCTGCCCTTCTTGGTCTCCACGAACTCGATGAACTTCTTCAGATCATCGCGATAGGACTCGACAGTCTCCGGGCTGAGACCCCGCTCTGTCTTGATGTGGTTGATGAAACGCTTTGCTGCCCTTCTCATGAGTCGTCCTCCTCGTGTTTCAGCGGCGGCCAATCCATCCGCTATTCTGCGGGGAAGAAGCTACCCGTGTGCCAAGGCGAAGCAGAGCCGGGAATGAGGTTTTCAACGAGAATTCATATGGAAGCCAAGATGGCCGCCTGCTCCAAAGGACAGGTGGACGTGCCAGAATACACGTCCTGTCGCATTCGCAGTTTGAGATTTACCCCGATAACCCACGAACCTTTGGCGAATGCCTCCGTAAGGCGAGAATGAACGCCGGCCTGCAAATCAAGGACCTGGCCTCAGAACTGGAAGTCACCGAGGATTCAGTTATCAACTGGGAAATGAGGGGTAGAAAGCCAAGAATGACAATGAGCCTGTAGCTCAACAGTCTTCCGGCGTTGAAGGCGTTTGGCCGGCACGACTTCCGCTCTTCAAAGCGTGTGGCGGGCGGCGGGCTGTGCATCGCGGCCGTATTACAGGCATCTCCCGATAGCCAGATATCCCGACCAGTCGTACGAGACCGCCGTGCAGCCCTTCCCAGCGCCCGCTTCCAGCACATAGCAGCCAATGAGTTTCCGTGCGCCCGCCGTGACGGTCAGAACATTACCGTCCAGAAACGGGACGTCAGCGAAGGCGCTCGTATTCCCCTCGGCCTGCAAACCCAGCGCCAGTGTATCGGAGGTCCGCCACGTCAAACCCACACTCCCAGCCACAAACGAATGCAGAGCGATGTCATCCTCCGGAATGAAAAGGTTCTGCCTGCCCGTAGGGATGATATCGGACACGCTCGCGTGAAGGGAGAGTGAACCCATATCGAGTGTGTCAAGAATACTCAAAGCCAGATCCGTCGTGCCGGCGTCTTCCAGGTCCCGGGGCGAACCGGCTGGAAGCTTCACCGATGCTCCCAACGACAGCGTGTTATGGACGTCCGAATCACCGCTCCGAAGCACACGGGCCTTGGCTTTCAGTACCACATCGCTCAGATCGTCTTGGCGCCCGCTGGCACCGCGGTTGTAGATATCTAGACCCTCCCACCGCACGAGGGGAGTCCCTTTCGCATCAAACAAGTAGAAGGTGTCCTCATGCTCCGTCCACCCGGCGTACGCCACACGTCCGCCGATTTCAAGCCAAGGCAAGACGCCGAAGGATGCCTCCATGGCCAGCCAGGTAGCATACCAGCCGGAGAAGATATCCGTCGGCGTATCCCCGTTGTGAACGGTCTCCTGGATATACTGCCTCCTCTCCTCATCGTTCGCCATCGTCGGGCCTCGCGCCGACGCAGAGCAGCCCGTGCGAACCCGAAGATACACCGTGTTGGGAGGGAGAGTGTCGGCCGTCTCCATCATGGGAATGCCAAGAGTGGAATAGAAGAAACTCCCGCGATGAGCCGAAAACGGAGCCGCAAGCAAATCGTTCTGGAGATACAACGCAGCAGCTTTGTTAGTTGCGCTCGACGCGGATTCCCCGGCCACCAGCGTGTGTGCGCCAAGCCACACAACCATGACCATCAACATCCTGGGTAGCGTCTTCTTCATCTGTCGTTTGTTTTGCTTTCCTGGAACGTACCCTCTTTTCAGGGCGAATCCTAGAACGTGAACGCCAAGGCGACCGCGGGATGTCCGTCGATGACGACGGGGACAGGCTCCAGCCCCCTGCAATGGGTTTCGCTTCTTCCCACGCTGGTCTCGGCCAGGTACGCGATCCACCATCCCAGCAGAACCTGCGAGGTGTAATGCTGATCAT
>JBAXKQ010000190.1:0-4799 GCA_037135275.1 bacterium
GTCGAGCAGGTTCAGCGGGTCTATCTGGGAGATATTTGTGCTCCACCCGCGCGGATTGCCGCCGGCACGGTTGACGTCGATGAGCCCGGATGAATTCACGACAACGTAAGCGATCCGGCCATAGGTCTTGCCATCCACCACAACATCGGACCAGCGGCAGTTAGTCGCAGCCGCATTGGCGTCGGCACGGAGTGACGCCGGTATCAAGGCATAGGCCTCACCTGTGAGCAGATCAGTCATCATGTTCGTTGACCCGCCGGAGCACAGCGCGTCCGCTGAATTGGTGAAACGCGGATAGCACTTGCCCGCCTGGTACAGATTCACTTCGTTCATCGCGGTGGCCACCGCGGAATTCACCAGCGCCCCAGCCCTCACCGAATTTGCATGGTTCCAGGCGGCGAGTCGCTCCACCCACATGGCGGAGGCAAACGCCACGGCAAGAATGGTGAGGATGAACAGCAGGCTCAGCACCACCACGAGGGCTACGCCTTCATTCCGTCCGGCAAGATCAGGTTTGTTTTTCATATTCAGTTCCTCGGTAGTGGCGCCAACTCCACAACTCATACTGTCTCATTCACCGGGCTGCCCCATCACGCAAACCCAGTCTGGGGGGGGGCCGCCGACACCTCTTCATGCAACACTATCGTTTCTTGTAGCCAAGCCGGTTCTGGAAGTAGACCCGCGTCGTGTAGCGTCGGGCGTTACGTTCCACAAAGGCCGCCCTGACAGCGGCACTGATGCCCAATCCACCCGCCGCAGCCGGCTTCTCCATCTCGTAGAGTTTTGTTGCGTCAAGCTCATCCAGCACTTCCAGGCAGACATCCACATATTCCGGCAGCGAGTTGAAAAGAACCGTGTTCGTGGCATAGGCATATGCGTTCGTCGAGTAGTATTCATAGGACACACCACCGTTCTGGTTGGTGGGGGCATAGACGCTGAAGCCGACGACATTCTCGACGATCGGACGGGGAAATGAGTTGTTGCGCCCGACCCCTCTCGGGGGTTCTTCATACCAGGATCTGTTGTAGTAGCAGTGGTTGGCATAGCCCGGATCATCGGTAATGGCGGAGGAGTAGTAGCCCCTCATGAGGTTTCCCGGCCTGGCCGGCATGGTTGGCGTGGAATTGGTCGTCACAAAGTAGAACACCTCGCGCGCAGTGCGGTATCCGCCGGCGCTGTCGTGCTGAAGCGACACAAAACACATCTCGGCATTCTTCAGGGAGGAATTCGCGTAGTACGGGGAGTTGGTCCTGTCCGGCCTGACTGCGAACGTCAGCATGTCGTCGGCAACCGCATACTCCAGGTCGTGGGTAATGAGATTCATCGCCGCCCGCCCCGACATGCAGTTCATGGTCCGCCCGGTCCCCAGGTACCAGATCCGGTCGGCATCGGAAAAGATCATGCCGACAATCAGTACAATGATGGCGAGAATCGTCATCGCCGCCATCAGTTCTATGAGAGTGAAACCGCCCCGTATGGATTTAGTCTTCACTAGAGATTACCCTGGTTGGCGAACGACGAATAGAATATCAGCGCATCATCCGTGTTTGTACCACCGAACCTGCCATCCCATATATGCAGCAGCACCCCGGCGGTGTAGACGGAGCCGGTTGTGGTATAGGGGTACCAAGTCTTGTTGACCTTGGCGGAATTGTTGTTGAGGTTGACCGAATTTGTTACCCACGCCCTGATGCTGTACCTGAAAGCGTGATTTACGATGCCGGTTGTACCTCCGCCGTGTGTGGGGAGGTTCACGAACATCTGCGTGTACGGCCCGCCTGCGCGTATGACGGACGGATTCGTCCACACGCCACCCACCGGGGCGTCTGCCGCGATGGTGATGCTGCCGGTGCCATAGGCAAACCCGTTCCAGAACGCCAGCCAGGTGTTTGTGGCGAATGTCTGCTGCTCGGCCATCAGTAGCGACCTTGCCCGCAAACCATTGAACACGTTCTCGGCGAACATGGACGCATGCGTGTCTGCCACCGCCCTGGCGCTGGCGGTCAGCCCGCCGCTGAAGAGCGCGACAACAGCCAGCACCCCGATCGCCACCACAAGCACGGCAATCGCCACCTCGATAAGAGTAAATCCGTTCCGGCACGTCTTCATACCGCTCCCTCTCCAGGCACAATAGCCTGCGCCACTTCAAGGCTTGATCTTGACCCGGCCACTCATCGAGTAGACGGTGATCGAGTTGCTCAAAGCCTTGCTGCCCTTGTCTCGCTCTATCAGCGTTATATTCTCTTCAAAACCCGCAGCATTGCAGCTCCCGTCAAGCCTGAAGATAAAGGAACCAGCCACCGGATTGGTGAATATGATGCCTATGTCCAGGCGGTTGGTCGCGCCGATCAAGTCGCCGTCATCCCCCCTGATCACGTAATAGCCCACCAGCGGCTGTGTGTCGGATTCCATGTTGCTGTAGGCAAACTCCGTCCGGGTCCGGTATGTAATAGCATTCTGCCTGGCCTGGTTGAGGGTGGACTGGACATTCAACACGGACGCGCGCAACCCGGCGGCATATCCGATCTGCATAAAAGCCACCACCCCGATGGCCATCATCATCGCCATGATTACCATCACCACCAGCAGCTCAATGAGCGTGAAGCCCGTTGCACCGCGCCTTGTATCTACCTTATCCATGAGTATAACCGTGTTGCTGAGTTGGAGGGATCACTCCCCCATGACATTATTACGACCGTTTCCCCTATATTGGTGGCCGAGAAGGTCGCCCCGTTGTTAGTGGCGCTGATGTTGACCACACCATCACCATTCTCGTCAATAGCGATGGCATACGGCCGCTGCCACGCATCAAGATAGCAGTTTGTGGTGATATTCTCCGCAACTTCGCTGTAAACTTTGCGGCGCGGGTTGTTGGTCAGGGCGTCGAGGACTATGGAATGTTGCCTGTCCGACGAGTTGTCGTAGGTCCGGTCCGTGTCACCCTGCGTCTGCCCCGGCCACACCGGATAGTCGGCCCTGTAGGCCTTGATGGCGTTCACGAGCACCTGCGCCCTGGTTGCAGTATGGTTACGGGCCGACGCTCTCATCATTGCGTATATTCCCGGAAACGCAAGACACGCCAGGACTGCAATGATCAGCAGAACTGCCAGCAACTCAATCATCGTGAAACCACTATGACCCGGCCGGTTCACTCTGCACCCCCTCAATCCGCACTGGTCATTATTACGCCGCTGTCCACATTCCAAGTCCACACCAGCACCCTCCGTCTGAGGATCGTCCCCGCCGCGGGCGGCGGTACGGTGCCAGCGGTAATCACGTTGTCAAAATCCTTGTCCACCTTGTAATAGTACCAGTGGCTCGTCGATGCGCTCCCGGACGTCCACCAGGGGTTCACGGGCTGGGTGCCATCCTCTGTCGCGAAGCTCTTGAACTGGATGTAGGCGATGCGCTTGACGTTCTTGTTGCCGATGTTTTCGCCCTGCAGGAGTTTGGCTGTGTCACCGTTCACCGTTACCTTGGAAAGTTCCGGATCAGAGACAAGTGTCACGCTCATTGGCGGCCAAGTACGGTAGTCGGAATAGTAGGCTTCCAATGCGGAGGCAAGGCTCTGCAGTTCAACCTTAGCCTGCGTCTTCTTGGCCATACGACGGACGGCTCCGCCCGCCATGAATACAAGACCGGCTAGGATGGCTATCACGATTGTGACAATCAGCAGCTCAATCAACGTGAACCCGCCACTCCTGGAAGTCCTTCTCATTCTTGCCTCCCGCCGGAACCTTGTGCCGGCACCTCGCACGCGCTGGCCTACCTCTTGAATTCTATATCATCCACGCTCGTGTCCGCACTCCCTGTGGCCTTGTCTGGCCCCTTCGAGAAGACATTGAAGGTGCTGCCGGCAACAGTGTACTGGTAACGCTGGGACCATGGATCCAACGGCACATTACTCGAGAACGTAAACCCCTGTGGCAGCATGCCGACAATGCTCTCCAGATCCGGAGGAAGTCCACCGTTCTTCACCTTGTACTCGACTATCGTACCATGAATCTGCATGATCTGGGCCATTGCCCTCTTCTTAAGCATCGCCTGTTTGGCAAATGCCCCCATGCCCAGAAGTATGGCACTAAGGATCGCTATGATCACGATCACGCAGAGTATCTCAATCAATGTAAACGCGCCTTTTTGGGCCTGTTTACTCAAAGCGCTTGTTTCCAGAGACTTATGACTGGATCTGTTCAATCTGCTCATGTCACATCTCCCATCCGTCGCCATTGTAGTCCTTTCCGTGGTAGAGAGTCAAATGCGATTGCTCCTGATTCCCAATCGCCTTCGGAGTAGGACTCCTACATTGGGCCTGGGGTGGGTATGCATGAGCCCCATTCAGTGGGTCTGTCAACACCGGTTTGAAATGACTCTTCTTCAGCCGACGTGAAAGTGATCTTCTTCTCTGTATTCCTCCCGACGAACCGCAGATTCACTCTTCGTTATCCTATGTCTTTTCGTGGGGCAATTCCGACGAAGGAAGGGAAAATCCCGGGTCGGTGGCACTAATTTTCGATTTTGCCTTGTTTCCGGTGAGCCCTGTGACGTATTCTGGCCGGGCGATATTCGGAACTTTCACACGGGTTTGAAATCGCGCTGGTTTGCGCAACCGCGCCGACACCATCTGGATTGGAACGCAGTGGAGAGGTGGCTGCATGTCACGCCGTAGCTCGAAGAGCGAAGGCGGAAGTGGCCGTCCGTAGTTTGCACGGCATGCCCACTATGGCTCATGCCGGAAGACGATTTGGAACGCAGTGGAGAGGTGGCTGCATGTCACGCCGTAGCTCGAAGAGCGAAGG
>JBAXKQ010000191.1:0-4795 GCA_037135275.1 bacterium
CATATCCCCAGGGTTTCACCCTGGGCGGTCATGCTGCTCCCCTCCGGGGAGCAGAAGCAGGCGGAGTCGGGGAAGTTCTTGTTTGGACTGAATCGCTCCGGCTGGGAGATTCCGGCGGGCCGCCTTCGCAGCGGCTATGGGGCCGCGAAGATCGCTGAGCCGTAACCCACAACCCACGTGCCGCGGCTCGACGGATCGTCGTCACCGTTGTTGCGATAATGCAGGACGGTGCCCGCCTTGCAGCCGCTGGCCCGGGCAAACTGCATGGCGGCGAGCACAGGCATGACACCGCAGAAGATCTGATGATCGCCGCTCCAGTTCTCGATTATGCCTCTGGTGTCAAGTGCGGCGACCTTCTTCATCGTCTGCCGGTCCGTCTTTGATACCAGATCGTAGTCCGGACTATGAAGCATGTCAGAGCTGGCCACTACAATGATCTTCTTCTTTTCCGCCAATTCAACCAGGGCGGCGACCAGTTGGGTGAGGGTATCGGTGCTGTGGTCGCCGACGATTGCCACGACCAGCTTTGCCTCCGGCAGAGCCTTCTGCACAAAGGGCACCTCGTTCTCGGCCGAGTGTTCGCCCGTGTGCGGGTTGTTGTCGAGCCGGATCAGACTGCGGCCCGCGATGAGGGTTTCTGCCGCGGCCCGGTCGAGCGGCGTGGCGCCCAGTGGTGTCTCCAACGAGTCGGCGTCCATGATCGCGACACCCTTGAATGTCATCCTGTGGCTTGCGCCGAGTATTACGACTGTTTCGGGAGTATTGGTGCCGGCAGCGAGCTGCCTGATTGCCTTGAACGCAAAACCAGCCACAGGCCCTGAATACTGGTAGCCGGCATGGGGCGCAATAGCGCTGAGCAGCCTGCCCTCGATTTTCGGAACCTCCGCAGCGTCCATGAAGCCGTCGATCATCCTGCCGAGCCTGTCCCTGTCGGCGGGGAACCATCGGCCGGCGCCAAGCGCCTTGAAGATCACCTTCGGACTGCCTGTCTTTGTGTCTTTCATAGTGTCACCGTGTGATAGCGCGGCGGGTCCCGTTGTCATCAGGACCGCACCAACAATAGAGAACACAGCGCATTTCATACGAACCCCTGCAAGCCGCCTCATTTGCCTGGCTTCCCGTTGGGCACGCGGGCGGACCAGAGCACCGGGTTGCCGACGAACCAGACGGCCTTCGATCATTCCTGAGCGGAGCCCTTACGCCAGGCCGGGCCGCCATGCCTGCCCCGCGCTGCTTCGAGCGGTTTGGCGGCGGCGTGCCACCCGTATCTTCCATCAACAGATTAGCAATACGGTCATGGAAAGCAAGTGTCGACAGCTCCGGCGGAAGCGCCGGGGTGCATGATTAGGTGTTGACGGAAAGAGCCCCGTTCAGCATTATTACACATTTATGCCCGCCGGTGTATACCCGGCGAAAACCATGTATTTACAGAGGGGCGGATAATGACCAATACCCGGGGAAAAGATCCGACGTCCTGGTACCTGAAGATATCCGATGGGTCTGTCTACGGACCCGCCACGCTTGCTGAACTGCTGGACTGGGCAGGGCAGGGGCGCATGGCGCCTGGCGACCAGGTTTCGCAAGACCAGAAGGAGTGGGTTCTGGCTGAAAGCGTGCCGGAGCTGGGACTCGAATGGATGGTGGAAGTCCTCGACGATTCCTCGTACGGTCCCGTTCACATTTCCGCAATCAGGGAGCTCGCCGTGGACGGCGCCGTTGCCCCTGGCGCGAAGGTCACCAATCGCGTAAGCGGCCAGGTCACCACTGTCGAGAGCATTCTCGCCCAACCCGTTGTCGCCGTTCCTGCCGCCCCGGCCGTTCCTGTCGCTTCAGCTCCAGTGGCACCTGACGCCGCTGTCGGCGCAGAACTGGAAAAGCTGCGGCGCGAGTGCCTCAAGCTTCGTGATGACAGCGCAAAGAAGGAAGCCGAGCTGCGCGCCCGTTCCGAGGCCGCCAGGAGCCAGGTGGAGGCGACAAAGAAGGAAGCGGCGAAGAAGGTGGAGGAGCTTGAGCGGCAGCTGGCAAAGAGCCGCGAGGCCGCCGCCGCGACAGAGGCGCTGCGTGTCCGTGCCGAAGCGGCGAAGAAGGAGCTTGAGGCGGAGCGTTCGAAAGCCGCCAGGAAGGCTTCAGAGCTTGAGCAGCAGCTTGCGAGGAGCAGTGGCGAGGCTGCCGCGGCGGAGTCGCTGCGTGCCGTCACCGAAACGGCGAAGAAAGAGCTTGAGGCGGCGAAGTCCAGGGTGACGAAGCTCGAAAATCAGCTTGCAGAGAGTAGTGGCGAGGTTGCGGCTGCGGAAGCCTTGCGAGTCCGCACGGGGGAATTGGAAGCCAGCCTCAAGGCCGCCAGGGTCGAACTTGCCGGCGCGACCGAGGAGGTTGAGAAGGCCAGGACCAGGACAGCCGACTTGCAGAAGCGTGCGGAGGCCACTGAGGGGGAGCTTGCCAGGGTGCTTTCGCAAAGCCGTGAAGAGGCGGCGGCAGCCGGGGCCGCGAAGGCGCGGGCCGCGGCACTCGAGGATGATCTCAAGGCCGCCAGGGCGGATCTTGCCCGCACGGTCGCCGAAATGGAGCAGGAGCGGGCAAGAAGCGCGGATCTGGCCCGGCGTTCCGAGGAGAGCGAGAAGGAATTCCAGGCACGGCTGGCCAGACTGGGCGAGAACGCGTCCAGCACGGAGGCGCAGCTCGGGGAAGAGAAGATCGCCCACCAGCACCAGCGCGAATTGTACGAGGCAGAGCGTGCGCGCGCCGAGCGCAGTGAAAACACCGCCAGGCGGCAGGTTGATGTCCTCGAGGAGAAGTGCCGGGCCACCGAGCTTTCGCTTAAGAAGGCGCGGTCGGAACTTGCCAAACAGCATGGTGTTACCGGTGACTCAGACTGGCTTGGCCTGAATAAGCCGTACCAGGCTTCCGCGCTGGAGATGGCAAACGAACGCATTTCCATACTGGAGCAGGAAAGCCAGGTCAACGCGGAGGTGCTTGCCGGCGCCCGTAAGGAAGTCGACGAACAGAAAGACATTTACAGGTCGTTCCAGGAGCTTGTCGAGCAGAAGGAGCGCGGACTCAATCTACGGCTTGAGCAGTTCCAGCGTGAATGGGCGGCGGCAAACGAGGCAAAAGCCAGGGCTGAGCGGCTGCTGAACGAAGCGATGGGCGAGAGGCTTGATCCGGCCGTGAGGAACGACATTGTGCGGCTGGAGAGAGAGAAGACGGAGCTTACGGGCGGCCTTGAACTCCTGAAGCGCCAACTGGCCGATCTTGAGCTGAGTGTTTCAGCCGAGCGTGAGACAACGGCGCGCGAGATGGACGGGCGTATCGAGGCGCTTGAGAGGGAACGTAACGAGAAGGCCGCGCTGCTTGAGCGAACCAGTGAAGAGCTTGGCTGGAAGCGCACGGCCTACGAATCGCTTCAGAACGAGATCGCGGAAGAACGGAAAAAGCTTGAGGATCTTACCGCGCGCGCAGGGCAGGAACATGACGCGCTGGCCGTTCAGCTCAAGAAGACGAAGAGCGAACTGTTGGAACAGCGCGGTTTGTGCGAATCCCTGCAGACCAGGCTTGGCAGCTCCGAGAAGGGAGCTGGAGAGGAACTGGTTGGATTGCGCAGGGAAGCCGGCGTTCTCGCCAGATCCATCGAGAAATCAAAGGCGGACCTTGATTTCGCCAACCAGGTAATTTCCGGGCTGCGGGAGGAAGTTAGACGCATTGTCAGCGAATTTACCGCGAAGCTTGGCGAGGCTGAGACGGCCAGGAACGCGATGTCGGCGCAGGTGGCGAAAGCCTTGCGCGAGCTCGAGGAGCAGCGCGAGCAGAATCGCCTGCTCATTGAGCAGGGCCAGAGCCGGGAGCGGGATGCCGAGGCTGAGATTTCGCGGCTGCGTTCGGAATCCGCCGGGATTGCCGGGCACAGGGAAGAGTCTGCGCGGCAGCTTGAACAGGCCAGGGCTGAACTCCAGTCGTTGATGGCCGGGAAAGACAGCCAGGAACAAGCATTCAAAGAGCGTATATCGCAGGTTGAGCAGCAGCACGCCTCCGCACTGGAACAGATCGAGCGCGCGACAGCCGAGGCGGAGAGCCAGCGCGTATCCGGCGAGGCGCTGTCTGGCCGGAACAGGGAATTGTCGGCTCAGGCAGAGGAACAGCAGGCCAGACTGTCGGAGCTTGGCAGCGTCCTCGAGAAGACGCACGGCGAGCTTTGTGCGGCTAATTCGGCTTTGCAGTCGCTGAACGAGCAGAAGAACGCGACCGAACATGAGCTGCACGTTCGTGTCGAATCGCTCTCCACCGAGCGCACGGGGCATGCGGCGCGGATCGAGCAGTTGCAGCGCGAACTGGCGGATGTTGGCAGTGTCCTCGAGAAGACGCGCGGCGAGTGTGGGGCCGCCAACGCAGCGATGCTGGCGCTCCGGGAGCAGAAGGCCGCCGTTGAGCGCGAGCTGAATTCCAGGGTTGAGTCGCTCTCCACAGGGAACGCCGACCAGGCGGCCCGTATTGCGCAGCTGCAGGGTGAGGTGGCAGGACTTGCCGACACGCTCGACAGGACGCGCGGGGAAGTCGGCGCCGTCAACGCCGAGCTACAGGCGTTGCGGGAGCAGAAAGCTGCCGCTGAGTGCGGGCTGAATTCCCGGATCGAATCCATCACGTCCGAGTGCACCAGTCATGCCGCCAGGGTTGAGCAGCTCCAGGCGGACCTTGTGGTCGCCGGCGGTATCATTGAGCGGACGCGCGGCGAGCTCGGCGCAGCCAATGACGCGCTGCAGGCGCTTCGCGACCAGAAGGCGGCCATTGAGCAGGATCTCAC
>JBAXKQ010000192.1:0-4792 GCA_037135275.1 bacterium
TCAAGACACCGAGGTGAAACAACGTGATTTAGTGGACGGAATAATGCCGAAGGGGCGACAGGAACGCAAGGATTTCGATTGAGCGCCCATGATGCTTTCTGCACCATCAGCCAGCCGAGTGATTTCTCCGGGCAGGACCGGAAATGCGTGTGACGGAGCGGCGCGACAGACCGCCCTCCGTTCTGCCTGGAACAAAACAGAGGACTGCCTCGCCATGAAGAAAAGTACATCCGACGTTTCGTACGCTCTCGCAAAAGAGCAATATGCCGGCCTTGGAATCGACACCGACTCGGTGATGCGGGCGCTCGCAACGATCCCCATTTCCCTGCACTGCTGGCAGGGGGATGACGTGGGCGGCTTTGAGAACTTCGGAGGCACCCTCGGCGACGGCCTGGCCGTCACCGGGAACTACCCCGGAAAGGCGCGCACACCGGATGAGCTCCGCGCAGACCTTGAAAAGGCTCTTTCCCTGATTCCCGGCAAACATCGCCTCAACCTCCATGCGTTCTACGCCGAGTTTGCGGGCAAGAAGGCGGACCGCGACGCGCTGACCCCGGAACATTTCAGGAACTGGATTGCCTGGTGCAGAAAGAACGGTCTGGGAATGGATTTCAATCCAACCTGCTTTTCCCACCCGAAAGCGGTCGACGGCTTCACGTTGTCCCATCCCGACAAGGCAATCCGCCGGTTCTGGGTCGAGCACTGCATGCGTTGCCGGGAGATCGGAGCGGCTGTCGGCAAGGCCCTTGGCAAGACCTGCGTCACGAATATCTGGATTCCGGACGGCACGAAGGACACACCGGCTGACAGGAGGTCACCGCGTGAGCGCCTCGCCGCGTCACTTGACGCTGTCTTCTCGAAACGGATCGACCCGGCGTACAATCTGGACTCGATCGAGGGTAAGCTGTTTGGAATCGGCTCGGAGAGCTACGTTGTGGGTTCGCACGAGTTCTACCTGGCATATGCCGTCCGCAACGGCAAGCTCCTCACCCTCGACGCCGGTCACTACCACCCCACCGAGACCATTTCCGACAAGATCTCCGCGGTCCTGTCACAACTCGACGACATCCTGCTGCACGTCAGCCGTGGCGTCCGCTGGGACAGCGACCACGTCGTGACGCTCAGTGACGACCTCGAGGCGATAGCCCAGGAAATCGTCTGGGGTGGCTACGCGAAGCGCGTTCACATCGGTCTGGACTACTTTGACGCCAGTATAAACCGCATAGCCGCATGGGTCATCGGCACAAGGAACATGATCAAGGCGCTCATGATGGCCATGCTGACTCCGATTGAGGCGATCCGCAGGGCGGAGGCTGATGGCGACAACACGACACGCCTTGCGCTGCTGGAGGAGGCAAAGACCATGCCGTTCGGTGCGGTATGGGATCACTACTGCGCCGTCAAGGGTGTTCCCGTCGGAGCCTCGTGGCTGGCCGAGGTTAAAGCCCACGAGAAGAATGTACTGTCAGGAAGACGGCGCTAGTTTCCAAGGCTTTGTATCGGCGCCGGGATGTGGCCACCGCGGTTGACGAAGACCGCCGCACCGTCGGGACAATTGACGTTGGTAACGGTGCCCGAGCCGAACAGTCCGCCGAAATCGACCCTATCGCCGACCTTCCTGCCCGGCACCGGTATCACGCGCACGCCAGTTGTCTTGCGGTTGATCATGCCTATCGCCGCCTCGTCCATGATCAAACCGCAGATGGTTTCCGGGGCCGTGTCGCCAGGAAGCAGGATCATGTCCAGACCAACCGAGCATACCGCCGTCATAGCCTCAAGCTTCTCTATTGTGAGGGTCCCCTCCTCCACGGCCCTGGCCAACGCATGGTCCTCCATCACGGGAATGAATGCCCCTGACATGCCCCCGACAGAACTCGACGCGAATGCGCCGCCTTTCTTCACGGCATCGTTCAGGAGGGCCACGGCAGCCGTGGTGCCAGGCGCACCGAGTTTGCTGATGCCCATTGCCATATAGATCTCGCCGACGCTGTCTCCGACGCGGGGTGTTGGAGCGAGGGACAGATCCACGACCCCGAACGGAATTCCGAGCCGGGCGGCAACTTCGCGGCCCATCAACTCACCGGAGCGTGTCACACGGAAGGCGGTGTGTTTGACTTCCTCGGCAATCTCACCGAGACTGCAGTCGGGTCTGGTCTTTATCAGCCTGTCGATGGATCGCTTCACCACACCAGGTCCGCTCACGCCGACATTTATCACGTACTCCGGTTCGCCGGACCCGAGGAAAGCACCTGCCATGAACGGGTTGTCTTCAGGAATATTGGCGAACACCACCAGTTTCGCCGCGCCGAACCCGTGCTTGCTCTTCGTCGCCCGGGCCATGTGCAGGATCGTCGTGCCCATCATGCGTATCGCATCAACGTTCATGCCCGCTTTTGTCGTGGCAACGTTCACCGACGCGCAGACCCTCCCGGTTTGAGCCATCACCTCAGGGAGCGACTCAATCAGCACCTTCTCGCCCGGTGTCATGCCTTTCTGGACGAGTGCCGTATAACCGCCGATGAGGTCAACCCCCACCTCGGCCGCCGCCCGGTCCATGGCCTTCGCCAGCAGCAGCGCACCACTGCGGTTGTGCCCCTCCAGCAACAAGCTGGCGGGCGACACTGCCAGCCGCTTATTGACCACGGGCAGGCCGTACTGCGCGGAGAGATCGTTGCAGATCCTGACCAGGTTGCCCGCCTTGAGCTTGAGTTTCTTCTCTACCGCAGCGGCAGTCGCGCGTATGTCGCGGCAGGCGCACTCCACCAGGTTGATCCCCATCGTGACCGTCCTGACGTCGAGATGCTCCTCCTGGAGCATCCGCACTGTGGAAACGATGTCGCTCTTCTTGATCATCGCGAGAGACCTCCCTGCCGGCGATTACCTGCCGCCGCTCAAGATTGCGCCAATGGCGCCGATTTCGTTCGTAGCTTTGAAAATATTCTCATGCTGAATGAAACTGTCCATGTCCATCGCACTGAGGAGGTGCTGGAATTCCTCCTGAACCTGCTTGATGTCCAGGAGTTTAGGTACCGACACTTCGCCGATATGCCTGACATTCCCGCCGTCGAACTCAACAAACCAGTCCTCGACATTGATACCCTTGTCGGCAAAATACCCAGTGATGGTTTTAAGGATGCCGGGCTTGTCCACGCCCGTGACGGTGACGATGTAACGCGCGCCCTTGACCGGAATCCGACCGACCGCATCAGCCGCATACGGCTGAACCACCACGGCCGCCTCGTCCGGTCCGAAATTCCGCAGGATATTCTCGCGAATGCTTTCGGGCGAACGCGGTTCGTGAAATGACGTGGTGAGAATCACCGTGAAATAGCCGGCCACGACCGTCTGGCTGAAGCCGTCGATATTCGCGCCCATGTCCGTCACGGCAGACGTGACATCCCGGAGAATACCAACCCGGTCCGCGACCAGCACCGATACCACGTAGCGATTCATTCTTTTCCTGGCCATAGATGCCCCCGACCGGCACTCTCGTTCAGATCCGCTCCGGCGTTTCTATTCCGAGCAGTTCCAGACCCTTGCGCAGGACTTTGGCGACCGTGCCGCAAAGCCTGACACGGGATTCACGGACGCCCTCTTCCGCCTTCAGGAACGGCACATTCTGATAGTACGTGCTGTAGGCCTGCGCAAGGTCATACAGGTAATCCGTCAGCGCGTTGGGCTTGCAACCGTCCGCCGCCCTCACGAGCGCTTCCGGGAAGCGTGCGACACCAAGCGCCAGACCCTTCTCCAGCGGATCGACCAGCCGGACCGGGTATGAGTCCGGATCTACCCCGGGGAATCGTTCCCTGTACTTGTCCCGAACGCTGGCGATCCTCGCATACGCATACTGGAGATACGGAGCCGAGTTGCCGTTCAGGGCCAACGCCTTGTCCCACGTGAACACAACCTCGCTCTGTGGATTCTGGCTGAGATCCGCATACTTGACCGCGCCCAGCCCGACCGCCTTCGCCACTGCTTTGGCGCGGTCCTGATCAATCTCCTCGCTTTGAGCAGTCACGACGGCAAGAGCCCGCTCCTCGGCTTCGTCGAGCAGTCGTTCAAGCTTTATCACCGACCCCTTGCGTGTCGATATGACGGCATCGGGCAGCCTCATCAGCCCGAACCACGAGTGCTCGAGTTTCACCGTGATCCCAAGGCGGCGTGCGATGGCGAACAGCTGTTTGAAATGAAGCTGCTGGCGCGCGTCGGTTAGGTAAAGGATCCTGTCGGGCTTGAACTCCTCGACCCTGCTCATGATCGTGGCAAGGTCGGTTGTCATGTAGTTGAAACCCCCGTCGGATTTCCTGACAATAGCCACCGGCAGCTTTTCCTCCTCGAGGAACACCACAAGAGCACCCTCGCTGACCTTTGCGAGTCCCTTTTCAACAAGCAGATCGACAACGCCCTGCAGGCGGTTGTTGTAGTGACTCTCACCCCGCACAAGATCGTATTTCACACCCAGCCGGCCGTACATGCGGTCCAGTTCACGAAGGCTGAGCTCCATGAACTCTTTCCACATCCTGACGTTCTCGGGGTCCCCTCCCTGCAACTTGACAAGCTCCTGCCGGCACATGGTCCGCCACTCTTTATCATTCTCGCCACGCTCGTAGCTCTGAACATAGACCCGTTCAAGCTCCTCCATGGGCGACTCTTCCATGGCTTTCTTGTCTCCGAAATGGCGGTACCCCATGATCGTGATGCCGAACTGCGTGCCCCAGTCGCCAAGGTGGTTGTCGGCAATGACACGGAAACCGAGAAACCGGTGCATCCGGTCGAGAGTGCTCCCGATGTT
>JBAXKQ010000193.1:0-4725 GCA_037135275.1 bacterium
GGTAACTCAGATTGGCAGGCCTGGCGGCGCAATATTTTCGACTTTCGTCTGTATCGAGGGTTGGAGCGACCGGTGGTCGGATACCCCTCCTGCACGAAACCCCGATCCCCGGGCCGAAACCGAATGCAACAGAAAGGCAAAGCATGCTTTACCTTCTCAAGTATCGCTACCGCCGCGTATTCCAACCGAGGGCGGAAAAGATTCGCTGGGTCCATCGGGATGTCCTGTCGTACCCAGCTACAGTCATTGCGGGAGCCACAATGGCCTATCCTCTGTACGCACAATGCCATCTGGGCCTTCCGCTGCTGGCTAACGACTGGGATGACACTTCAGATTCCACCGGTGGAGCCCGGACGGCCGCCAATAATAACGCCGGGCGGCGTGAACTTCCACCCGGTCGCGATGGCTCGGTATCAGGTGTTCCGCTTACTGGAAGGTTTCCATCGGAAGAAGGCATTTCCTTTCCGGAAGTTTCATGTGGATTTGTACAATCGTGGTATAATCCCCGTATGTGGCAACTTCGTGTCCGTGGGCTTTTGTGGGCCTGTTGTCCGGCACGGCCAAGGATTTTACCAGTCGTGAATGGATCCGTGCATCGTTGTCTTGCGTAATTCCGCAAGGTGCGGCCAAGTTGTCAGTGGCATTTGTAAACAGGAAACCACGACTGGGTCGGGTGTACGGCAGAGAGTAGCGTCTTTGACACGATCTGTGCATGCCGGTTGATGCCTCGCGAAAAACGCGAAGTCGCCAGCAGGCCATGATCGGAGGACGGAATATGTCACCAACCTCGCACGTCGTAGGTCGGCTTCGGGAGTTGTACGGAGTCGTACTGGGCAGGATGCGGTGCCTCAACGAGGCGGCCACGCAGCCCTGTTGTGGCCGCGTGGGAGCTGGGCGTCATGCTTTCGTAGAGCCGTTGGAGCAACGGCTGTTGCTGGCCGGGGTTCCGGACTTTTCGCAGATGATTGTCTTCGGCGACAGTTTGTCGGACACAGGCAACTGCTACGACCGCAACTGGGGCGCGATGGCCGTGCAGCCTCTTCTAACAGGGAATGTCACGGTTACAAGAGATGGCCGGTTCACGGGCGGGGCCCCGGCACTCGTATGGCACGAGTACTTGGCATCCCTACCCCTACTCGGTGAGTTACAGTCCGCAACACAGAGTTCATATGGTGGGCAGAACTACGCCTTCGGTGGCGCCCGCGCAACGGGAACAACGCACACTATAAGCGGCGTGGCCGTGATTGACGATCTTGGCAAGCAAGTAGTGGATTACACTGGTACGGTGGACTCGCAGGCATTGTATGTTGTCTGGGCTGGAGGAAACGATCTCATAGATGCCACAAAAGGGGAGTATCACAATGGCAGCATTGCGGATGCGGCACAAGACGCCATCGCCAGTTTGACGGATATTGTAGAAGGGCTTGCGGCTTCAGGTGCCCAGTATATTCTGTGGCCAAACCTTCCACCGTTGCACCTTACGCCGTGGGGTAAATCACACAGTGCCAGTACACGACAGGCGCTGGAAACTGCGGAATCCCAGTTCAACGTTGGGTGGGAAGAGGCAATCCGACACATCGCATCGCAGTACGGTGTCACTATCTACGCTCTTGATGATTATGCTCTGCTTAGTGATATGATTGCAGATAAGACGCAGTACGGGCTAACCAATGTTGCCGATGGCTACGTCTACACATGGGGGCACTATTCGGAAGCCGAAGCAGATTCCTACCTATTCTGGGACGATGTGCATCCAACAAGGAAGGCCCACGAACTGCTCGGGCAGGCTGCCTATTCGCTCGTATCCGATACGACTGCACCGGGGAACTGGGCGTCAAACCTGTCCACCAATGCGACGTACCCGACACTGGCGCCGACAACCGCAGCAATATCTGCAACGGATACTGGGAGCGGCGTCGATGCCGGGGGATATCGCTTCGCCATTCAGGTCAAGAACGGCGCCTCGTGGTCAACCTATGGCAGCGTCGGGCCCACGGGCGATTCGATACCACTTGCAAGCCTTCCTGCCGGGCAGTATCGCATTACTGCTGAGGTGTGGGACAGTGCCGGTAACCACAGCGTGTCTCCGTACTACTACTGCCAGATCCCGACGGCACTGGGCCCAGGCCTGACGAATCCGACTGTGACTCCGCAGTCGGGGGCGGCAGCGGACAAATACGTCTTCACGGTCCATTACTACAGCCCGGATGGCATTCCGCCGCTGAGTGGGCAAGTGCAGGTGTTCTTGAGCGGAGGGGAATCGCATTGGATGCACCTGATCACCGGAACTACGGCCAACGGAACATACAGCACGAACCCCCTGACGTTGGCTTCTCGCGAATACAGCCACTTTTTCTATACCACAGACTGCCTGGGAAGCACTGTGGCTACGAACTGGCTTTCCGGCCCTACAGTGGCTGGGCAGCGGGGGTCTGACGTAAGCAACGACACGTGGACCTGGGATGACTCCGGCGACGGAGATGGCGTCATGGAGGCGGGCGAGACCGCGGGATTGAAGGTGCGGCTGTTGAGCAGCACCGGCATAAGCAATGTGAATGCCACGCTGGCGAGCAGCGATCCGGACGTGACGATCATCAATCCAGACTTGTATTACTCTCCCCTGGCCGCGTGGACATGGCAGTGGCCGGTGGGCTCTCACCAAGTTGTCACCAACTTCACCGACCATCGCATGGTCGATTTCGTGTTGCACGTGACCTACGAGAAGAACGGACAGGCATACTATCAAGATCTGACGCGGTCCAAGACTTTCTACCGACAGGGGGAGTTGAGCGCCTCGTTCACAAGCACTGACTTCACGCTGAGCGATTCCACGAGCATCCGACCCTACAACAACGGTGATGGGGTTATCCAGAGCGGCGAAGTGGTGGAGGTTAAGCCTCGCATCGCCAACACCGGTAGGGCCACGGCCACAGATGTCTCTGTGGAACTGGCCTACACGGGCAGCGACGTGGACATCTCTGCCGATTACATTGAAAGCTACCCAAACCTTTCCCCAGGGGCTTCGGACTACCCGGCCACTGGATCCTTCCAGATCCGTGCAGCAGCCGGCTTTACCGGTTTGGTCGAGATTCCGATGGTGGTAACCTGGATGGAAGGCTCTACGACGCACACGGCCAACATTGGGCCGCTACGATTGCAGGTCGATCCTGCAGGGTGGCTGGTGATCGACAAGAGGGCATACGATTTCGGCGTCACGCCCCCTGGCACAGATGTCTCCTACGTCATGACCGTGCGGAACGCTGGTACGGCCGTCATGAATGTCACTTCCCTGGTGCCTTCCCAGCCGGACACCACGTTCAGCGAGAACGCCTTTACCGTAGCGCCGGGGGAATCGCACCTGGTGACCTGCACGGTTCATACGACCGGGCTGTCTGGGCAGATCAGCCGCACCATTCAGGTGAACACTGATGCTCGCGTACAGCAATATGGCAAGTACGACACCCTGACGGTCACCGGCCTAGTAAGTGCTTCAGTGCCATTCAATACGATTCCAGGCGTTGTCTCACCGCAGAGCGTTGACGTTGACGGGGACTGGATTGCATGGTCCGACTCCCGCAACGGGAACTGCGACGTGTTCCTGTACCGCATCAGCACGGGGGAAGTCCGACAGGTAACGACTAATACAGCAAACCAGACCGATGTGCGGATATCCGGCACTCTCGTCGTATGGTCGGATGACAGGAACTGGGATGGCGTCAGTGACAAGACGTATTCGGGTCGCGACATCTACGGGTATGACATTGCCACAGGCCAAGAGTTTGTCGTCGCACACTCAACGTATAACAGCAACCTATGCGGCGTGGACAATGGCCGGATAGCCTTTACCACCGGGTACGAAGTGCTGTACCGGATTTACAATGGCGTGTCATCGGTGGACGAACTGGCAAGCAATTTCCGCGTTCTTCAGTATCAAGGCAACGGAGCCCTGACCCAGACCTACTCGACCACGTGGACACCTGGCAGCGGAACGGCAACGCGACTGTCAGGTTCATCCTATGGTGATTTCGGAAACGGTATGCTTGTCTTTCAACAAGATGAACTGTGGTGGCAGCAGACGCGTTACGGCAGTCAGTGGTCTACCTACGCCCGCATGATGAAGATTGATTTTGGCAATGGCGAGACCTCCCCATCACAGGCGACAGCCACCAGTTTTTCGGATTATGCCGCAAGCACTCACAGGTTTGTGTTCGCTCAGTCTCCTGTCTCACGTACTGAGATATGGATATGGGAGAACGGGGCCACGCGGCGTCTCACAGGACCAAGTGGAAATGAACTCGACTACGCTGATCAAGTGCTGGCTTTCGACGGCCGATACGCGATCTACGATAAGTACGGGCAACCCGGGTTGTTGTTCTATTACGACACTACCAGCGGCAACGAGTATTTGCTCACGAATGCCCAGAGCGGCGCGGACTCGGCGAGGGCCAATCAGGGAGCGATCGTCTGGAGAACACGGGATGCGAACTCCGTAGACCAGTTAGCATTTGCATTCCTTGACAGGGCCGATATAGCCGTCTCAGACGGGAGCATAACCACAGAAGCAGGTCAGTTAGGCAACGGCACTACTACCTCTATAGGAGTCACGGTTCGCAACCTTGCGCCCTGGGGAACGAGCGATGACGTGATCGTGCAGGCGTATGACGGCAACCCATTGAACGGTGGCGTCTCCTGGGGTTCACCAGTGACGATCGTGGGCGGGATGTC
>JBAXKQ010000194.1:0-4669 GCA_037135275.1 bacterium
CCGTCGCTAGGACTTGCTCCATCATGGCTTGCTCCTGAACGCTCCCATGCTTCCCTTCGCGGCGGCTCTTACTGCTTCCTCGCCCTTCTGGCGTCTACGGTTACAGCATCCCCCACGCGGTCGGAACGTTCCTGTTCGGTTCGGTCCTTCATGGACATCAAGTCTTCCGGTATCTTCGTTTATGCGGGCCTTCCAGCCCCCGGCTTGCTGTTCACTACTACGACCTTCCGCCTTCGCGCCACGCGCTTCGGCGTGACAAGCTGCCGACTTGGATCTCCTCGAAGACCACGCCGTAGTGTCTGCACGAAGGCGGGCCAGGTAAGAACGCGTTGCTTCCCGGCACGCTTGTCCCGCCGTAGCCCCATGGCGAAGGCGGAACCGCCGCATTTACCTCCGCGCTTGAACCTTTGACTTCGCAGTGTTGTGCCTGCTCGTCTCGTCGCGTCGGCCTTGCTATGCGGTTCTTGTCAATCGGCCCGCCGGTTTCCTCTAGCCTTCCTTCCCCCAGTTGGTTACCCTTCCAGAGTTGGCTTCGAGTAGTAGTTCTTTCACGTATTCACGTGTGGTCCTCCTACAGGGGACTTACACCCCATTTACAACGCGCCCATGCTGGGCGCACACAAGCCGGTGGAACCGTACGGCGCTAAGCGCGCCGAGGTTCACCGGCACCGTTGGGCAGACGAATCATGCGAAGACATGTGCAAGTGCGCAGATGGATGATTGGTTCATGCCTGATGATTCTCATCGGTTGCGCAACCTGAGGACCTGATATGAACTCACGCCGCTTGAGTGCGGAAGGAATGAAGAGCATCCGCGAATTCGGTATCTTGCCCGGGAAGACGCCCGAGGAGAATGCCGAATCCCTGCAAAAAGCCATCGACTGGGCGGCCCCGCGGGGGGCGGCGCTGTTCGTCGAGCCCTCGGACGAGCCCTACCAGGTGGGCGGTGGCGTGATCCTACGGGCCAACGTCTCATTAATTGGAGTGCATGGCCCCGTCGGGCGCGGCACTCGCCATCCTGACAAGCCCCACCCCGTGGGCAGCGTGTTTGCCATTGCGGATAGGAAGCGCCCGTTCCTGACCGTCGAACACGCTACGCAGGTGCGCGGAATCCAGTTCTGGTATGCGGAGCAGACGGTTGATCAGGCCGAACGCATCATCGAGTACCCACCCACGATTCAGGTTTCGCAGACGAAAGGAGCGCAGGGCGTAACGCTTTCGTGCCTCACGTTCTTTGGCGAGTATCTTGCGATGGACTTCAAGGCAAGCCCGAAAGCTATCTGCGAGCAGATCCTGATCGAGCATTGCTATGGCTACCCGCTTGGAGGCACCTTCGTGCGGATCGACTATTGCTACGACATCCCTCGCATCCTGCACTGCCACGTCAACCCCGCCAACCGCCGCTTGATCGACGGTGGCCACGGGCGAGCCGTGATCAATGCGGTCATGGCTCGAAGGACCTTCTGCTACGCGATCGACCATACCGACAACGCCCAACTCATGGATGTCTTCACCTTCGGCACTTGGGGAGGCATTCGCCTCGGGGAAGCAAGTTACGGCCAACTGACCAACTTCAACCTGGACTGCGTTGCGGTTGGCATCCACAAGCTCGGGGACAACCCGTTCAATCGGAACTGGCAGATCGCTCAAGGCTCGATCATCGCCAACGCCGGCGCGCCGCTGGTCGAGATCCATCCGTTCATCATCGAGGGCCGTGGTCACACCGCGATCAGCAACGTCGAGTGTTTTTCCGGCCCGAATGATGCATTGACCACGGTTGGCCGGTCACAGGACTTCATGGTCGTAAAGGGGAAGGAACGCTTGACTGTCAGCCTGACGGCGTGCCGCATGCGAGATTACGTCGCCGCCGAACCAATTACGGTGGAGAATCCCAACGCGATCATCCAGGCTGGGGCCTGTGTGGGCAAGGACGAGAAACCCATACACCTTCCTCGGGTCCGGCAGGAACACATGCCTGATCCCGAAGCCCAACCAGCGGTTCATGGCGACGGGGACCCCGCGCCACAACCGTAGCGTTCGGCCGGAGAAATGACTTGCGTATGACGGTTGGTATCCGTACAGTGTACATATGAACGAAGTGCGATTCGAGTGGGATGAGTCAAAGAACCGGGACAACCTGCGCAAGCACCGGGTCTCGTTTGAGGAAGCGCAGACGGTCTTTCTCGACGAGAACGCCATCCGGTTCTTCGACCCCGACCACTCAGCGGATGAGGACCGATTCCTGATGCTGGGCATCAGTTGCCGGTTGCGGGTGTTGATTGTCTGTCATTGCTTCCGCGTGAACGACTCCACCATCCGAATCATCTCCGCACGGAAGGCTGACAATGCGGAAGAGGCCGACTACTGGAAGGAAAGGAGACAATTATGAGAGAACACTATGATTTCAGAAAGATGAAGGGAGAACGGAATCCCTACGTCAAGGCGTTGAAGCAACCGATCACGATGCGCCTGGACAAGGCAACCGTGGCTTACTTCAAGGCGTTGGCCACTGAACTCGGTATGCCATACCAGAATCTGATCAACCTCTATCTGCGCGATTGCGCCTTGAACCACAGGAAACTCGCGCTGAAATGGGCATCCTAAGATAACCGGGCCGAACAGCGGCCTCCTGCCTATCGCCGCTAGCGCGGCTCAGGCAGACGCCGGGCGTTCGGCCGGAGAATGTGAAGATTCGGGTTTACATGGCGTATCCTATATGATACGGTGGTCTTGTGATTGAGATCCGGGAGACATGCGAATACGCGGCGTGGTTTGAAAGCCTTCGGGACAGGATGGCGAAGACGCGTATCTTGATTCGGATACGGCGGGTGTCGTTGGGGAATTTCGGCGACGTGAAACCGGTGGGTGAAGGGGTCTCGGAACTGCGCATGGACTACGGACCGGGATACCGCGTCTACTTTCTTCGCAAGGGTGACACACTTGTGGTGCTGTTAGGGGGAGGCGACAAACGAACGCAAGCGCGCGACATCCAGAGGGCGATTGCCCTTTCGAAGGTGGTCTAGGTCTAGGAGAAGAGCATGAAAGCCAAGACAACAGTATGGGATGCGGCAGCGCATCTGAAGACCAAAGAAGACATGGCGGCGTATCTGGCTTGCGCGTTCGAAGAAGGCGATGCCGCACTGATTGCGGCGGCACTCGGTGACATCGCGCGGGCCCAAGGCATGACGAAGGTCGCGAGACGCGCGGGCTTGGGGCGGGAAAGCCTCTACAAGACCCTGTCGCGGGGCGGGAATCCGGAACTGGCAACGGTGCTCAAGGTCTTCAGTTCCGTCGGATTGAAGCTCAAAGCCGTCCCAGCATGAAGCGGCAGGCCGAACCAGCAAATGCTCGGGACGGCTTCGCCGCCCGAGATTTGCGGCGTTGTGTGCCGGGCGAGTCCGGCAACTAATGGGTGATGCCCGTGGCGGATAGACACGCCGCGGAGCAAAGTCCCTAACCAGAGAGGCCAGCTCGAAGGTTAGCCGAAGGCAACTGCTGCCCAGTAATGGGGGTGGGGAGGAAGCCGGCGGCAAAATCGTGGGCCGACGAACAGGAAGCGGTTTAGGCGGAGCGTACTCGGGACGAGGGTGCAACACAATCGGAAGTCCTGACTTGGCCATATGAGCACGCCACGTAGAGCCGACGGTTACGCGATGAAAGTTGCAGGAAGTACCCCGGGAGAGCCGCCGGATGTCCGAAAGGACTGAGGGCTCCGAGAAGAGCCTGATCGTTCGGCGGCAGTCAGCAGAAGGCAAAGTAGATGGGTTGTCAGGCGAGGCTAGTGAGGCACTCCAAAGCCGAAAGGCGGAGCAACAGATAGGCCAAGCCGTATAGCCACCATCGAAGGCCTGAACGGTGCCAACCCCGAATGGGGAAGGTAAATGCGAGAGGCGAGTAGGCAGGCGGACCTGATGAGCGAAATGCAGCAGACGAACCGGCTCACGCTGGACTTCGGAGAAGTGGAGAGCCACATAAACCGGAGTTCTGAAGCGGTCATCGCGGACCATCTGATCGAAAGCCCGACTGGACAGATCCAGCTCATGGAGACCATCTGTGAGCGGGAGAACATGAAGCAGGCATTGCGCCGCGTTCGCAGGAACAAAGGCGCACCGGGTATCGACGGGATGACCGTTGAGGAACTACCCGGCTACCTCAGACGACACTGGCCGAGGATCAAGGCGGAACTGCTCAGCGGGCAGTACAAGCCCATGCCGGTACGCCGTAAGGACATCGAGAAATCGGATGGAGGCATCCGGCCACTCGGGATACCGACGGTGTTGGACCGGCTGATCCAACAGGCCACAGCCCAGGTGCTGACAGCCATATGGGACAGGACCTTTTCGGAATTCAGCTATGGATTTCGACCGGGACGGTCCCAGAAAATGGCCATTGAGCAGGCACGGGGCTACATCAAGGATGGGCATGGCTTTGTGGTTGATCTCGATTTGGAGAAATTCTTCGACCGAGTCAATCACGACAGGCTGATGAGCCGAATGAGCACGCGTGTGCATGACAAGCGGGTTCTGAAACTCATTGGACGGTTCCTGCGCAGTGGGGTGATGATCGGCGGGCTGGTTGAGCCCACCGAAGAAGGCGCACCCCAAGGCGGGCCACTCTCTCCGATGTTGTCGAATATCGTGCTGGACGAGCTCGACAAGGAGCTTGAACAG
>JBAXKQ010000195.1:0-4667 GCA_037135275.1 bacterium
CCCTGTCCGGCATCCCCCTCCAGCCTCTCTTCGAGGAACTGCAGCAGCATGAGCTCCTGATCCACGACATGGACTACGACTTGCGGATTCTCCGCCGCGCGGGGCTCTCCGGCGTCGGCACCGTCTTCGACACCATGCTCGCTGCGCGACTGACGGGCTCTCGCGAGTTCGGGCTGGCCGCACTATTGAAGCAGCACTTCGGCATCGTCATCGGAAAGGGATCGCAGAAAGCCGACTGGGCACGTCGTCCTCTGACGCCGCAGATGGCCGAGTATGCAACCAACGACACCCGACACCTGCCGGAGCTCGCAACCAGGCTCGAGGCCGAACTGCGCAGGCTGGACAGATGGAATTGGTTCACGCAGTCCTGTGAGAAAGCCAGAGACAACACCCTGGTACAGCGCGAACGTAACAATGACGAACTCTGGCGCATTCCGGGCAGCGATGCCTTGCGCGGCAAGGAGGCTGCCGTGCTCCGCGCGCTCTGGGGCTGGCGCGACGGGGAGGCGCGTCAAGTTGACCGCCCACCTTTTCATGTCATGCGCAATGAACTGATGATCATGGCTGCGCAGAGCCTTGCCGCCCGATCCACGGCCGAGATTCCACACCTCACAGGGCGCCGCCGAATGCTTTTCATGGAGGCGGCTGAAAAAGCCCTGGCGCTTCCGGAGGATGCCTGGCCAGAGCGGCGGCTGCGAACACAACAGCGGTTGACTGGCGCAGAAGAGCGACGTGTCACGGAACTGAAACGCATCAGGGATACCGCCGCTAACCAGCTCCAGATCGAACCCGCCCTCATCGCACCCAGGAGCATGCTCGAAGCCCTGGCAACCGACCCTGAAAGCGCCACCGCCAGGCTGCTGCCATGGCAACGTCAACTCCTGCATCCTTCCTGCGAGCCAGGTGCTTAGAGCCTTCCAATGAGTCCGAGGGGTCACCCTTCTTAGAGTAGAGATTAGCGTTGTTGGTCTCCACGTTTGCTGTCGGGACGATATCAGGTCTGTCCCTTTTGACCCCTCTTCCTGCGAGCCAGGTGCTTAGAGCCTTCCAATGAGTCCGAGGGGTCACCCTTCTTAGAGTAGAGATTAGCGTTGTTGGTCTCCACGTTTGCTGTCGGGACGATATCAGGTCTGTCCCTTTTGACCCCTCTTTCAGTAATTCACCGGCTTGCCCCCGTGACGCCGTGACTCATTACTGGCGCGTGGTCGCAGCCGTTTTGCGTGCGGCCACCGGCGTCTCGCGCACGGCAGGGGCGTTCAAACCGTCCTCCACCGCCGTGCCCGCGGACTTGTTGATGATCCGCGTCCCCTTGGCGCTCACCACGCCCCCGGAGATGCGCCCCTCCTTGACGCCGGGACCGACGATGATGCCGGTGGTGGGCGCCATCGCCTCGCCCATAAACGCACAACCGGAAACTACCAACACGCCGACGTTGTCGGCCTCAATGCCAATGGAATCGTCGCCCCCGCCGCAAATCGCCAAATGCAGCACGCTACAGACCACAATGGGTGCCGAGGCCACGTAGAGGCCGCGTGATCCTTTGAGCCTCTGTCCGTACGCACCGGCCCAGCAATTGAAGAACTCCAACCCCGACGAATCGGTGTTAATGCCCTGGAAGTGAAACGCATCGCCGCCCACCGAATCCACGTTGGTGTTGTTGAAGTTCAGGGCCCCGTTACCCTTCTCGGCATAGACACCGTATTGGGCAAACTGGCAGAACACGGTGTGGAACCCGAGACCCCCGTTCGCGGGACCCAGATACACGGCGGCCGAACCGTCCGACGCGGAACTGTTGCACCAGAACCAGGAGTCGCGCACCAGGCCGTTCATGGAGAACGCACCGTATTGGTAAGCGCCCGCGCCGCTGCTGTAGAAGCACCGGTGCTTGGCGACTCCCTGCACGTTGAACACGTAACAGGTATCCTGCTTGTCCAGCACCAGGCCGTCGTAGAACCTGGCCTTGTTCGATCCCTCCTGCAGATTGCCCCATGTGACGTTGTGCACCTCGAAATGGTGCGAGAATCGGGCGTAGATCACCGCGCCGGATGTGTGGTCGTTGGGCGTGTCGAAATGCACGTCCATGAACTTCACAAACGCCAAGCCGGGCCAGGTTGTTGGATCGGTATCGAGCCGGCAGTCGAAGACGTGCCCATAGTCGCCTACGGCCAGCAACACCGTGGCATGTCCCGCGCCCTTGATCCCGATATTGGACTGCCGGATGCGAATCGTGGAGGTCAGTTTGTACGTGCCGCTCTTGAGCTGCAACGTTCCGCCACCCGCCGCCTCCATGGCCGCGATGTCCGCCTGAATCGCCGCCGTGTCGTCGGTCTTGCCGTCACCCTTTGCCGAGGTGACATAATACAAGCCGTCCGTTTTGTTGATTTCCGCGCTCGCTGCGGCAGACGGGGGCTTCGCAGCCATCGTGTCATTGATCTTTATTGGTTCTCCTGCTTTCGTCACGTTGCTGCATAACATGATCCCTGCCGCCAACTGCCCCACCAACACAAACCTGCCGAATGACTTTTGCATCTCCCTCTCTCCTTGTTGTCGTGCTTGCCTGACCCCATGACGCCGTGACTTCCTCACGCTAGGCGTCATGAAGTCACGGCGTCAGTTGCAGTTCTGAGCACTCCGCTTGCAGAACCGACGAAGGATGCTCTGCAAGCGCCTCTAGTAGCTCTCCACCACCTTCTCCGCCACGAACCGCTCGACCGGCTTCATGAGGGGCTCGGCCTGGCGGTTATTGGCCCGTTGGTAGGCATGACCGCCGGGTTTCATTTCCACGATCGTGCTCCCCCGCACCACGACCTGATAATCGCCGGTGCCAATCCTGACCTTTTCCGTTCGTTCCGCAATCGGACAGGCGAAGCTTACGGTCTCCCCCTTGCGGCCCTTCACAATCGCATACCGCCCTTCCCAGGCGGGAACGACATCTTTCCCGCCGGACTGGACCCTGCACTCCTGCGGCTGGGTCCATTCGGGAATGCGCACCGCCACTTCGCAATCGCGCTTCAGTTTCACCTCGACCAGTCCCTTGTTCGGGATGTAGCTGTAGACATCACCCCAGGGCGAGGCGCGGTTCAGCAGGAGATGCACACTGAGCCGGTTCTTCCCGGAATCAAAGCTGAGCATGTCGCGCCACACCCGGAAAAGCTGCATGGCGGAGTTGCCAGTGCAACAGGACATCAGCCATTTGACTTGCGGCTCATTGGGGTTCATCAGGCCGCACCAGATTCCCTGGGCACGCTGCGGCACATTGTCTGTCGTGCTGTAGGGATTCCCTCCCCCGGGCCCCAGCTCGGCCGCCTTTTTCTTGAGCCAGTCCACATCCGTGAGCTGCGCCTCAACAAACGCGTTGCGCACCCAGCGGTCCACATCGTCCCAGCAATCGGCAACTCCGGCGGTGCTTTGCCGCAGCGCCAGAAAGAGCATGTCCGCGATGCAGCACGGTTCGCAATAGGGCACGGTATGGGTCATGCCCGCAAAGCGTTCCGGGAAATAGCCGGAGAGCGAATCCCCAATCTTCTTGCCATGGGCATACCCGCGTTGCGCCATCTCGATCAGTTCGCGGTCATGGGACTCGATCCCCGCGTTGAGCATCGCGATCCTGGCCAGGGAGTTCATGTGAAAATGCGCGGGGCCCTCGTTGTAAGGCTTGATTTCCTTGTCCTCGTGGCTTCCATAGAATTCGCCATTCGGGCCCACCACGCCGCCGTGTCCCAGCAGGTAGAACCGCGCGAGCTTGCGCGCCAGGTCGAGCGCCGGCTTGGAGTGGGTCAGCCGGTAATAGGTGATCAATCCATGAGCCGCCCAGGCTGTTCCATGGCTGCTGGAGGGTGGAGGAACCGGCCCCTCCTGAGGCTTTGCCGCTTCCTCGGGCGAATACACGGTCTGCAGGAAATACGCGTAGTCTCCGCGGTCCACCACCAGGCGGGCAAGCGCGGCCACGGCCTTGTCCCCCATCTGCTTCCAGCGCTCGTCGCCCGTCAACTGGTAGTAGACGCCCGCAGCCTCCAGGATGCGGCCGTGGATCCAACCGGCCGTGGTCTGTTCCTTTCCGCCTCCATCATAGAAGTCAAAGCCGGTGGCTTCCGTTTTGGCCCAGGGCCGGCCCGCGATCGGAATCCAGAAGAGCCCATTCGTCCCCTGCATCTGCAGCAGGTTGGCCATGCGGTGCCACTCGACATCCAGCCGCTCCTGTGAGCCGCACGCCTCGCGCAACAGAACGGAAGGCGCATAATACTTGTATTCGCACCAGTCGTTGATGTCGTGGTACATGCCATTGATGTTGCCGCACCAGTACAGCTCCGCATTGTTCTCAGCATCAGTGAGCGCCGTGAGGCCGTTCACCGCCAGCGCGGCCCGCTCCGCCAGATCCAATGTGTCCGGCACGGTGTCCCGATACCGTGTTCCCTTAAACTCAGGAAGGTTGAATTTCGGCAACGCGGGATTGATGTACTTGATAGCCTCGTTTCTCCGCGGCGTAGCCATGTTCGTTTCTCCTCCTGCGATGCTGCCGCCGGTCAACAGAATTCCGGCCGCAGTCAACTGACCAATCCACATAAACCGTCCGACTGTCTTTCGCATATACAACTCACCTTGTCTTGTTTTCTGACTCCATGATGCCGTGGACTCAGGACTCACGACGCCGGATCCTGCGTCCTGGG
>JBAXKQ010000196.1:0-4652 GCA_037135275.1 bacterium
ACTGTTCCGCCGCTTCCTCACTCAATCGGCGCTTTCTGCCTGTCCCCATTCTGTCTTACTGCTGGTGCGCGACCAATGGCCGACGCCGACTGGGGCGGGCTGTGCACGTTGCGCAACTTCCGTCTCGCTCCGACGGGCTAAGCCTCGTTCGTATTCCGCATCCGGCTCTCCGGCGACGCCGGACTCTGTCCACGCCCCACCGTTCAACCTCGAAAACCGAGACAAACGGCTGAATCCACGATGTTTTCCACCGAGAGCTTCAGCCTGGCCAGGCTACCTCACTCACCCCACCCTCTTGGCGCCTCAATTCCAACCGTTCCGGTCAGCCCTCTCCACTGTTCCTTCACTTCCACACTCAATCGTGCCTGTCCCTATTCCGGCCCGTAGGCGACCCCCGAGCGAAGCGAGTTCTTCGGGGCGCGCGCCGTCTCCGCAAAAGGCATGACACGCGGCGGGTGCGTAGCAGCGGCCGCGTGGCGTGACTTTTGAGGCGCGCGGGGGCAAGTAGAGGTGAGCGCCGTAGGCGCGAACACCGCTCGCGTAGTGGAGCGCATGAAGCCGAGGATGGCGGTCGCGGCGTAGACGCGTCCGCCACCGCAGACTTGATGCGCGTAACGGAGCGTAAGGCCGCAGCGGTCGGCGCGCCGCCTGGCCTTCCTCAGCAGGCGGCGTGCCGTACCGCGTAGGCCGGGGCCGCGAGCGGTAGCGAGCGGAGGGGGATCACCGGCCTTCGGCCTTCTCGATCTTCCGTATCGCACTCTTGGCAGCGTCTCGAACACTCTGGTATTCGCTGGAAGCGTCTGTGGCCTTCTTCAGCGTCGCCAAGGCCGAAGAGTCGCCAATGTAGCCAAGGGCGTTTGCTGCTTGTCGGCGAAAGATCGCTTCCCACTCTCCCTCGTCGGACACGTTTCCAGTTACGGGGGCGTCCAGTATCTTCAGGAGAGCGGGTACCGCTTGCTTGTCGTGCAGTCTGCCGAGTGCCGCGATCGTATTCTGCTTTACGACCGGGTCGCTCGCTTTTTCCAGTTCCGCAAGTAGGATCGGAACGGTTGACCCATCACCTGAATTCCCGAGCGCAACAACTGCCTTGTTGCGATGGTATGGCGAGGCCCCCTTATCCCGGAGTGTTGACATGGCATCTTCCACTTGCTGTGGTTGCGTTTCGGCCGAAAGTTCTTTCTCCTTCTTCTCCTTGATCTTCGCCGCTTTCCTTTTCGCCGAAAGATAGGATTGGTCGCACTTGATCGGCTCGGCCAACACACAACCTTCCGTTGCGAAGCAAATTTCGGCTGCAGCACTCTCTGAAGTTGTCCCCATTCCAGATTTGTCGACAAGAGCGGTGTAACCCGCTTGCCTAGATGTTACACGTGCCTTCCATCCGAAATCGTCGTGATCAACGTCTTCAATAGTTGGAGTATCCACGCGCATGCCCTTCCTGACGCCCCGAAGTCCCTTCTGGATCGCTTCGTCAATCGAACGAGCATCTTGCTCGACATCCAGACTCGGGAACTGGAGTTCAACAAGGACGTTGTTCTGCACGAAGATAAGGCGACCGTCCCACCCGGCGGCATGATCTCCAATCGGAGTAGCCAGTTTTTTCGTGGGCGGAACTGAAGTATGCAAGACTCGATCATCAAACCGCTCTTTTGCTTCGGCAGGAGATGAAAAGACACCGATGAGAGCGATGCCGATTGGCTTGGTTTCGCGGGTAAACGAGTAACTCACCCCCCATCGAGTAACTCCGGTTTGTTTCGCATTGACGCCCAAAGTCTCCCGGAGCAGTTCCGACCCCGGAATCGTCGTAATCAGATCGGCGGCAAACGAAACGGCGATGTTGCCCAGAAGCACAAGAACCGCCATGAATGTTTTGATCTCGTGCAAGAAAATATGTCTCATGGGATATCTCCTTTTTCAGTTCCATCAGTGAGGTCCACATATCCAGTCCACCTGATGAGGTGTCGATGGCAATGAAGCGCCAGACTGGAACGATGCCGCGTTGGGGTGCGAATTCGTGATTGCGGGTGCTGTTTCAAGGAGTGACGCCCACCCTGTAAGGCCATAGGATGGGTCGTAGACTGTCCCACTGAAAGGCACCTCAACGTGGAACGTGAAGTGAGGATTCGCTGCTGGATAGTCAGTCGCTGGCCGTTGACATTGGAAGGATGGACCCCACCACCAACCCGGTCCGGTCCCGTACAACTTAAAGAAGCAAATCGTTGCAGATGAACAGCCACCCCAGCAATACGTGGGAACGGGTGCTTGATCGGTGACATGAGCGATAAGGAGACTGAAGACAGCGGCATGGCAACAGCATTGGCCATAGCCCCAATCGTACAGCGACAAGTCGTGGCTGGTCTGGTAGCGTGGATCGTAATATATTTCGCCCGCCAGTCCTGAGTTGATCGCGCCAGCAAAATCAGTCGCGCCGTTGGCGTACCGGCAACCCTTGTCGACACCGCGGTCATAGAGGGGACTCGCGGCAGGCGTGGCGTTGACCGTGTACAGGATGTGAGATGACTCGTCCATCTCGACCCAGTCACCCCATCCGCCGGCGAGCTTCTGAACGCAGTAGTACCACGTCACGTCAAGCGTGTCGTAGAAATTAACCGAGCTGTAGAGCGGCGACGAATCAAGAACAAGTTCGCCTGAACTCCATGTCCAGTTGTGGAACGTGGCACCCCCGGCATAGAAGTTCTCCTTATTCCCTACGCCTTTCACTTGAACGCTGGTGGAGTGTGTCAGTGGATCGGTGGCCTCGATTGCCAGTTCGGCCTTTGCTTCGGCGTCTTTGGTGTAGGTCCCCGGCTCGTTCTTCGTTACACCGCCGCCAAGAGTCTTTACCCAAACCGGGTCGGATATCGCACCGCCACCCCACTTGGTCATGTCATGGTCATCGTTCCAACTGAGCTTTGTAACCTCCGGCAACATGGCCTTGATCGTTCTGATCTTCTCGCACGTCGTACCGCCAACCGTGACGGCCAGCTTGACCTTGATGATGCCTTCGGATTTCAAGGTCGTTTGGAAGTCCTCGGTTGTGGCCGTTGCCGGATCACATGTACCTTCCAACACCGACCAGGCATAGGTGAGCCCACTCAAGCCAGTAGGTTCAACCTCACCGTCGAACTTGACCTCCTCGCCCTTCAGGTGAACGTCGTTTTCGGCCGGGTCAAGGATGTCCACTTTCAGGATGTACACATCGATGGGATTGGGGAGTTCTGTGGACAGGTTCGCCTTGCAGTAGACCTTCACATGCCCAGGTTCCAAACCTGTGAGGACGCCCAGCCCCTCCCGCGAGGTGGTGCCGTCCATAAAAACGGTGGCGTCTGTCGAGGGTGGAACTGGCGCCACACGGAAGTTCTCAAGAACTCTGACCGTGTTGTAGTTGCAACAAGCCAAGGTCGGATTCACTACCCCGACGGCGGTGAACTGAGCAGACTCACCCACGCAGAGATACACCGGATTGGTGCCGTTTGTACTATTGAAACCGGTTTGCTGGACCGCGAATTGGCTAATCGGTCGAACCCCGCTTTGGGGCACCACATAGCCCTGCTTGGGCACCATGTCGCGCACGTGGCGCTCATGCAGGCCAGTCCCAACGTCCTCATCCTGGACTCGTACCATGTAGCCGCCCGTGTTGAGATCTTTGTGCACCACCACAGTGCAGACGTGCCAGTAAGCCCCATCATGCAGTTGTAAATCATGAGCTGCATTTATCACGGAGATGCCGTCCAGCTTCACGGATGCCCTCGCTGGCACAAAACCATTAGGGTCATAGCACGTAGCATAGACTCTATACAAGCCCGCCTTGATGTCGTCACCCGCGAGCACGAGTTCCACACGATTCCCAAATGTTGCGAGTGTCCAAGAGTTTGTGGTCTTTTGTGTCGCCACTCCGCCAGGAGGGATCACGTAGAGGGTGCAATACGCAGGGTTAGTGGTGTAATACGATGCTGTCTCTGGAGGAGAAGGATGTGGGACGGCGTGCGCGGTCCATTCGAGTTCAAATTTCAACTCCCCAGCTTTTCCGTTGAATACCAACGGAGCCGTGCCTTGGCTCCATTTGTTCGAAAGCGGCAGCCAAGTCGTGGCTTTGTTATACCCAGGCAGCAATAGATCTTTCATCTCAAACGTCCGGGGGCCGTTGGTAAGGGGGCCGACGACCGGAATGTTGTAGAATTCACGGTCTGTGACCTTATCCGTATCCGAGGCTTCCCATCTATCGTGTGCGGTTGACACAGCGGCATCTGCGGACGCCGGATCCTCAAAAGTGACCTCGTGTCTGGCCTTGCGCTCTGCGGGCACATCCGTTGTCACATCAAAGTCAATGGTCGTTGGTCCCGATGCCACTGCCTGCCGCACTGCCGTCAGAAGAATCAACACGCAAAGACCGCGCCCCGCAATTGTCTTAAGGCTTACCATTCCGTCTCTCTCCGAAGATCTTGCGCCTCTACCAGCCATGAAGAAGCTCTTCAATCACAACGCCACTTACACCAGAGTCAGCCGGACTGGGATCCCCCACGTCACCAACGAAGTCACAATCGGAATCCGAGCTCTCCGCCGCATCAAACGGGAACAGATCGTTATCGTTGAGCACCCCGTCGCTATCGCAAGCCCTATTTGTCGCTTGTCGAGATACGTCCCCTATCCTGAGG
>JBAXKQ010000197.1:0-4603 GCA_037135275.1 bacterium
GCTGCCGACCCAGGTCGCGGACGGCACGTTGCAGGTGGCGGTGAGCAACCCGTTTGACACGGCCATGCTCAATGCCGTCCGGTTTGACGCCCGCAGCCCGGTGACCTTTGCGCTGGCCACCCGGGTTGAGCTGGAGAAGTCGCTCAAGAAGTATTATGGCGTCGGGGCTGAGACCCTCGACGAGATGGACACCGATGAGCCGATCGAATTGCTGGTAGGGGAGGACAAGGAAATCACCGAGGGCGACCAGGAGGCGAGCGTCATCAAGTTCGTCAACCAGGTCATCTGGGAGGCCTACAAGGACCGCTCGACGGATATTCACTTTGAGCCTGCCGAGGACGAGCTGCGCATCCGCTACCGCATTGACGGCATCCTGCACCAGACGCCGATGCCCCCGCAGCTCAAGCGCTACCAGGCGGCGCTGATCTCGCGCATCAAGGTCATGTCGGGGATGAACATCTCCGAAAAGCGCCTGCCGCAGGACGGCCGCATCAATGTCCGCATCAAGGGCGAGGAGATAGATATCCGCGTCTCCACCGTGCCGACCGTCTATGGCGAGAGCGTGTCGCTGCGGCTGCTGACGCGCGGCAAGATCTTCCTGAGCCTGGACAAGCTCGGGTTCTCGCCGCTCGAAGAGCACGCCATCCGCGAGATCATCGTCAAGCCCCACGGGATCTTCCTCGTGACCGGCCCCACCGGCTCGGGCAAATCCACCTCGCTCTACGCCTTCCTGAGCACCATCAACTCGGTCCACAAGCGCATCATCACGATCGAGGAGCCGGTCGAGTATGAGCTTAAAGGTATCAACCAGATCGCCGTCCGGCCGGAGATCGGGCTGACCTTCGCCATGGGGCTGCGGCATATTTTGCGCCAGGACCCGAACGTGATCATGATCGGGGAAATCCGCGATCTTGAGACCGCCTCCATCGCAATCAACGCATCCCTGACGGGTCACCTTGTCTTTTCCACGCTGCACACCAACGACGCTCCAAGCGCCGTCACCCGTTTGATTGACATCGGGGTGAAGCCATTCCTTGTGGCATCCTCCACGCGGGCGTTGATGGCCCAGCGGCTCGTGCGCAAAATCTGCAAACAATGCGCAGCGCCGAAGACGCCGACGGATGCGGAGTTGAGGGCCTTGAACCTCGACTCCAGCAACACCAAGGGGGCAAACTTCCTGGCTGGCCGGGGTTGCAGCAACTGTTCCAACACAGGCTACCGTGGCCGGTTTGGAATTTTTGAGGTGTTCGTCATCGATGACGATTCACGGAAGCTGATCTACGAGAAAGTGCCTTCCTCCGTCCTGCGTGCCCGTGCCCGTGAGGCCGGCATGCGCAGCCTGCGCGAGGATGGCATCCGCAAGGTGCTGGCGGGGATGACATCCCCCGAGGAAGTCATTCGCGCCACGGTGGGGGATAGCGAGTGATCACGGGTGGAGAGTTTACCACCGTGACGAAACCCTGAAACCTCTGTCGAATGGTTTAAGATGTCTCTCTGATTTAATTGAGGATTTGAAGCATGTCGTATTCGATGTCAGATTTGTTGCAGCTGGTGGTCTCGGAAGGGGCTTCCGACCTCCATATCCGTGTGGGAGCCCCGCCCGTCATCCGGGTTCACGGCATCCTGCACCGTGTTGAGGGTCCGTCTCTCACACCTGAGGCCACTGAGGAGTTGATGCGGAGCATCACCTCCGAGGATCATATTCAGCATGTTCGTGAGCGGGGTGGCGCCGACTTCGGTTTTGCCTTCGGCGATATGGCACGGTTCCGTGTCAGCGTGTTCAAGGAAAAAGGAAACTTCGGGATGGTTCTCCGGCAGATTCCGAGCAAGCTGCTGACGATGGAGCAGATTGGCATCCCCATGTCCGCCAGAGAGTTGCTCTACAAGCCGCGCGGACTTGTTCTGGTAACAGGCCCCACCGGCTCTGGTAAGACAACCACTCTGGCCTCGATGATCAACATCATCAACGAGGAGCGGGATGAGGCTCACATCATCACCATTGAGGATCCCATCGAATATTACCACAAGCACAAGAAGGCGCTTGTGACGCAGCGTGAGATCGGAGTCGATGTTCCGAATTTCGCCGAGGCTCTCCGCCGCGCTCTGCGTCAGGATCCTGATGTGGTTCTGGTCGGTGAAATGCGTGATTTGGAGACGATTGATGCTGCCATCACGGCTGCTGAAACGGGTCACTTGGTCTTCGGAACCCTGCACACCACGGGTGCTGCGAAAACCATTGATCGTATCGTCAACGCATTCCCGACAAACCAGCAGGAGCAGATCCGGATCCAGCTGTCCACGGTGATGCAGGCGGTCATCTCGCAGTTGCTCGTTCCACGGGTGGACAAGCCCGGGCGCGTGGCTATTTTTGAAATCATGGTTAACACCCCCTCCATCGCCGCCCTGATCCGCGACAACAAGACCTTCCGGATCCAATCGGACATCCAGACCGGTGCCAAATACGGGATGGTGACGTTGGATGGATTCCTCATGGAGAAATATCTGGCGGGGATGATTTCCCGGGATGAGGTTGTCACGAAGGCGCAGGATCCGATCACCATTCAAGCCAAGCTTCAGGAAATGGAGCTGGCGCAATCTGTCGGGGCAGACGCCGGGGCGGTTGCCCAAGGCAAATCCCAGAAGTAACGCTTTAAGTTATGGCGGACGATGTCTCAAATCCACTGCTCGCGCTGGTCAAAGATCAGGGGCTGATCGACGACCTCCAATTCGAGGAGGTTCATGCCGAGTTCAAGCGAAGCGGGAAGCCCGTATCCCTCATTCTGCAAGACTTTGGCATCATGGCCATGGAGGACATCCTTCAGGCGATGGCCAACCACCTGAGCACGGATGTGGTGACCATCCGGGAGCGGGACATGACACCGCAACTCATCCAGAGTGTGCCGGGCAAAACGGCACGCACCTATCAGTGCATCCCCGTCGCACTGGTGGGCACCACGCTCCAGATTGCCCTGATGGAGCCGCTTGATCCGGGTCGGATCGATGAACTGGGTTACATCCTCAAGGGTAAGGAACTCCAGATTGTCGTTGCAGATCCTGCTGCAATCCAGAAGGTTCTGGAGAAGTTTTATTCGGATGGCGGGGATGATGGCGAAAGCATGTCCGAACTCCTCAAGGAACTTGGGGGGGATGAGACGATTGCAAAAGAGGTTGAGGTTCTAGAGGAAACGGACGATGCCAGGGTCATGGAGAATCTGGCCAACGGGGCGCCGATCGTGCGTTTCGTGAACCTTGTGGTCTTCCAGGCGGTGCAGGATCGTGCGAGCGATATTCATTTCGAGCCTTTTGAGACTGAATTCAGGATCAGGTATCGTGTGGACGGTGCCCTGTATGAGATGTCCCCGCCGCCGAAGCACCTTGCTTTGCCTGTGGTGTCGCGCATCAAGGTCATGGCGAACCTGAATATTTCCGAGCGCCGTGTTCCTCAGGACGGTCGTATCAACATGCGCCTCGGCGGCAATCGTTCAGTCGATTTGCGTGTGTCCACGCTCCCAACCCAGTTCGGCGAATCGGTCGTGCTTCGCGTGCTGGATCGTTCCGCCGTCAATCTTGAGATCGAATCCCTCGGGTTGCCCAAGTTCATTCACGAGTATGTGAATGACGTCATCCTGCGTCCAAACGGGATTTTCGTTGTCACCGGGCCCACGGGTTGCGGCAAGACGACGACGCTCTACTCCTGCCTGCGCCGGGTGAATACGATTGATTCCAAGCTGCTCACCGCCGAGGATCCGGTGGAGTACAATTTCACCGGCGTAAACCAGGTCCAGGTGAATGACTCGATCGGTCTGACATTCTCTTCGATCCTTCGTGCGATGCTGCGTCAGGCCCCCAATGTGATTCTAGTGGGCGAAATTCGCGATCTAGAGGTGGCGCAGGTGGCAATTCAGGCCGCCCTTACCGGACACTTGGTATTCAGCACACTCCACACTAACGACGCCCCCTCTGCCATTACGCGGTTGATCGACTTAGGGGTCAAGCCCTTCCTGGTCACCAACAGCGTGCAGGCGGTGATGGCACAGCGGCTGGTGCGGGTGATCTGCCCCGACTGCAAACAGCCCTCCTCAGACACCGACCCACGAGTCCTGCGGTTGTTGGGATTCACGCCGGACGATATTGCGAACGTAACATTTTTCCGTGGTAGAGGTTGTGGTGCGTGCGCCGGGACAGGTTACCGAGGCCGGCAAGGCATTTTCGAATTGATGGAGATGGACAACTCACTCCGAGAGTTGGCCTTCAACCGCGGAAGCTTGTCGGATCTCAGGCGAGCGGCGATAGCCACGGGCATGACCACTCTGCTTCAGGACGGTCGGGAGAAGGTCCGTTCCGGGATCACGACGGCGGAGGAACTCGTGAGGATTACGCAGGCCGAGGGCTTACTGACGGATTAACCTGCTGTTTTGCAGAATCGTAACTCCGTCATTTGGTCATAGTTAAAGCCACAACATGCCATCGGGCCGATCAGATTACGGTGGATTGGCCCTGGCGGCGGACGAATAATGCAATCGGAGCGAACGAATGTCGAACATGCAGATTGACAGCCTGTTAGAGACCTGCATCCGCCAAGGTGCGAGTGACTTGCATCTCC
>JBAXKQ010000198.1:0-4570 GCA_037135275.1 bacterium
CCGACCCATACCCCCATGATAACCAGCCAGAGCACGGTCTTCAGATTTGCCACAAGGGCAGATTGTTTCTTCACCGGCTGTGCCTGCTTCCGTTTGACTTGCAGCGGCTGGGGCGGTGCGGCCTTGGCGATGAGGATCGGCTGTGCTGCCCTCTGGGCCGAGGGTTTGGTGGTTGTGAGCCTGACAGTGCTGAGAGCGGTCTCGTCCATCCTGGGCAGGCTGTTCGGGTTGCTTGCCGCCTTCTTGAGGTCGGTGACCACGTCATCCCACGACTGGTATCGCTTGCCCGGGCTTTTCACCATCATCTTGGCGATTATTCCGGCAAGAGCTGGTGAGATGTCCGGGTTGATGTCCCGCGGATCCGGCAACAGGTCGATGAGGTGCCGGTTCATTGTCTCACCGCCCGGCGAGTCACCGAAGGGTATTGTTCCGGTTGCGAGCTGGTACAGAGTGGCGCCGAGCGAATAGATATCCGTCCTGCAGTCCAGCCCACCGCGGCCCTGCACCTGCTCAGGCGACATGTAATTTGGCGTACCAACTATCATCTCGTGGGTCTGGCCCGTTGCCTGGTCAAAGTGCACGTCTACTCTTGCCATTCCCATGTCGGCTATGACGACGTTGCCGTCGGGATGAACCACGATGTTGTCGGGCTTGATGTTGCCGTGATAGAGGCGCTTTGTGGTCCAGGCGAAGTGGAGCGCCTCTGCGGCGTCCGTCGCTATACCGAGGATGTCCTTTTCCCGGAAGCACTTGTGGTCGGAGAGAAGGGCTGACAATGCCTGACCATCGGAGCCGCCCATGACGACATAGTACATCCCGTCATGTTCGCCTATGTCAATGAGCTCAAAGAAAGCCGAGTGTTTCAAGGACGCGACCTTGCGCATCTGGCTCAGGATGCCCTCAACCTTGGACTGATCGTCAGGTGTTCCCTCCGTGGCCAGGATCTTTATGACCACTGGGCGCCTGAGGGATGTCTGGATGGCCTTCCATGAGGTGGCGGTCGCGCCCTCGCGGATCTTCTCAACAAAACTATAGCCTGGTATGTTCGGTACGGACATCCCAACTCCCGGATCGGAGATCGTTTGCCTGCGGCGGGATGAACACCTCACAGCAACCCGCGCCGGCAACACGTAAACAGGCGCGAGTATGCATCAGGCGCGACTTGATGCCAACAGAAAACTTCCCATCGCCGGCCGGGTGCAATATATTGAGGCGCTCGAGTATCCAGGGGGGAGCTTGAGACTTGTGGCTGGATCAAAGGAGGGCTGGCTGGTGAGAATTGCGGTGTGCTGTGGTGGGACTGGCGGCCACATATTTCCCGGCCTGGCTATGGCGGAAGAGCTCAAAGCCCGCGGCCACGATGTCGGCTTGTGGCTTGCCGGGCGAAGCGTGGAGGGAACCGCCGTTGCTGGATGGGGCGGCGAGGTGGTCGTCGTCAAGGCCCGGGGCTTTTCCGGTGTCGGTCTCCAGTCGCTTGCGACGATATATTCCCTGATTCGTTCGTACTTCTATTGCCGGAGGAAGATGAAGGCCTCGCGCCCGGCTGTCCTGCTGGCAATGGGGAGCTATGCGTCGGTGGGGCCGGTGCTTGCCGCCCGCAGTCTGGGTACGAGAGTGGTTCTCCACGAGGCAAATGCCGTTCCCGGAAGGGCCATTTCAACGCTTGCACGTTTTGCCGACTGTGTCGCCATCAGCGACGAGAGTGCGCGTAGGCACCTGAAGGGCCGCCGGTGCGTGTTTACAGGGCTTCCGATACGGAGGGAGATAGCCAGGGTTGAGAGAAAGCGTGGGCATTCTGATGTGTTCACCATCCTGGTTCTAGGTGGCAGCCAGGGCGCGCGCGCGGTGAATGACGTGGTTTCCAGAGCGGTTTGCTCGGCGCACAGGAAGGGGCTGAGACTGAGAATCATCCACCTGTCGGGGCCGGCGGACGAGGCCGCAATGAGGCTGAGGTACGAGCAGGCCGGGGTGCCGCATGAGGTCCACGGGTTCCTCAGGGAAATGGATTGTGCCTATGCTGCGGCCGACTTCGCGATATGCCGGTCCGGCGCCGCGACGTGTGCCGAACTTGCCGCGGTCGGGCTGCCAGCGCTGCTTGTGCCTTTGCCTGGCGCGCCCCGCGATCACCAGACTGCAAATGCAAAGGCTATGCGGGAACGCGGCGCGGCCGACATGATTGCACAGGGTGAACTCACTGAAGAATGGCTTGCCGGCTATCTCTCTACCACTGTGCCGGACCATCAAAAGCAGGAACTCATGCGGGATGCCGCCGCTTCATGCCGCGGTGCAGATGCAACCGCTATGCTTGCCGACCTTGTTGAGACAACCGGGAAAGAGGCGGCTTGTCCGCGGTGACAACCCAGTAGGGGCACTCGGTAAGTCGCTTGCAGTTGGTGTCTTCAAAGCCGGCCTGTGACAGCAGGTGCCGGACCACATCCTCGGAGTAGACCCTGCCTGCCGGGCTCGTAAGCATCATGTTGATCGAGAACAGGATGGAAAACAGCGGCTCCGTCCTGCCGGGTTGGAGCATCATATCGACCACGAAGAGCCGTCCGCCGGGATCCATGACGTCAAAGATCGACTTGAAGAGGGATGCCGCGAAAGCCGGTTCTTCCTGATGAAGCGCCCCCGAGTACAACACCGCGTCGAAACCTGTCGGAAGCGGATCGGAGTGGTAGTCGCCAGGCCTGAACGCCACCCTGGATGCGCATGAGCGATCGGCCACCAGGGTCTTCGCCACAGAAAGGACTGGCGGCAGATCGAAGAGGGTTACCTCCAGCCCCGGATACCTTTCTGCAAGCTGCGTGCTGAATGTTCCTGGTCCGGATGCAATGTCGAGCAGCCTCATGCGGCCCCTCACGTCGATGGCCGGCAGCAGGGCAGGAGCCATGGCCAGTGCCCTGCTGTGCATGCCGAGTGCGAACCGGCGGGTGCGTTCGGGATCACCTCCCAGATGAGCTCCAACAGGGATAACTGGTTTGCCGGTTTTGACGCAATCAGCCAGCCTGCCCCAGATCTGGTACAGGTCTGTATTGTATCTGAGCGCATCAAGAATGCACCAGGCGCCGGAACGTGTCAGGAACTGGGCAGCACTGGGTTTGATCTTGTAGACCGGTTCTCTTTCAGGCGATTGCCCGGGTTCGGTCCATTTTTCCAGGATATCCAGGGCAGTAAGGGCGTCGAGCAACTCGGCTACATGGCCCTCCGGTGTTGACAGGCGGGCGGCAGCATCCCTGGCGGTGCTGCCTTTGCCTTCAAGGATCTCGAAAATGCCAAGCTGAACGGCCGCCGACACCACAGAGGCCGGCCAGTAGCCTGTGGAAAGCTGCATGAACTTGTCTATTGTCCAACTCACTTGCGTCAGGCCTCCTGTTGGTCCCCAGCCGTTATGCCTTTTGTCGCGCGCCGGCGCGTCCGGCTTCGAACGGGAAACGGTACCGTTTGAGACCGAGTTCATCGCGCATGGCCACCATGTCAGCCTGAACGGATGGCGGCAAAGGAATGCCGGTCTCTTCACGTTCAATCGAAGCCAGGTATTCCTTTTCGCCAGCAGTATAGATACGTTTCTGGCCCGGTGCCTTTCGTGATGCCCTCAGCGCGCGCATGATATTGCCGGTGTTCTTCTTGAACTCCCGAAGGCCGATGAATGCCTTGATATCCATGGCCAGGAAGAAATGGCCGATCGGTATCGGGACCGGTTTGCCGTTTTCCATCCCCGAGAGGGCTTTCATGAAGGCGCCGGCCTGAAGAGCCGAGGAGAGTATCTCAACGACGGTGGCGTAGCCGTATCCCTTGTATCCGGCCATGTCCTCTCCGGGGCCGCCGAGCGGCGTCAACGCCGCAGTGTCCCTGGTGAGGTCGGTGAGAATAGTGCCGGCGTTTGTGCTGGTCCTGCCCTTGGAGTCAATCGCCCAACCGGCGGGGACCTCCTTGCCGATACGCTCGTACAACTCGATCTTGCCGCGTTGTGTGATGGAAGTTGCGCAATCCAGCACGAAGGGGAACGCCTCATCGGTCGGCATGCCGAAAGTGATAGGATTCGTGCCCAGCATATTCTCGACGCCGAACGTAGGGGCAATAGACGGGCGGGCGTTAGTCGTGGTAATGCCGATCATTCCCTGTTTTACGGCCATGAGCGAGTAGTAGCCGGCTATCCCGAAGTGTGTCGAGTTCCTGACGGCCACGGCGCCGAGTCCGACCCGCCTGGCTTTGTCTATGGCCATCTGCATGCAAGTCTTGCCGATGAAGTGTCCCATGCCGTTGTGGCCGTCTACGACGGCGGTGGAAGGCGTCTCCCTCACGACCTCGAGCCTGGTGGTCGGGCTGAGGATGCCTTTCTTTATCCTGTCATAGTAGATCGGCTTGACGCGGTTGAGGCCGTGCGAGTCGATTCCACGCCTGTCCGAACATATCAGTACATCAGCACAAACGGCGGCTTCCTTCCGTGGCACGCCGAGCGCGACGAAGACGTCTGTCACAAACCGTTCTGCGGTATCCAGATCGATATACGCCAGCTTCTTGCCCATACGATGAACCCCTTTCGGATGCCTGCCGATAGTTATCGTCCACC
>JBAXKQ010000199.1:0-4500 GCA_037135275.1 bacterium
CAGCAGAACCGGGTACTGGATCATTTGCTTCCAATCGGCGCGGGGCATCTTGGATCCCTCTTTCATCGACTGGGATGTGTCTGCCACAAACTCATCGCTCGAAACGGTCATCAAAACGAAGCTACGGAGGTCGTCAGAGTTCGGGCGAATCACGATGGCGTCGGATGAGGCCACGCCATCGGTGAAGGCGATGCCGACCTTGTGGAAGTAGGGACGGATTTTTCCAAAAAGGATATCGCCCGTTATGTATCTGGCTTTGGAACTGGTCACCTTTTCGGCCGTTTCCCATTCAGTAAGCGATATTGAGCGGCGCGGCATGTGCTCTAAACCGATGTACGGCGTGTCAGGCTCAAGTTGGCTCGGCAAAACAAGATCGCGGATGTCGTCGCAGATATCGCCAAGCGTCTTCCGCTCCCACCCTTTCGGCACGCCGTCGGTGACACGGGTGCGGGCGTGGCCTGGGAAGCGGAAGTGAACGAACCATTCGCGGTAGAGCAACCGGGCCGACTCTTCCAGCAGCGCCATGCGCCGCCGGTTGTTCTCGATCAGGTCGTCGTAGGCGGAGAGGATGGAGGCGATGGCTTGCTGGGCGGCAAGGTTAGGAAATGAGATTTCAAGTTTTACGAGTTGCTGGCGCGGAAAGTGTTTGATTGTGGAGCCTGTGAAGAGGTGCGCGAAACCGCCGGTTTGCCCGATGTGGAGAAACGAATAGAACAAGAAGCGATAGTCCAATTCGGCATGCGGACGAATGCGATGCAATGCCTTTTGAATCATCATGCCGGGCACAGGATCCTTCCATATCGCACAACGCCCTGGTTCCCCACCTTCGCACATTACAATGTCGCCGTACTTCAGTCCATAGCGGTTCATCTCCTTTGGCTGAAACCGCATGAGCCGTAAATTCTCCAGATCGAATGAGCCCCATCTCACATCAATGTTGGCCAAATAGGGCTGATAATCTCCCGTGTTCTTCTTCTCGTCTAGCATCTTGCCTAAACAGAGATCAGCAATGGCGCCTAAACATTTCTTTTGCCACTTCATTAGACAAACAACCCCTCAAAGTTCTCTTTGATTGTGGCTGCGAGAACGACTGCTTCGGCAATTAGAGATGCCGTCGCGATTGGAAAGTGTGCAACGCGCCGTTGCACAATTAGGGGCCTCTGTATCGTGGCGCTCATTTCCGATCCTCGCCTCGCGCCAGTTCGGTCTCGATTTCCTTCACGGCCGGGAGACTTCCTTTGAGTTCCTTGGGTAGGTTTGCGGTGAGGAGGGTTTCCCATTCGGCCACGCCGATGGAGGTTGCGAGGCCGCGCAGGGCGTACGAGAATTGGACGGATCGGACGGATCGGACCGATCGGACGGATCGGCTTTTGCTGTGCGCAAAGGGGGCGGCGCGGGGAGCGCATCGTTTTGTGTCACGCATGAGGCTTCTCCACCTTTCGCGTGCCTTTGCAGTCGGGGTAGGCGGTGCAGCCCCAGAAGGGTTGTCCGGCGTGCAAGCCCTGCCGTGCCGTACGCTGGCGCATGGGCTTGCCGCACAGCGGGCAAGCGGGGGCCTTGGACACGGCCTCCCGGAAATCGCGGCGGGCGACAGCCAGTTGCTCGCTGTAGCCGCGCACTTCGACGAAGGCACGCTCTAGGCTGGCGATCTGCTGGTCGAGCAGGTAATTGGCTTGGTGGATCAGGCAGATGACCGCGTTGGCGACGACTGCGCCGTCCGCGTGGCGGAGCCAAGGGGCATAGGGCGCAGAGAGGTCCGACAAATCGGTCTGATCGGTCTGATCCGTCCGATGCTGGTTCCGCCCGACCTCGCGCACGGCATGCGCATCGGGATCGTCTTTTGCCCATTGGCGCTGGCCCTGTTGCCGCAGATAGTCTTCGTAGTCGAGGAGCAGTTCGTCGAGGCTTGCTCGTGCGACATTCACGAGGCGCAGCTCGGTCTGGCTGGAGGTGGCGGCTGCCCGGCTGCCTTCGGCGATGTTCTGCCGTCCGCTGCGGGCGGCTTGGACCATCTGGTCCACTGTGCGCGAGCGCCGGTCGAGAAAGCGTTCACAAAATGAGACGGTTGCGTCGTAAATGACCGTTGTCGCCTGAAAGCTGCGCAACTGCCGATATCCGCCGCTCGGGCGGAGGCGCGGTGCGCGGGCAGATAAAACTGAAGAATCGGTCGGATCGGTCGGATCGGTCGGCTGTTTGGGTGGAAGTCGGGGGATCATAGCTCCAACCCTTCGAAATTGGCTTGGATCTTTTTCGCGAGCGACGCCGCTTCGGCGTTGAGGTCAGCCAGTTCGACGTGGATGTCGCGGAGGGTCTGCTCGAAGTCGAAATCCTCGTCAACTTCGGCGGCGGCCACGCCGACATAGCGACCGGGGGTGAGGCTCCAGTCGGCGGCCTCAATCTCGGCGCGGCTGACCGCGCGGCAGAGGCCGGGCACGTCGCGGAAAGCGGCGTCGGGGAAGCGCTGCGTCAGCCAATGGAAATGGCGCAGGTTGGTGCGCAGAAGGTGGTGGGCTTCGCGCAGACGCTCATCGTCCCGATGCATGTCCTCAAGCGCGGACGGCATCTCGAACGTTTTGCGCCAGGCCTCGGCGCGTTTGGCCCCGAGCGACCGCTCCGCAATGTCCGCGCCTTGCCGCACGAGTTTGTTGAACGCCTCGACGGCGGAGCGGAAACCGGCGATCTGCTGCTCCAGCGTTTCCAACGGAGGGCCGTCTTTGACAAGACGGTGGACAATCGCCTTCGGCGCGTCTGTGTCCAAAGCGAAACTTCGTGCGTCCATCTTTGCGCGGAACTTCTCGATGGCTTCGTAAAGCCGGTCGGCCTGCTGGCGCAGATCGGTTTGCTGCCCGTCGAGTTGAGCGACGATTCGCTGAAGCGCTTCGCACGCCTGCGTTGTGCCTTCCGCTTTCCGAATCTCTTCGGCGAGGTTGCCCGCGCGGGCGAAGTGGCGCAGGGCGTCCACAAGCCGGGCCAAGCGTTTCTCGCCGTCGCCTGTGGTACACCAGCCGTAGGCCGCATGGTGCGTGACGACGGCACCCCTGACCGACTCTTCGAAATAATCAAAGGCCATCCGCGCAAAACGCCGATCCTCGCCGCGGTAGAGCCAGACCACGGCGGTGAGGTTCCTGAGCTGCTCGGGCGAGAAGTCGTATATCTTGCGGGTGACCTTGCGGTAGATGTTGCGGGCGTCGAGCATGAGCACGGTGTCACGGCGTGGGGCAGGCTTACCTTTATCAAAGAACCACAATTCGCAGGGAACCGTCCGCGTGTAGAAGAAGTTGGATCGGATCGAGACCATGGCGTCCACGTCGCCGGTCTCGACCAACTTGCGGCGGACCTCGGCCTCGCCGTGACCGGCGCTGCTGGCCTGCGAGGACATGACGAAACCGGCGCGGCCGGCGGGCTTGAGGTAACTGTGAAAATAGGAGATCCAGAGGTAATTGCCGTTGGAGATCTTCTTGCCCTTGTTCACGCCGGGAAGGCCGAAGGGCAGGCGGCGGTCGTCCTTGACCTTTTCGGAATCGACCATGTCCACGTTGAAGGGCGGATTGGCCATGACAAAGTCGCAACCGCCGTAAAGGGTGTGAACATCCTCGTAGAAGGTGTTGGCCTCGCGGATCTCGCCTTCGAGCCCGTGGACGGCGAGGTTCATCTTGGCGAGGCGGATGGTGGTCGCGGTTTTCTCCTGACCGAAGAAGGTGACCTGGTGGGTGGTATCCTGACCACAGTCCTCGATGAAGTGGCTGGACTGGACGAACATGCCTCCGGAGCCGCAAGCTGGATCGAAGATGACGCCGTGGTCGGGCTCGATGATGTTGACGATGGTCTGCACAAGCGAGGGCGGGGTGAAGAACTCGCCGTTGTCTTGCGCTCCCTGCATGGCGAACTTCATGAGGAAATACTCGTAGATGCGGCCGAAGACGTCGCCGCCAGCGGTGCGGATCTCCTCGCTGTCGAAAACGCGCAGAAGGTCTTCGAGCAAGACGGGCTCGAATTTGCCGTAATCCTTGGGGAGCTGGTTGAGCAAGGGCTCGAAGTCGCGCTCGATGGCGTCCATTGCTTTGACCAGAGCGGCGCCAAGGGACTCACCGGTGCTGAGTTTGAGCAGCGAGTCGTAGCGGGCCTCCTCGGGCAGCATCATGGCCCGGCGCTTGAGAAAATCAGCCTTGATGGGCGCGCGCCTGGGCATCTTTCCGGACTTCTGGTCCTGCTCGATCTGAGAGCGGGCGGCCTCATAGCGGTTGGTGGCGTGGCGTAAGAAGATGATGCCTAAGACGGGCATGCAGTATTCGGAAGAGGTCAATTTGGAATTGGCGCGAAGGTTGTCAGCGGCTGACCAGAGGCTGTCTTCGAGTTTGGACATCGTGCTGCCGACGGTATCGCTCATGCGAATCACTCTCTCTTTATTGGCAAATCCAGATGCGCACGGGGGATCGGGCGGCGGAACGCCGCCTAACCGCCGCTGTGGCGGTTGCGCGCCTTCCGAGCGATATGGTAGTT
>JBAXKQ010000200.1:0-4497 GCA_037135275.1 bacterium
CGGCCGGCAGCGGGAAATCAACAACCCTTGCCGCAATGATCGACTATATCAACCACTACCGGCGGCTGCACGTTGTGTGTATCGAGGACCCGATTGAGTATCTTCACTCCCACCATAGCAGCGTCGTTGAGCAACGCGAAATAGGCGACGATGCCCGCTCCTTCTCCGAGGCGTTGCGCAGCGTCTTCAGGCAGTCGCCTGATGTGATCATGGTCGGCGAAATGCGCGACCTTGAAACCATGCAGCTCGTACTCAGCCTGGCTGAAACCGGCCACCTGATCCTCGCGACCCTCCACACGCAGGATTCAACCCATGCGATAAACCGCATCGTTGACTCCTTCCCCCCGCAGCAGCAGCAGCAGATCTATACCCAGCTCTCGCTCGTCCTGGTGGGAGTCGTCTCCCAGCAGCTGATAGTCCGGAAGGACGGCACGGCGCGAGTGCTGGCTTGCGAGGTCATGAATGTGAACAACGCGATCAGAAACATGATCAGGGAAATGCAGGTCCAGCAACTCTACTCGGTGATCGAGACAGGGAGATCAGACAACATGATGACAATGAATGATTCGCTTGTGCGCCTTTGCGAGGCGGATCTCATTGATGTGGATGTGGCAGTCGGCCGCTCATTGCGACCGAAGGAGATGGTGAAGCTGATGGAGTGTCGAACTCAATCAAAAAGGAGGCAGTCATGACAAACGAGTGCCCGCAGGTCAGGAAGAACACATCGGGACAATTGCTTGCGACAGTCTGGATGATTGTCGTGCTGCTGGGTGTCCATGGACACTGCGCGTTAGGACAGCCCCCCACTCCTCCGCGTGAGGTGCAGGCCGCCCCATCCGAGTTCGTAACCCTCAACGTCGACGACGGGAACATATCCCAGGTGTTGACCGCCTTCTCAAGACAGACCGGAAAGAGCATGGTTATAGGGCCGGAGGTCATGGGCAAAGTCACAGTCAGACTGAAGGACGTCAGGTGGGAAGATGCGCTGAACATGATATTGAAGCCCTATGGCTACGGCTACTACCCGATGGGCTCGGCAATAGTTGTGTGCTCAGCGGATAAAGTGCCGTCAAAAGACAGCAGCGGCCTTACAACTGGTCAGGGACAGGCCAACTGGCCTTCAACCACTCAGACCCGTGTCTTCGCGCTCAAGTACCTGGACGCCTCCGATGTCGAGGACATGATCAAGTCCCAGCTGTCCCCCGCCGGAAGCATCAGCAAGCTCGTGATCCGAAGCCAGAGCTGGAAAGCCGACTCCGGCTCCTGGGGTGGCGGAACAGCCGGAGGAAGCACTTCCCAGGGATCCGGCGCGTCAATGTCAGGCTCTGAGGGAATCGGAAGGCTGCGGCGCGTCGCGGAAGAAACCCTCCTCGTGAAGGGGAAGACGCTCATAGTATCCGACACCCCGGCGGTCCTGGCGAAAGTAGCCGCAATACTTGACGAGGTGGACAAGAGGCCTATCCAGGTCCTCATAGAAGCCCGCTTTGTTGAAGTCGAATCCGGACTGCTCCGCGACATGGGCGTGGAGTTCGGAACCGGCATAGGCGGGGCTGCAACGCCCGGCGTCAAGGGCGTCAGGAACACTGATGGCAAGAATGTATACGAAATGGGATTGCAGCAGATCAGCGGAACGGTGAGACCCGGCAATTTCTCCTCGTCAGGCTCGGCATCCCCGACACGACCTTTTGACGCCGGGCTTTCGATAGCGTTCCAGCAGCTCACTGACTTCCAGATGCAGGTGCTCCTGCACGCCATGCAGGAGGATTCTTCGTTCAACATCCTCTCATCACCGCGCATACTCACGATGAACAACCAGGATGCAACGATCATTGTCGGCACAAAAGTTCCTATCATAAATTCACAGACGACATCCTCCGGCGTCACAGCACCGACCGTTTCAACGTCACTTGAATACTACGAGAACGTGGGGATTCAATTGAAAGTGCTGCCACAGATCTGCGACGGCAAGTACATCAACCTGATAATCCACCCATCCGTTCGCGAACTGGTCGGCACCGCATCAGGCAAGGTGGGAAACAGCGGCGAGAGCAGCACGAGTGTGGCGCTGACCGAATACCCGGTACTCTCAACCCGCGAGGCTGAGACGCAGGTGCTGATGGAGACCGGCCGGACAATCGTGATCGGCGGCCTGATCAAGGATCGCAAGACGAAGTCCACCTACAAGGTGCCCCTGTTGGGCAGCATACCCATACTGGGCGCCCTCTTCCGCCGGGATACGGAGGACAACCAGAAGATCGACCTTCTCATTTTCCTGACAGCCACCATACAGACACCCGGGGGATCGGAGCCGGTTTCGGCCGCGCCTCCTGCAGAACAGGCAGAACCTCTGTCATCATCCACCGGGGCTGACACCGCAGCCCCGCAGGTTGCGCAAGAGGTCACGGTCTGCGCTATGCCGGAGCTTTCAACGAGATAGGAGTACGCCCTGGACGGGCGCAGCACGCAACGCCGGCGTGCTGCGCAGAGACTGGAGTTTCCGGCGTGGGAATAGCCAGGCACCATGAACGGGAAGACATTGGGAAAAGTGCTGCTGCAGAACCGCACGATCAGCGACAAACAGCTGGCAGACGGCATGGCCCGGCAGAAGGCAACCGGGCAGATGCTCGGCGAAGCCCTGATTGCGCTTGGATATGCCACGCCTGACGATATCGCCATGGCTTTGAGCAAGCAGCTTGACATCCCTTTCTTCGACCTTGGCGAGGACTTCCGGCTGGAAAAGGAGGAGGTGGCCCTGATTCCCGAGACCCTTGCCCGTCGATTCTGCCTGGTTCCTCTCAAAAAGGACTCTTCCTCCTCCATTACAGTGGTCATGCGTGATCCGCTGGATGTCGACGCCACAGAGGCCGTGCAGTACCTGACAGGGCTGGAAGTTCACAAAGCTGTCAGTTCGGAGACCAGGATAAAGGCCATTATTGACAAGTACTACAAGGAAGACGCCCACATCGAGCGGAACCTCCGTGACATTGTCGACCTGGAGCCTGAACCGGCGGACGCGTCACTGGAAGGCCTCGTCGACTCCGAGCAGCTGCGCGTGTTGGCTAATGACGCGCCGGTGGTCCGCTTTGTAAACCTGCTCCTCATGCAGGCGGTACGTGATCGCGCCAGTGACATTCACTGCGAGCCCGGCGAGAAGGAGATTCACGTCCGCCTGCGAGTGGACGGCCGGCTCCGCGAGGTTACCCCTCCCCCCCTTGGGCTCTACCAGGCCATCGTCACCAGGATCAAGATTCTCTCCAACATGGACATATCGGAACGGCGGCTGCCGCTGGACGGACGTTTCAAGTTCAAGGTTCACGACCGGATCATCGATATACGGGTGTCTTCCCTCCCGGAAGCCCACGGGGAAAAACTCGTGCTCCGCGTCCTGGACCGGGCGGCGATGCTGGTCGACATGCACTCCATCGGATTTGAGGAAGACATCCTGTCCCGGTTCAAGAGTGTCCTCCAGTCGCCAAACGGAATCATCCTCCTGACCGGCCCGACAGGCAGCGGAAAGACAACCACGCTCTACGGCGCCCTGAACTTCCTCAAGGACCCTGCCTGGAACATCCAGACCGTTGAGGACCCGATTGAATACCTGCTTCCCGGGATCAATCAGATGCAGGTAAAGGCCAAGATCGGCCTGGATTTTGCCGACGCCTTGCGCTCCGTCCTCCGCCAGGACCCCGACATCATCATGATAGGTGAAATCCGCGACCTCGTCACATCACAGATCGCGATGCGTGCCGCCCTGACAGGCCACCTGGTCCTCAGCACCCTTCACACCAACGACGCACCAACCGCGTTCTGGCGCCTGCAAGACATCGGGATGGAGCCCTACCTCATCGCGGCAACGATGAAGCTGGTGGTCGCACAGCGCCTGGTCAGGACGCTCTGCAACGGATGCAGGAAGAGGCAGGACCCTTCACCGGCCGAACTGGCTGTGGCGGAAAGAGTCAACCCCGGTGCCCCTTCCTGGCACTACTTCAGCGGCACGGGCTGCCCCGCATGTGGCCACACCGGCTTCGTTGGACGGACTGCGGTCGTGGAGTTCCTGGAAACCACCCAGCCGATCCGGCAGATGATCCTCGACAGGGTTGGCGCAGTCGAATTCAGGCGGAAGGCGATCGAGTTTGGAATGGAGCCACTCATACAGGCAGGGCTCCGCAAAGTGAAGGACGGCGTAACCACGCTTGAGGAGGTTATGGGAGTCTGTGCAACTGAAGAGATGTGCTGATTAGAGTGAAATTCATATGAGCATATACCGCTACACAGCAAAAGACTCTTCGGGCGAGGTGCTGGAATCGTCGATCGAAGCCGCAACCCGCTACGAAGCACTGGCGTCTCTGCATGGCAGGCAGATGACTGTGCTGGCCCTCGAAGAAGTAAACCCGGCTGGCGAGGCCGCAAAGGGACGGCATCTCACCCGTACCGGAACAAGACGACGTTTCAGGTTCACCGCCATTTCGCTGGGCGACCGTGCCTTGTTCTGCCGCC
>JBAXKQ010000201.1:0-4452 GCA_037135275.1 bacterium
GACTTCAGCGCTGCTATGGATCGTCATCGCGTGGTCAATACCCGTATTAGGGGCGCTTACGTACCTGATCTTCGGCGTGGACCGTGTGCAGGATAAGGGTTTCAAGAAGCATCAGGCAGACAGGCGCATGCTTGCCGCCAGCGATGTGACCATAGCCCTGCGGCGCGGCGCAATTGAGCCGTCTGACTCCTTCTCGCGGGAAACCAATCGCGCGATGGACTCAATGTTTCCGGACCAGCGGCTCAAGGGCGGGAATAGCATTGAGCCGCTTGTGGACGGGGACGAGGCGTTTCCAAGAATGTTGGCAGCGATCCGCGGGGCGGAGCACAACATCAGCCTGGTGACCTTCATCATTGCCGACGATGTCAGCGGGCGGGAGATCCTTGATCTTCTCGCGGAAAAGGCCGGTGCTGGAGTGAGGGTCAGGGTGCTGTACGACAGGTTCGGCTCGACGTTTGCCATCTGGCGCGGGCTGTTCCGGCGGTATCGCAACGTTCCCAACATGGAGATCGTTGGTTGGACCCAGGCGAATGTACTCAAGCGGCAGTTCCAGGTGAACCTCAGGAACCACAGGAAGATCCTGGTTGTTGACGGAAAACAAGCTTTCATAGGCGGCATCAACCTTCATGACGACCACATCACGCGGCGGGGCAGGTTGCCGATCCGTGACTATCATTTCGCAGTGCGCGGCCCGATTGTCCATGACCTCCAGTACACGTTCATGCGCGACTGGTTCTTTATGACCGATGAGGACCCTGCGGAGCTTCTGAACGAAGCGCACTTTCCGCACCTTGCCTCAGACGGCAGCCAGGCCGTAAGGGTGGTGAACGGCGGCCCGGCATCGGAGATGGAGGCGATCGGCGATGTGGTCTTCATGGCGATAGTCGCCGCGCGGAAGCAGGTGCTGGCTGTGACGCCGTACTTCGTGCCGCACCACGACATCGTCGGTGCCATGCGGGCAGCCGCGCTTCGCGGCGTTGACGTGAAGCTGGTTGTCCCTGAACGCAACAACCACTTTGCCGCCGGTTTCGCCAGCAAGGCGTTGTACGAGGATCTACTCAGTGCCGGTGTCCGGATATTCGAGCGCCGCCCGCCGTTCATGCATGCCAAGGCGCTGGTTGTGGATGACGTGTTCGGGTTCGTTGGCACATCCAACCTTGACGTCAGGAGTTTCCGGCTCGACTACGAGACCAACCTCGCGGTATTCGATGCTAACTTCACGCAGCGGTTGAAGGAAATTGTGCTCGAGGACATCAGCTTGAGCAATGAGATTGATCTTTCCGCCTGGCTCAGGAGGCCGGCCAGGCAGCGGGTTATGGAGAATCTCTGTTCGCTGCTGGTGCCTGTCCTGTGATCCCGCAGAAGGCACAGAAGGCGTCCGTGGTTGTGATCGGGGCCGGGCCGGCCGGGTTGGCGGCGGCAATGTCCGCGGCCGGCTGCGGCGCCGATGTGCTTGTGTTCGAGCAGTTGACCGTGGCAGGTCGGCGTCTCCTCGCGACCGGCGGTGGGCACTGCAACTTCACCAACATCCTGGCGGCGGACGAATTCTCAAAGCGATTCGGCCCGGCGGCGCGATTCGTTTCCCCCGCTTTCAAAGCCATGGATTCCGCCAGTCTCAGGGACTACTTTACGGGAATCGGAGTGCCATCGCATGTCATTGACGGCTTTCATGTATATCCGGTGTCGAACTCCGCCGTCGCGGTACGGGATTCCATGGTGAGGGAGTGCGGACGGCTCGGGATACGGTTCAGGTTAGGTGCACGGGTGGCGGGGCTTGTGCTGGCTGACGGACGGGTGATCGGGGTCGAGGCGGGAGGTGTGGTCGTGAATGCGGTCGCGGTGGTTCTTGCGGCCGGCGGGGCGAGCCGTGGCGAGCTGGGCGGCGGAACCGGCGGGGCGAATCTCGCGCGAGCCGCCGGGCATGCCATTCGAGAACCTGTGCCGGCTCTTGTCCCGCTCATTACCCGTGAGGATTGGCCGCGAGAGCTGGCAGGGGTGACCGTGCCTGCGGTGATTGCGAAGTTCGATGGCGGCGCCGGAGGCCCTGGGGCCATCGGTGCGGGGGCATTGCTCTTTACCCACAGGGGGATTTCCGGACCGGCAGTTCTGGATGTGTCCGGCTCGGTGGCGTCGGCACTCAGGAAGACTCCCCAGGCGCGTATTTCGCTGGATCTTGCGCCGGACATGTCTGCGGATGACTGGCGGCTGGTGTTTGACAAGGCGAAGCAGGAGCAGGGAGCCCGGGGCGTCTTCACTGTCTTGCGCGGGCACTTCCCGGCTGTGCTTGCAAAGATCATGGTCGGTGTGGCAGGGCTGCCGGATGATCTGGTCGTTTCACGGATGTCGACTGGACAGAGGCATGCCGTGGTTGGCTGCATCAAGGCCATGACACTTGACATTACGGGCACCGAAGGGATGTCTCACGCCATGGCGAGCCGGGGCGGGGTGGCGCTTGAGCAGATCGACCGCAAGACTTTCGAAAGCAAGATCACACGCGGCCTGTTCGTCGCGGGTGAGGTGATGGATGTTGACGGCCCGTGCGGCGGGTTCAACCTCCATTGGGCTTTTGCCAGTGGCTATGTGGCCGGCAAGTACGCGGGGCAGACGGGCTGAAGGCACGCCTTGAAAGAACCTGTGAAATTGTCCCGCACCCGGATGCGTCCCGCACAAAACAACCGTTGATGATCGGAGCGCGATTTAGTAATGGTTACGGTCATATTGAATCTGGGAGCGAATACCGGCACTGTCCGACGGATACCAAGCGCCGGGTATCACGGATTGAATGAAGTCTAACTGGTCTTTCTGACACTACACAAACTGGAGGCATTTGGATGACCACAAAACGGTTGTTTGCCGCTGACCTTGGGGCTTCTGGCGGCAAGTGCTTTGCGGGCTCGTTCGAGAGGGACCGGTTCGCCATGAAGGAAATTCACCGCTTCTCCCACGAGGGCGTTTCCTTCTACCTGCCGGACAGGAGCGGCGAATTCAAAGAGAGGATGTACTGGGACGACATCTTCATCTATCGCAACATCGTGGACGGCCTGAGGGCGTTCAAGAGGGATGTGGCTGGCAAGCTTGACTCAATTGGCATCGACACCTGGGGCGCCGACGGCCATTTCGTCAGCGAGGATGGCGAGATGCTGGGCAAGATCCACTGTTATCGGGATCACCGGCTGGACAATACAATCCAGATGGTGAAGAAGCGCATCGACCCCAGGCGGGTTTACGAGATAACCGGCATCCATTTTCAGCCGTTCAATCTCTCCAACCAGATTCACTGGTTCGTCAAGAATCGCGGGGATCTTATCAGGCCCGGGTGCCGATACCTCCCAATACCGACGGTGTTCTACTACTACCTCGGCGGTGTCAAGGCGGTTGATTCTTCCTGGGCAAGCGTCACTCAGCTCATGGATGCGCGGAAGAAGAAGTGGAGCACCGAGATCCTCAAGAAACTCGCCATTCCCATGTCAGTCATGCCTGAGATTGTCGAGCCTGGCGCTGTGGTCGGTCAGCTATCCGCAGGGCTTGCTGAGGCGACAGGGCTCAATCGTGCCAAGCTCGTGGCCGCAGCGTCGCATGACACCGCGAGCGCGTTTGCGGCTGCACCGATCTCAAATCCGGACGAAGCGCTCATAATCAGTTCTGGCACATGGTCGCTGGTCGGCAAACTCGTACCGGAGCCGGTGACGACCGATGCCGCCCGCCGCGCCGGTGTCAGCAACGAGGGCGGGGTTGGGAACATCCGGCTGCTGAAGAACTGCATGGGCACATGGCTTGCCCAGGAGCTCCGACGGGTCTGGCGCAACACGGATGGCAGGGAAATGGCCTGGAGCGAGTTCACTGACCTTGCGGCCTCTGCCAAGCCCTTCGGATCGCTCATTGATCCGGACGACACCAGCTTCTATAATCCAGCCAACATGGAGAAGGCCATCGCCGCGTTCTGCAGCAACACCGGGCAGGCTGTCCCTGCGGACCGCGGTGCCTTCATCCGCACGGTCTACGAAAGCCTTGCATTGAAGTATCGCGCCGTCAACGAGCAGATATCGGAAGTGTGCGGAAAGACCAGCAGGGTTGTGCATATCGTGGGTGGCGGCAGCAAGAACGAGATGCTGAACCAGTTCACGGCTGATGCAATGGGCCTTCCCGTGCTGGCCGGTCCTGAGGAGGCCACGGCCGTCGGCAACATGATGGTCCAGGCAATGGGACTCGGCATCATAGAGTCCATTCCGGCCGCTATGCCCCTGATCAAGCATGCATTTCCTATCAAGCAGTACACGCCCGCGGATGAAAAGACGTGGGAAAAGGCGTACAAGCGTTTCCGGTCTGTATTGTCGTAGAAGGCGGCAGAATGAGTAATGAGTATGGGAGGGGAGGGGCGATGCGAGCTTTGATCGTGATGCTGGCGGGATTTGCCTGTTTCTGCGCCGCGTCCTGCGGACGTGGCCTGGGGCC
>JBAXKQ010000202.1:0-4441 GCA_037135275.1 bacterium
TCGTGAAGACAATCCGGCCTTTCTCATCAACGGAGTGGATGATGTCGGGGAAGTTATCGAGGATAATCTCGAAAACCTGTGCGTCGGCGATGTCTTTGTTATCCACCCTCATCCGACTCATGGATGAGCCTCCCTTGCAGAACAGAACGATGAAATATCCCAGTCCACCCGAAGCGGGTCCGGCGCATCAACCCTTCTGCAGCATACGTTTGCACTGGTAACATTCGCTCGCCTGCATGTCAACGGAATATACCGAATGCATGCCGGCAGCTACGCAACAAGCACGCTGGTCGATGAACCAACCGGTACCCGCGTGCAGGACTCAATAAAGGCGGTCAGACAAGAAACCCATCAAGGCTGGATGCGACCACGGCATCGCTCTTCTTCACTTCAAGCCTTCTGGCCGTAGTATGCCTTGGGGCCGTGCTTGCGGAGGAAATGCTTGTCCAGCAAGGCTTTGGGTATGGGACCTGCGGATGGATTAATGAGACTGGTCATTGCCGCCATCTTGGCTATGTGCTCCAACGCAATGCTGTTGACGACCGCATCTGCCGCATTCTTTGCCCAAGTGAAGGGCCCGTGACAAGCCACGAGTACCCCTGGGTAGCTCATTGGGTCAAGCTTCGCGAACCGTTCTGCTATGACCTTGCCGGTGTTGGCCTCGTAATCGGTCTTTATCTCTCCGGCGGTCATCTTGCGGGTGAGTGGGACTGCCCCGTGGAACGAGTCCGCATGTGTAGTGCCGAAGCAAGGAACCGGCTTGAGGGCCTGGGCAAAAGAGGTTGCATACGCGCTGTGAGTGTGCACGATGCCCCCGATTCCGCGGAAAGCCCGGTACAGCTCGAGATGAGTGGGCATGTCCGACGATGGTTTCAGGCGTGTCTCGAGGATTCGACCTTCCAGGTCCACCGCAACCATGTCGGCCGGCTTCAGCATGGAGTAGGGGACCCCGCTGGGCTTTATGACGAATATCCCCCTGTCACGATCAATTCCGCTAACATTGCCGAAGGTAAGCACAATCAAGCCCTCGTTGTAGAGGTCAAGGTTGGCCTTGTAGACTTGCTTCTTGAGATCAGAAAGCATCGCTGCTCCTAGTTGTCACCGGACCGCCGCACCTATCCGCGCTGTTTTTCCCGCAAGGTGATCATCGCCTTCATGACGTGATTGAGTTTGCCGGACCATTTTGGCGAGCCGAACGCGTCGTGCAGGTCCCGGTACAAGCCATACATCTCGGCGTACACTTTCCGGTTTGCCGGGTTCGGCTTGAAGACGAGGTTTCGCACACCGCAGGTGGCGTCCTGTATTTCACCCACCGATGCATAGCCGCTGGCCTCCCTGCCTGCCGCCGCCGCGCCGAATATCGCGGCACCGAGCGCGCAAGTCTGGTCGCTGCGGGAGATCTTCATCGGGCGCCCGGTAACGTCGGCATAGATCTGCATGAGCAACGTGTTTTTGCTCGCAAGCCCGCCGCAGTTTATGATCTCACGGATCGGCACGCCGTATTCCTCGATGCGCTTGATGATGGTAAGTGCACCGAACGCCGTCGCCTCGATCAGAGCACGGTAGATCTCATGCGCCTCAGTGTGCAGGGTCTGTCCGAGCAGCAGGCCGCTCAGTCGCACATCCACAAGGATGGTCCTGTTGCCGTTGTTCCAGTCGAGGGCAAGCAGGCCGTGCGCGCCGGGCTTCTGCTTCGCCGCAGCCTTTGCGAGGTTGAGGAACTTCTCGTCCGGTGTCTTTCCGTAAGTATCCGGAACCAGATTATTTACAAACCACAGGAAAATGTCGCCCACGGCTGATTGTCCTGCCTCGATGCCATAATAGTCAGGCAGGATAGATCCGTTGACAATGCCACAGACTCCGGGTATGTCTGCCAGCTTCCTGCCGGCATCCATGACCATCATGTCGCATGTGCTGGTTCCGAGGATCTTCACGAGTACGCCTTCGCCGATGCCTGCGCCAACCGCCCCCATGTGCGCGTCGAATGCACCTGCGGCGATTGCTGTTCCCGCCTTGAGGCCCAGTTTCGTCGCCCATTCCCCGGACAGCCTGCCTGCAAGGTGGTTGGACGGCACTGCGGTGCCGTACAGGCGGTCACGCAGCGGTGCTAGGGCGGGATCGAGCTTTGCAAGAAAAGCCTTGTCGGGTAGTCCATTCCATTCGCTGCAGTACATTGCCTTGTGCCCGGCTGAGCAGACGCCGCGGATAAGTTTCTCCGGCCGGGTGTCGCCGGAAAGCAGCGCCGGCATATAGTCGCAGTGTTCGACGAAGCTGTGGGCAGCCTTGAAGACATCGGGTGCAACACGCCTGCAGTGAAGGATCTTGCTCCAGAACCACTCGGAAGAATACGTGCCGCCGCATTTCGCCAGGTATTGCGGCCGCATTTTTGCGGCCAGCGCAGTGATCTCAGCGGCTTCAGCGTGGCCGGTGTGATCCTTCCAGAGCCACGCCATGGCGTTCAGGTTGTGGCTGAACTTGGGGAGCAGCGCCAGCGGTGTGCCGTTCCTGTCAACTGGTATCGGGGTGGAGCCTGTCGTATCGATGCCGATCCCGACGATGTCCGCGGTGTCGAATCCTTTTCGAGCCTTGCGGGCAGACTTGATCACGGCCCTAACGCACTCGACGGCGCCCTTGATGTAGTCGGCCGGATTCTGGCGCGCGACATTGGGGTCTTTCGGGTCGAGGAGGATACCCGCCTTTCCGGAGGGATAGTTGAACACGTGGCTTGCCACCTCTGCGCCGTCGCGAAGATCAACCAGCAACGCCCTGCAAGAGTTGGTGCCGTAGTCGAGCCCGAGGGAGTATCTGTTCTGTTTCATGTTTCAATATCCTCCTTTGTTGTCAAAACGGATTCTCGTCCCCATACAGAGTTCCCGCAGGCCTGGGCGACTGAACGTCATCGACGCCCAGCAGCTTCAGGGCGTCGAAAAGTACGCCGCCAACATGGCTGAATGCCACGGCCATGTGGTGCGGGAACTGCTTGCCGAGCATCGCATAGCGATAGAAACGGGCGAAATCCTTGATTCCGAAGACACCGATGCCGCCGAACGATGCCGGGTCCGCGTCAAGCACCCGCCCCTCGGCCGCATAGCTCATCAGCGTGTTCGACAGGGTAGCCTGGAGCCGGAAGATTGTTGCCGGCGACGGCTTGATTGTGCCCTCGAGAGTTCCGCAGGTGATGTTCGGTGCCTTGCCCGGCTCCATGAGCCGATGCATGATGAGCTGGTATTTCATCGAGCAGCCGCCCTTCATGCGGCAGCTGGGAGTGTTGCCGCAGTGAAAGCCCATGAAGAGATCCGACCGCGCCAACCCCTTGAGGTCCCTGATCACGGTATCGGCTGGGACAGAGTTGTTGACGTCGAGCAGAGTCACCGGTTCCCGGGAGGCGAGCTGGCACATGTACTCCGAAACGGCACCGTAGATGTCGACCTCGCAGGCGGCGGGGATGCCCCGACTGGCGAGCCGGCTGTTGACGAAGCACGGGACGAATCCGAATCCCTTTTCGAAGGCAGGCCAGCACTTGTTCGCAAAAACGCCGTATTGCCGTGACCCGAGGTTGTTTTCGAAGAATGTTGTCAGGGCCAGCTCAAACTGGGCGAGTTGGAGCAGCTTCTCCGGATGGCTGTTGCCCCTGCCGAGTTCACTGGCCATGTCGGCGGCAATGGCCGCGATCTCCTTCTTGCGATCCGCCACCGACTTGTAATGCTCGAGCATGTCCAGCTCGGAGTTTTCCATGACCTCGATGCCGAGATCATAAAGAGGCTTGATCGGTGCGTTGCATGCGTAGAAATCCTGCGGCCGCGGGCCGAAAGAGAATGTCTTGAGATGCCTGACGCCGATCACCACGCGCGCCACGTCGTGGAATCGGGCAATCATTTCTGCGATTTCGGATGGGAGGCCGATGGGCGTTGGTGGAACGTATGCCCTGAGCCCGCGCAAGCCGACATTCAGGCACGCATTTAGCATGCCGCACAGTGCGTCGCCGCGCCCGTCTATCATTGTCTTGCGGCTTTCCTCAGCCGCCCCGCAGAGCATGAAAGGTCTGCCGAATGTCTTTGCAAAGATAGTGGTAGGCCCCTCGGGACCGAAGTTGCCGAGGTAGATTGCCGCCGCATTGGCGCCCTCGTGCTCGAGTTCGGCGGCGGCGACAATTGCATCGTGCTCGGTCTCGATGATCGTGGAGCAGGGTATGATATCCAGTTTCAGCTTTCCGCATTCTGAAACCACTTTGGCCAGTCGTGTGCGCGCCAGCTCGATGGGGAAGCAGTCCCTGCTCACCCCGACTATTCCCATTCTGACTTCAGGCATGTTTTGCATGGTCTATCCTTTCGGTTCGTACAAGAGCGCGAAAAGTGGTTCTAACTATACACCAGCGGACGTTGCAGTGCCACAGAAATGAAGCGATGCAATCCTGCGCGGCAGGCGTCGTTTCAAGTGCCGG
>JBAXKQ010000203.1:0-4439 GCA_037135275.1 bacterium
CTTGTTGTTGTGTTTGTTTTTCGGACTATACTTGGCCGGGCTGAGTTTGTAAAGAGATCTTCAGATGATTTTCTGTGCGGCTTTCTTGAGGTAGCTGACGGCCTCTTTTACGTCACGGGCTATCTGCCGTGCAAGAGCGGCAGGTGAGGCGAACTTCTGTTCGTTCCTGATCTTGTTGATGAAGAACACTTCAATGGTGCGGCCGTACAGATTGCCGGAGAACTCCGGCAAGAACAGCTCAAGGGTGGAAACAGGATTCGGTTCGGATGAGAACGTGGGGCGAGTGCCGATATTCATCACGCCGTCAACTACCATGTTGAGACCGATGTCGGCTTGAACTGCATAGACACCGTCAGGCGGCCGCACTTCGTTGCATGGCGCCAGGTTGGCTGTGGGAAAGCCGATGGTCTTTCCGATTCCCCTTCCGCGCATCACGGTGCCAAGTACGCTGAACGGCCTGCCGAGCATGCCGCAAGCAGCACCCAGTTTGCCCCGGGCCACGGCGGTTCTTATGCGCGTGCTTGAAATCGCCTGGCCGTGCCATACCAACGGATCCACTGCAATCACAGATACTCCCCTCTTCTTCATGAGGTTCCGGAGGTTCCGGTGATTACCAGTGCCATTTCTTCCGAATCGCCAGTTGCTGCCAACGACTATCGTCTGCAGCGAGGGGACGTTGCCGCAAAGTTCATCCGCGAACTCTTCAGGTGTCATGTTTGCGAATGAGCGGTTGAACCTGAGCATCAGGCAGCCATCCATGCCAAGCGAACACAGCAACCGCTTTTTGTGTTCGTCGCAGGTGAGCATGAGCGGCGCCCGTTCGGGGCAGAGGGTCTTCATCGGGTGTGTTTCAAATGTCAGCACCCAGGCGGCGCCGGCACATTCCCGTGCGGCGGCAATTGTGGAGAGGAGGACAGCCCGGTGACCGCGGTGAAGGCCGTCAAAGAAACCGGCGGCAATACAAATCGGGCGTTGTGCGCTCTTGAGGGTTGACAGGCGGGATGTGGTCTTCATCGCACTGTATTCTTGCGGGCCTCCTGCGAACCCTGTTGCGGCTGGCCTGCCGGATGCATGGCTTTCTGTATTGTGACTTTGTGTAGGGGGATTATCCTGGTGAGGACCTGCTCGCGATTCATCTTCCCGAGTTCGTCAAGAGTGATGGCGTTCGCGACCTTCATGTCACCAGACATGGTACGCCTCAACTGCTCGAGATGCGCGCCGCAGCCGAGTTTGTCGCCGAGGTCAGAACAAATTGTCCTCGCGTAGGTTCCCTTTGTGCACTGCAGGATGAACCTTGCGCGGGGAGGTGTGAAGTCCACGAGCTCAAACTTGTAGATGTGAATCAGCCTGGTCTCTCGCTCGATTGTCTTGCCCTGTCGGGCGAGCTTGTAGAGCGGGACGCCATCTTTCTTGGCCGCGGACACCATCGGCGGCGCCTGCATGAGATCGCCGGTGAAGCTCTTCATGGCCTCGAGCAGCGCCTCTTTTGTCAATGCGCTGCAATCGGCTTCACGTGTTATCTTGCCCTGTGCGTCCTGGGTGTCAGTGGAAACTCCGAATCTGATCATTCCCTCGTAGGTCTTGTCGGAATTCAGGAACGAGCTTGAGAGCTTTGTGCCCCTCTCGATCAGGATCACCAGAAGTCCCGTAGCCTGCGGATCAAGTGTGCCGCCGTGACCGACCTTGTCGAACTTGAAATGGCGGCGCACCATGGCCACGACGTCGTGAGAGGTGGGGCCGGAAGGCTTGTCGACCAGCATTATGCCGTCGTGGATTCCGGTTTGTCTCGGCATGGGAATGCGGTCAAACTGTGGTGTCATCGTGCGGTTCCTCCTCAAGGCCATGAAGAATTCCCAGTACGCGGTCACCGTCCGCAAGGGAAGTGTCTAGCGAAAACGACAGCAGCGGCGTGTACTTCAAGATGATGTTCTTGTGGATGATTTCCTGTATATCCGCCCTGTGGTGTCGCAGCAATCCGAGCACCTTCTGCTGTTCGGCATGCTTGCCGCGGACCGATACGAATACATGCGCGGACCTGAGGTCGCTACCGGTTACGACGTGCGTAACGGTTACCGTGGAGAGGTCGCAATCCGGCTCCGTGATGATGCGGTAGAGGGCGGTTCCAATCTCGCGCCGCAGGAGCTCGTTAACTCTTGTCATCCGTTGAATGCTCATAGCCTTTACCTCTGGGGGCGAACAGTTGTATCGCTGTTGCCGTCAAATCCCTTTTCTTCTGCCGGCTGCCGCCGGACCGGCCAGGAGCGACGTGGCCAGAATCAGCAGGATCACTCCGGCATTGTGCTGGGAGGGGAATGCGCCCGGCTGCATCACAGGGACTGGGCGATCTTGGTCACTTCGAAGAACTCAAGAGTGTCGCCCTTCTCGAATGCCGCGAAATTATCCAGTCGAATACCGCACTCCTGGCCGTCCTTGACCTCGCCGGCGTCATTTTGGAACCTGCGCAGGCTGATGATGGCGCCTTCGTAGATCACGCCGCCTTTGCGGCTGACTCGAGCCTTGGCCTTTGATGTTGCGCGGCCTGATGTGATTCTGCAACCGGCGATGTTCCCGACCTTGCTTACTGCAAACACCTCGAGGACTTCTGCCTTTCCAATGACTGTTTCCTTCAGCTTCGGAGCGAGGAGTCCAGTCATGGACGCACGGATCTCATCCACCAGGTCGTATATGATCGAATGGAGCCTGATTTCTACGCCCTCGCGTTTCGCAACAGCGTTGACGCCGACTTCCTTCGGGACGTTGAAACCCACAATGACGGCGTCGGAAGCGCTTGCGAGGAGTGTGTCGTTGACTGTGATTGTTCCGACACCGCAAAGGAGGATCTTCAGCGCAGCCTTGTCACTCTTGATGCCATCCAGCGCATGGCGGATTGCCTCTACAGAGCCCTGTACATCCGCTTTGACTATGAGCCTGAGCTCCTTGCATTCAGCCGTCTTGATATCCTGGTAAAGACTTTCCAGCGACGCCTTCCTGGGTGCCGACACCTGCTGCGCCTTGATCTCCATATACCGCTCGTCGGCTATCGCCCTTGCAATCTTCTCGTTTGCACAGACGGTAAAGAACGAGCCGGCTTCTGGCACGCCCGAAAGTCCGAGGCACTTGATGGGGGTGGACGGCTCGGCCGTGCGAACACGTACTCCATGGTCGTTGATAAGAGCTTTTACTCTGCCGAAATAGTGACCGCACAGGATGACATCGCCCATCTTCAGGCTGCCGCGTTTAACAAGCAGGCTGGCTGTCGGTCCCATGCCGGCCTCAAGTTGAGCCTCGATGACATAGCCATCGGCTTTTCTCTTGGAACTTGCCTTGAGGCCCAGAATGTCAGCTTGGAGCAGGATCATTTCCAGGAGATGGTCGATACCCTTGCCGGTTATTGCGCTGACTTCACAGCATACCGTCTGGCCGCCCCATTCCTCGGGTGCGAGATCGATCGCCTGGAGCTGCTTCTTGACCCTGTCCACACTTGCGTTGGGCAGGTCGGTTTTGTTGATTGCTACCATGACGCATGCGTTGGCCGCCTTTGCGTGCTGGATTGCCTCTGTTGTCTGGGGCATTATGCCGTCATCGGCGGCGACGATAATTACGGCTATGTCGGTCAGGTGCGCACCGCGGGCGCGCATGCTGGTGAAAGCCGCATGTCCGGGCGTATCAAGAAAAGTGATCCTGCGACCGTTGACGTCGACCATGTAGGCGCCGATGTGCTGGGTTATCCCGCCGGCCTCGCCCTTTGCTACCATGGTCTTGCGTATCCGGTCGAGAAGCGAAGTCTTGCCGTGGTCAACGTGACCGAGGAACGTCACGATCGGAGGCCGGGTCTCCATATCCTCCGGTTTGTCCGCGGCTTCCTCCTCATCCCATGCCTTCTGGATCGGCTTGTGTTCCGGCTTCTTTTCGTGTTCCAGCGTGATGCCGCGCTTTGCCGCGATCCTCTGGGCCACCTTGATGTCGATCCTGTCGCTTATGGATGCAAACACGTTCATTGCCATCAATTCGGCAATGAGGAGGTTAGGGCGCAGCTTCAGCTTCTCCGCCAGTTCCTTTACGACAACTGCGCCGCGGAGGGCAATGGTCTTGTCATCGGACGGTGGGGGTGTCGCTGGCTTTGCAACTGGAGGTCTTGCGGGCTCTACCCTCGGTGTCTCCTGGGGGGCCGCTGCCGGTGCGGTCGGGCGCGTGGCTGCAACCGGTTGCGCGGGCAGGGGTTCAATGCGGACCGGCGGAGTAACTGCCGGCCGGGGCATTGGCTGTTGTGCGGGCGCCTTGGGTGCCGGAGGGGGGGGGACTGGCTTGCTGTGGGCCTGCGGATGTGAAGTGTGGGCCAGTGGCTTTGGGGTCGCCGGAGCTGAGTGGGTTGCCTTTGGCGATGCTGGCGGCGTGACGGGAGCGGTCGCGACTGTCTTCGGCTTTGCCGCTGCTGCATC
>JBAXKQ010000204.1:0-4420 GCA_037135275.1 bacterium
CACCTCCCGCGTGGTTTCACCGTGTACACGATATCACTCACGCTTACATGTTCGAAACAGAAGCTGTTTGAAGAGGGTTTCCATTAACGTCCATCACATGAATGAGGATGCTGCCTGGAGGAAGCAGTTCAACTACAAGAAAATGATTGAAACCTCCTGTTGCAAGCGGAGCGCCGCCACCACCGGTGACCACATACGTTATCGAATCCCTCTTGTAAGTATAGTACTCGTGCTCATCTCCGGAGAAGACCATATTCACGCCATGTTGCTGGAATAACTGGTGGAGTTCATCGGCATTGGAAAGATTCAACCCCGCCTTGCTGCCCTGCGGGAAGAGAGTGCGGTGGGTGAAGACGAAGAGGTATTGTGCAGAAGCCGCATAGGCCTCGAGGTCATTTCTGAGCCATGCCAACTGGGCACCCGTGATTCCCCATTCCTGTCCTGGGATCATCGTGTCCAGCACGATAAAATGACAATTCAAGCGGTCAAAGCTGTAGTACAATTCGTTACCAGGCAGGTTCATAACGTCCTGGTACATCTGCTGGGATACAATCGAGTCAACGTCATGATTACCGACGACACCGTACCACGGCATCACGGCGGCGACAGGCGCGGTTATATCCATGAAACTTGTCCACTGCTTCCGTTTTCCGGGCGTGACGATCATATCGCCCGTATGAACGAGGCAATCCGAGGAAGAGAAGGAAGAGGCGATTGTGTTCACGATGGTCTTGTATATCGCATCACCGGAACGACTGTCTCCCATCACGAGGAAAGTGTCACCGGAGAATCCGGACGGATTGCTTGAGCTGCCGCCACACCCTGTGACGGATAGGCTTGTTGTTGCCGCAGCGATCATGGTGAAGTAGCGGAGTAATTTCATCGTATGGTCCTTCATCGTGATGTTCTCTGTAACTCGCGGCCGCGCAGTTTTTCCCGGCATAATGACGTCAGAACTTTCCATGGTCCCTCTTCCCGCACTTGGCAGACAGGCAGGAATGACCGTCGCTGGGAACGGAGTTCGTCCATGAGTTCGTCAAGGGCACGCTTGAGCCCATGTCGCCGAAGGTTGTACTCTGGAATGGGCTTGGCTTCCGCTTTCCATGCGTCAAGACCGTTCTTGGTTTCGGCATAGAGGAAGCCGATGCAGTGGCCCGCCACTGAGTACATCGCGGCCCTTCGCAACATGTTCTTGTCTAAGTCCACCTCCTGATTCAAAGCGTGCCGGAGTTCAGCTTCAACAATTGGGCGACGAGGACTGGCGAAAATGAGCAACCGGCGATATAGGTAGATCAGGAACAGAAGGGTTCCCCGCTCCGCAACCCGCGGTTCGACATACCAGTGTCTGGTGCTCAGGCCTCTGCTCGATAGAATGTTCTTTCTCGCGCATAGAGTGGCCACCTTCTGACGAAGTTGCCGTACGTCTTGCGTGGACAATCCGCGATTGCGGGCTTCTGAGATCTTGTCTACGAAGCGATTGATCGGGACCCAGCCGCTGATGACAACATGGTTCAGGGTTCTCAGTGCCTCCGCGCTGCACCTGTCAATATATCCATATCCGTGGTCAACGAATCGAACGGCGGTCACCAACAATTTTTTGGTTGTGCGATCATAAGCAAGGCAGGGGCAGTTTGCCACGAGACGCGCAATGTTGGTCTGGCTCAAATGGGGTACTGGTATGCCGCGGAGCACGTAGTTGTAGAACGTGGGCCTGCCGACGCCGACATGGTCGGCAGCTTCGCCCGTCGTAAGGAGCTGCTCATTCCCACCCAGGGTCTTGCGGACATTGAGTACACTCTTCACAAAGCGCGCATCCAAAACACGGAGACGCGGGTGCGCTCTGGTGCACGGAACCATCCCCTTATCAATCCACGAACGCAGCGTCCGTCGCTTGATACCCGTAATTCCTGCAACGCGGGTGATGGTAAGTTTGCCGGAATAATCAATTTCGCCGGACACATTGCCCGATTTTGCGGTCCGAAGTGCCATTGCTACTCCACCCTTCAACACAGAGGGTTCCATTTCCCGTCGCGGCGTAACAGTCTGCCAACAGGCGTCTCACTTTGGTTTTGGGTTCCGTTGCGTTTGATTCGCCAAGACTGATCAGGACTCCGGGGAGCGATCGTTCCCAGCCTTGCCCCGAGGGCCAGTCACCCAACGTCGGTATCCCATCATGCCGAGCAGCAACAGCGGGACGCCCCGGGCAACCGGCAGACTGCGCAGCAACTCAGGAGCAGGTTTCTTGGTAAGATGAAATCCCACGGCAGGACTTGTGAATAAGCCGTCCTGATTACGAGCAGTGACGCTGGCGACCACCGAAGAATCGCCGTCTTTTCAGTCTTCTTCCAGTTTGAGTTTGAGAAGCCTGCCTTCCGCCGTAATCTTGAGCTCGTAGTTTCCGCCGTCGGCCTTGCCTTCCAGCTCGTAAACCGGCCGACCTTCATGTTTCTCCATGGAAGCTTTCGTTGCCGCGAAACCCTTAACCGCGGAGACGGCCGCTTCAGTCACCGCAGTCGGGACCGATGAAAGCGGAATGCTCTCTTCGTCGTCCTTGAACGCCGATTTGATTGATGCACATCCCACAAAACACGAAACCATTGAGACCGCCAATACGACACGCCACGTTTGCATACTTTCCTTCCTTTCGACTCCTATTTAATGACTCCGTTTTGCTGCGCGGTGCGGCAGAAACAGGACGAGCGCCACAATGACCACCGCGAGGCTTGCTGAAGCCGAGTATCGACTAAGAGCAAGCCCCCCATTGACGAGCGGCTTGTCCAGAAAGTCCCCGACAACCGCCCCCAGCGGCCTCGTCAAAATGAACGCCGTCCAAAACAACGTCGTCCGCGACATCTTCGTCCAAAAGCAGGCAGCTACGACTAACGCCAGTAGACCGGAGAAGATCACGGCGGCACCGAGGTAGCCAAGGCCCGCAGTATCAGCCGTCCAGTCGCCTAGCGCTGTGCCCAGCGTTTGCGAAAACATTATTGTTACCCAATAGAACAACTCCGAGCGCGGCGAACTGACTTCAGCAATGGCCACGGACCCCATGATCCGCTTCCAGACAAACAGAGAGCCGAACAACAGCACCAGCAGAAAAGCAGAGCCTCCGGCATAACCGATACCGAGGGATCGGGTTGCGAAGTCTGCCAGCGTTGTGCCCACGGTTGTCGAGGCGACAATCGCAATCCAGTAGATGACAGGATGGAATTTCGGCGCTTTGATCTGTACGAGCACTGCACCAACAAACAGAGGACCGAAAAGCGCCGTACTGACTAAATAGCCGAGGTTCATTGACATAGACACGGCATCGCCGCCAGTCTCCCCCAGTGTGGTTGCCAGAATTTTGATGATCCAAAAGACCAATGTCAGTTCGGGCACCTTGCTGAAGTCGGCCCTCCCCGTACCATGCGATGCGTCGTTCATTGGTTGTTCCTTAGAACTTCACGGTGAGGCCTGGGTGAATGAGCCATGCATTGTTGTTGTCGTAACTCACACCAAGGGAAACATCGACCGCCTTTGTCGGGCTGTACGTGGCTCCAACGGTGCCGACGCGTTCCCCGCCGGCAAGTTCGCCGCTGTTTTCGCCGGTTTGTTCACCTGCCGGCAACGTGCCCACGCCGCCCTCGGTCAATGAATTTTGCTCCCCGGATGCGCTTGAACTGGTAGTGGCAAGGATTTCGGCAAAGAGATGCAAGCGGTCGTTGACGAAGTACTGGGCCGCGACGGCCACATCGAAAATGTTGTTGGCATCTACCCCCTCAGGAGTGCCGAGGAAGGTGTAGCCAACGTTCAGGTGAGTATCGAATTTACCAAACCGCTTGCTCAGGATCAGATACCCCGTATAATCGTATTCACCTGTGCCGAGAAGGTCATTGTTCGCCGTGGGGAACTTCACTTCGCCCGCAAGGGCCAACGCGGGAAAGAAGTCGCTTTCTGGCAGAACCAGCCCGATCAGTGTAGCCTCAAGATCGCCGATGCCACTGGCATGCGGCCCGTTCTTCGGTCCAACGGACGCATAGAGCACCGGTTCGATAACCAACTCGAGACGGTCCATCAGGCCGATTTCCACGATAGTCGGTATCGCGGATTCAGTGCCTTCGGAAGACGTTTGATACTCGAATCCCGCACCGGCATGCACCGTTCGCGCCGACGGAAGCCTCGCGGTTTCCGTCTCCAGTTCCTGTGCGGATGCCCATCCTGCCGCTAGAACCAATCCCGCCGCCACCGCATTTCTCACTGCCTTATCCTTGTGCATGCCAGTTCTCCCTCTATGTTTGTTATCTAAGCATCGCCCATGTTTTCGTCGCTGTCCATCCAGCTCCGCCGAGGCTGACAACAGCCAGAGCTTGAGCCCTGTTGTTCGAATGGTAGCCGAACGAACCTGAAATGAACCTGAAATGCCCGCTTTGCAGGTCCG
>JBAXKQ010000205.1:0-4312 GCA_037135275.1 bacterium
CGGCGGTCTTCTCTCCGAAATTGAAGCCACCGATCTCGGCCTCCTTGTCGACGAACAGACGATCCTGTTTCATGCGACGTGACCCTAAGCCAAAGTCCGTCCCCTTGGCAACTACAAACACCACCGTTGACACGAAGCAACAGTTTTGTGACAATCAGCACAAAGCTGAGGGGTGCGGCACGTGGCCGCGCGGGTGTGGCCAACCGGTATGGGAGCGTATACTTCTACTGCTGGAGGGCACCATGATACAGACCAGGAGCGCCGCTATTCTCGTATCAGCCATTCTGGTGGCTTCACTATTCGCGCTATGGGTAATACTTCTCCGGGTTGGCAACGTGCCGGAGGTGGATTTCAAACAGGTGTCTACCTCGACAGAGCAAGAACCCCATGGAGAGGATCATCGACCAGTTCTCAGGGTCGCGATAGGCGCCATGATTTCCCCAAGTATCACCAAACACTACTACGAAGACCTCATGAAGGTGATAGGCGACAAGGTTGGCATGCACACCACGATCATTCAGCGCAAGACGTATGCCGAGGTGAACGCCCTGATCAAGGCGAAGGGCGTTGACCTGGCGTTCGTGTGCTCCGGCCCCTATGTCCAGGGACATGCGGAATTCGGGATGGAAATCGCTGCCGTCCCGGTTGTGGATGGCGGATCGATCTACTTCTCATACATTCTGGCGGGGCGCGACAGCAGGATACGCTCCTTTGATGACCTTAAGGGAAAGCGGTTCGCCTTCACCGACCCCGATTCCAATACCGGCTGCCTCGTTCCGCGTTTCATTATTTCGAAACGCGGCGAGGCACCGGACACCTTCTTCAAGGAAACCTTCTTCACACACGGCCATGACAATTCCATCGAGGCGGTATCCGAAGGCCTGGCCGACGGAGCCGCAGTCGACTCGCTGATCTGGGACTTCCTGAAGGCCACTGATCCCGACTCCGTTGCCAGAACAGTGGTCATCCACAAATCACCACCATATGGGATCCCCCCGCTCGTCTTCCATCCGGACCTCGACCCCTCCATCAAGGCCAAGCTGAGGGCGGCACTGCTCTCCCTGCACGAGGACCCGCAAGCAAGGAGCCTGATGCAGAAGGTTCGCATTGAGAAGTTCGAGAAAGGCAGCGACAGCCTCTACGATACAGTCCGCGAAATGCAGGTCTGGCTTTCGAACTCCAAGTAACGCGGTGAAACTGTGAGACGCCAGATATTCTATAGAATCCTGATGCTGCTTGCGATGCTGATCGGCGCAACGGCCATCGCCATGTCGGCATACCAGATCAAGCTGAACCGGGTAGAGCAGGAGGAATACTGCCGCAAGGGAATGATGATCCTCTCCCGCCGTATCGAGACAGCGCTGCTCTGGGATGACCGTGTTGAGATGCGAAAACTCCTGGTCAACACGGTGGAGCAGGACGAGTTCATCCGTTACGCATTCATTGAATGCAACGGCAAAGTGGTGTCGCACTCCTTCCCCTCCGGCGTCCCGTCCAGCCTCCTTGGCCTGCCGAGCCAATCCAACGGGATTGTCCTCACCGACCTCAGGGATGAGGAAGGAAATAGGTTCCACGACCTGTCCTTCACCATGGACGTGGATAACCACGTCATACATATCGGCCTCAACCGTGATGCCATAGACAAGGCTGCCATCCCATCCATACTGACAATCGCCATGATAGGCGGAATCTTCTTCCTGCTGCTTATCTACCCGTCGCAGCTCGTATCCAACTCCCTCAATGCCGAGATCACAACAATGACCGATCGCCTGCGTGATGCCAATGAGCTGCTGGAGGCCCGGGTCGCGGAGCGAACTGCCGACCTGAACACCGCCAATACGCACCTGACCGAAGGGAGGGAGCAACTCGCGGTCACACTGAACTCGATCGGAGACGGCGTAATCACCACCGACGTGAACGGCAGGGTTACGCTGCTCAACCGCGTTGCCGAGCAACTGACCGGGTGGAAGCAGGCTGAAGCGGCTGCCAGGCCTCTCACCGAGGTGTTCACGGTGGTAAACGAGGAGACCCGCAAGCCGGTTGTTAATCCGGTGGAGCAGGTGCTTGCCAGGGATGCCGTCGTCGGCCTGTCAAATCACACCATTCTGATTCCAAGAAACGGGCCCGATCGGCAGGTCGAAAGCAACGGAGCGCCAATCCGTGATAATGCCGGCAAGATAGTAGGCGTGGTTCTGGTTTTCCGCGATGTTACCGAACGGGCTCGCATGGAGAAACTCGTGGAGGATTCGGAGCTCCACCTGCAACAGGCACAGAAGATGGAGTTGATCGGTCGCCTGGCAGGCGGCGTTGCGCACGATTTCAATAACATGCTCGGTGTGATCATCGGTCGCGCCGAGGCTGCGCTCGCGACGACTGACCCGAAAGCACCCATCTCAGCCGACCTGCAGGGAATTCTGGATGCAGCAGACCGATCCGCCAATCTCACCCGGCAGTTGCTGGCATTCGCAAGAAAGCAAACGGTCACTCCAAAAGTCCTGAACGTGAATGATACGGTGGCCCATCTTCTTTCACTGCTGCAGCGTATGATCGGCGAGAATATCCGCCTCCACTGGCGTCCGGGGTCCGCCATATGGCCGGTCAAGATGGATCCGTCACAGATCGACCAGATACTCGTCAACCTGTGCACTAATGCGCGTGACGCCATCACGAACGTCGGCACAATTACCGTTGAGACCGGAAAGGCCACCTTTGACGCGGCATTCTGTGCCACACACTCGGGCTTCCTCCCGGGCGAGTTCGTGCAGATCAGCGTCAACGACACCGGTTGCGGCATGGACAAACAGACGCTCGCATTCATTTTCGAGCCTTTCTTCACAACCAAGGAACCGGGAAAGGGTACGGGATTGGGACTGGCCTCGGTGTATGGAACGGTCAAGCAGAACAAGGGCTTCATCAACGTCACAAGCGAAGTCGGGCGCGGAACAAGTTTTGTAGTCCACCTGCCGCGACACCGCGATGCGGCCGGAGATCCCGCCACGGCCGCAGACGATGCAAAAGCCGCCCGGCCAAGCAAAGGCCCTGAGACAATTCTTCTGGTGGAAGACGAGCCGACCGTCCTTGAGGTAACTGCTTCCATACTGAAAAGCCTGGGCTATACCGTGTGGACCGCCGGCACGCCCAGCGAGGCCGTTCGCATAGCCAAGGACAGCGGCGAAAAGATCGACATCCTCGTAACGGACATTGTCATGCCCGAGACAAACGGCCTTGAGCTCTCTAAGACCGTGCTGCTTCTTCAGCCAGGAATGAAGCTCCTCTACATGTCAGGGTACACGGCCGATATTATAGCCCATCAAGGCATCCTGGAGGGGGGCGTGCAGTTCATTCAGAAGCCGTTTTCAAGAAAGGACCTGGCGACAAGGATCAGGGAAATACTCGACACCTGAACTATGCGAGCTGCCTGATCATAGTTCCGCCCGCTCCCCACCCTAGGCGCCAATGGGCCCCAAAACATAATGCGCGGTGCGTCTCTTTCTCGTCCGCTACTTTGCCGCCATATCACACCAACACCGCCGCAAGGGCCTACAGTCTGACGATATCACCCTCGGCCTGTCCGCCGCCCGGCGCCATGTTCCCATGCTGCACGTACGATTCTGTCCGGTATACCGTCAGGCACTGGAGCCGGTCCAGCACTGAGGCGACCGACTCGGCAGCAATCCGGCATTCCGCAAGCATTGCCTTCTCTTTCTGCGGCAATTCAACGCCCTGGAGCAACTGAAGATACGAGTTGATTACCGTGGCAGGCTGGCCAATGTGATGGCAGGCCGCGCCAAGACTCTGAATCATAACCCTCTGCCGTTCGGCCTCAAGCAACGCTTCGGTCTGCTTCTCGATCGTCTGAATACGCGTCTCAGTCTGCCTGATCACCTCCCGCATCAACATCTCAATGGAAGCCAAATCGTCCTCATCCTTCAGCAGCTCGACTTTGGCAGGAACAACCCCGTTGACAATGTTCTCAAGATACTGCCGGAGACGAATGACGTTCGCCGGATATTTCGCCAGCATCCAGTAGCCCAACGCCACAAACGGCACCGGCAGCACAATCACCGGCACGAGCGCCCGGAAAGGTATCTGGAAGCCGAGACGCCCGCTCATCAGGAGGTAGACCATGATCAACGCGGGAATCACCGTGACCAGCGCCACCGCCATGACGAACTGGGCTCGCGCCCCGACAAACGACATCGACAGTCGCAGCAACCTGGACGCCTGGGGATTGGTGCGGACCGGGGAGGAACGTGTGCGAATCATAAGGGACGTATCTCGACAAGCGACAACTGGTCAAGAAGCGATCTGG
>JBAXKQ010000206.1:0-4279 GCA_037135275.1 bacterium
GGCGCGGGCCGGCTGGTACAGTTTCAACGCAAAATACGGGAGCAGGGACACGCGGTACCTTGTCCCGGCACCGGTGTCCGCCGCCGTTGCAGGAAGATGCGCGGAAGCCGCTCGCAAGACCTTTGTCGCCCTCGGCTGCCGTGGAATGGGCAGGGTCGACCTGCGGCTCACCGATGACGGCGAACCGTTTGTGCTGGAATTGAACAACATCCCTGGCTTCACCGAGACCAGCCTCTTGCCCAAGGCGGCGAAGGCGGCCGGTATGACCTTTGTGGAACTGTGCGACCGGATCATGGGCCTGGCCGCCTGCGGGGAGCAGACGTAGGGTAATCTGTTTTCTTGAATTTGCGGAACGATATGCCATTGTACACGGAACGCGGTGAAAGTTTTCGGGTGATCCAATTTTGTCTGCGCTGCACGACAGCAGGAAGATTCTCAAAGCATGTGGTCTGACAAATCGACAACAGGAAGAAGTCGCACTTCACGTGGCAGGAACCCGGCTGCAAAACGCCGGCCGATGTTCGTTGTGAATGCCCGGTTGAGGGACAAGAAGGTCAAGTGGGCGCCTCAGCTCGGAAAGGTTCTGCTCATTCTCCTTGCCATCGGCGTCGTCCTCGCACTTTGCGGTTTTGTAGTCGACCGCTGCACCAGGGCGGCGTTCACAGAGAACAGCGACTATGCGATGACCAACCTCGTGGTGGTATGCCGGGAGAATCCGGCCCTGGCCGGCGAGGTGCGGTTTGCCGAGAGCGGCCTCAGGGGTACCAATCTCTTCCGTATTCCAATCAGGGCGATAAGGGACCGGCTGGCCAGGACACCTTGTATCAAGGCGGTCACGGTTACCAGGTGTCTTCCGCGCAGGCTCGAGATTGTGCTTTCGGAACGGCTGCCTGTTGCGCGGCTAGGGAACCAGAGGGACGCGACACGTCGGCTGGTTGTCGACGACGAGGGCGTGGTGTTTTTCAAGGACCGCGACCTGACTGTCATCACCGGTTACAGGGAGGCCGCAGTCATGCCGGGTGACAAGCTCGGGGGCAGCCTCAAGGATGCACTCACGCTCATGGCCTACTGCGCGGTGTCCCCGGCGGGGCAGCGGATCAAGATGGCCGCAATCGACCTGAAGAGGGAGTACTTGGAGGTACGGCTCGATGACGGGGTGAAGGTGTTGCTCGAGTGGAACAGGATGGTGCCGGACATCAAAGCCCAGCGCAGGGAGCTGGAGATGCGCCTGACCACGCTCGTGACGACAATGTCAAAGGCGCGGCTGGCTGGTGTCACGTTGCAGCAGGTGGATCTGACCGGCGAGGACCCGAACCGCTGCGTGACGATTCCGCGATGGACTGGAGGAGAGGACTGATGGCTTTGCCTCCGGTGGTTGCTGTCGAGATTGGTACTGTCAAGGTTGTCGCCCTCGTGGGAGAGCGCCGTGAAGACGGCGGCATTGCCATAATCGGGATGGGCGAGCACTCTTCCAGGGGTGTACGCAAGGGTGAGGTGGTCGATCTTGATAATGCAGTTGCGTGCGTGCGCGGCGCGCTGCGTGGCGCGGAGGAAAGCGCCCAGGTCACCATACGACGGGTCCACGTGGCGGTGTCAGGCGGCCACATCCAGAGCCATATCAACCGTGGCAGCACTCGAGTGCTCAGCCAGGAAGGCGAAATTGCCCAGGCTGATATCGATGAGGTCATGAACCTTGCGCGCGCCGTGAATCTTCCGCCCGACCGCGAGATCCTTCACACCATCTGCCGGCATTTCTGTGTCGACGACCAGCAGTACGTGGCCAACCCCAAGGGGCTTTCGGGTGCAAAGCTGTCGCTCGACATGCTTGCATTGCATGGTATGAGCAGCAGGCTCCTGAATACCATCAAGGTTGTACAGAATGTTCCCATTGACGTGCAGGATGTCGCGTTCGGTGGGTTGTGCGCGGGATTGGCGGTCCTCACGCCCGAGCAGAAGGAGGCCGGTGCGCTGGTCATTGACCTTGGCGGGGGAACCACCGACTATGTTGCGTATTGCGACAAGATGCTTGCTTCCGCCGGCGTTCTCGCGGTGGGCGGGGAACACGTAACCAACGACATCTCGCTTGCATTCAACCTCTCCCTGCGACAGGCGGAATTCCTCAAGATCGAGCACGGCAGTGCGGTGGTTGACCTGGCGAACCGGACCAAGAGAGTCAGCGCCCCGCCTGAGGTGGGCTTTTCGGAGAGGCCGGTGAATCTGCCGTCCCTGCACACAGTCATCAACGTGCGGATGAAAGAAGTATTTGAAGTGATCAAAAGCAGGCTCGAGAACTGTGAAAGCGCCGGCGGCCTCGGCGCCGGGGTGGTCCTAACCGGCGGCTGCGCAAAGATGAAGGGCGTTACCGAGCTGGCCGAGAAGGTGTTTAACGTTCCGTGCAGTGTCGGCGTGGTGCGCGATGTGGACGGCTTGGCGGCCGCGAGCGAGGGGCCGGAGTATGCCGTGGCCGTCGGGATGGTCCGGTATGGCCTGACAAACACGCAGGAAGAGTCGGGCTTCTCCTTCAGCGAGTGGCTCAAGGGTTTCTTTGGAAAAGGGTAGAATCCATGCGCGACGCGACGAACGAGAGGGTTAGTACCCCAAGAGAGCGGATCCGCATAATAGGGATCGGCAAGGCCGGTTGCAGCGTCATAGACCGGATTGTTGAACGGTGGGAAAACCGGCTGCCGACCGTTGCGATTCACACGCATGAGAACATGCTCGCCGCATCCACTGCGCCGACCCGCCTCCAGATCGGTGCTGTCGTCTCGAAAGGCATGGGCTGCGGCGGCGACCCCGAAGTTGGCAGGCGGGCCGCTGAAGATGATGCGGCGCTCCTCGGCAATATCATTGCGGATACAGACATCGCTTTTCTTGTGGCAGGGCTCGGCGGCGGGACGGGGACCGGCGTCATGCCGGCGATGGTGCGGATGGCCCGTGAGGCCGGTGTGCTGACCCTCTGCTTTGTAACGACGCCTTTCGACTTTGAGGGAGACAGCCGCAAGACGCGCGCAGAGCGGGGGCTTGCCGAACTGGTTGACCTTGCGGATATCACGGTTGTGGTTCCGAACCAGCGGCTTTTCGAGGTGACCGGCGGTGAGGCCAACCTCAAGGATGCGTTTTCGCAGGCTGATGAGGCGCTGAGTACCGGCGTCTACGCCATTTGGCAGCTTGTCTCGGGTCACGGCCTGATAAACGTGGATTTTGCGGATCTCCAGAACCTGGCGCACAACACCGGCGGCGCCTGCGGCCTTGCGCACGGTCTTGCGACCGGGCGACAGAGGGCTGGCCGTGCCGCCGCCGCGGCGCTCGATTGCCCGATGCTCGGCAGTGAGGCGATCGGCCAATCCGCTGCGCTTCTTGTGAGCGTCGTTGGCAGTCCCGACATCACCCTCCGTGAGATCAACGAAATAACAGGCAAGGTCAGCGCTGCCGCAGGAAGAGGCGCCCGCATCTTTACCGGGGCGACAATTGATGCCGACATGAACGACAGTGTTCTCGTCACGATCGTGGCCTCGCGGCGATGGGAGCACGACGGGGCACAAGACCCGGCCGATGCCGCCTCGGTATCAGCGAAGAAACAGGGCCGCAGCAAGCAGAAGCCGCAGGCCACCCAGACCGACCTGGCGCTGACCGCGATGCGCAAAGGCCGGTTCAAGGATGTCGAGCCGACCATCTTCCAGGGGGAAGACCTGGATGTGCCAACCTTCATCAGGCGCGGAATTGCGGTGGACAAATGAGGGAAATACTCAGGCAATTCACGCAGCGGGAATCCCATCCATTCGTGCAGTTCATCAAGTACGGGATGTGTGGTGTCATCGCGACGGGCGTGCATTTCATATGCTTCTATCTCTTTGCCACATTGTTGTTTCCCGCGATCGGCACAGACGATCCGGCCGCGGGGTTTCTCCGCTGGATCGGGCTGCCGGTGACGGATGTGGCCCTGGATATTCGCTCGCGCAACTACGTCATCGACACCGTGATGGGTTTCTTCTTCTCCAATCTCACGGCGTACATCCTCAATATCCTCTGGGTATTCAAATCGGGCCGGCATCACTGGGTCATGGAGATTGCACTCTTCTACGCGGTGTCGGGTGCAAGCATGGGGATAGGATGCGGGTTCGCGTTCCTGCTGATCAAGGGGCTTGGGCTCTCGACAACCGTTGCATTTCTCGCGAACATCATCACCTCAACAATGATCAACTACGCGATGCGGAAGTACGTGATCTTCAAGGGGTAGGGTCGCCCTGCTTGTCGGCCGCAACGGGGCAGCGCTGCAGCA
>JBAXKQ010000207.1:0-4256 GCA_037135275.1 bacterium
CCACGGGGTCGAGGCCGGACGTCGGTTCATCCAGGATAAGCAGATCGGGGTCGTTCAGCAGCGCCTGGGCAAGACCGATCTTCCTGGCCATGCCTTTGGAGTATTCGCCGATCCGCATTCCACTCGCGCGCTGCAACCCGACCATTTCGATCAGCTGGTCGATGCGTGTCTTTCTGTCCGCGGCAGACAGGTCGAAGAGCCTTCCGAAGAAATCGAGCGTCTCGCGCGCAGTCAAGTGCTTGTAAAGGCAGGTGTCCTCGGGCATGTACCCGATGGAACACTTGATGTGTATGTCTGATGGTTTTCCGCTAAGGATGCTGATGCTGCCGCGGGTAGGGCTCAGCAGGCCGAGGATCATCTTCAGGGTCGTACTCTTGCCCGAACCGTTGGGGCCGAGTAATGCAAACACTTCTCCGCGGATGACGTTGAAGCTGATATTGTCCACAGCCCTGACCTTTGGCCTGAGCCAGAAGTCGCGGAAGACCTTTGAGACATTGGCAACCTCGAGCGCATTGTCTACGGAGTTAGTCACGACTACCTCATTTCGCGATTACGGAACAGGAGTAAGCCTCCCACGGTGACGGCTGCAATATAGCATGCCGAGTAGACTGCGGCAATTGCCACGTAACTCCACGGTATCGATCCGCCTCCCGAGAGGGCATCGGCCATCCAGAAATTCTGCCAGTTCGGGAGGAGCGTGTGCAGGATAACTGCGAAGACACCTGAGCCGGCGTCAGCAAGGAGATAATCAGACAGCAAGCCTCCGAAAAGGACGGCCGAACAGATGGCCATGACTGGCAGGGTTGCCAGCCGGGTAGCAAGCGCCAGTGCGGTAGCGGAAAGAACGACCAATGCCATGGTGACCAGGAGTCCGGCGGGGACAAGCCGCCAATGTCCAATGAGGTGTGCGGTGGCCGCGTTCTGATGATTGCAGGGATCCCAGGACACCCTGCCGTGCAGCATGGTGGTTATTGCCACCTCCGTGATCAGGCAAACAAGGATGCAGATGAATGCTACGGATGCAATCGGGCGGTCCCACCTGCGATTGATCATCGCAGCGAGAGCGAGGGCGAAGGGGACCGAGCAGAGAAGCAGGAACAGGGCCGGCCGGTCGGTGACGTAGAGTTGTGGTGCCGCCCTTTCTGCGAGGAGGCTTGCCGATATCGCGCACGCTGAAAACAGGGCTACAAATATGCCTATGCCGGCAAGCTTTGCGGTGAAGAAGACTTCGCGGCCAACCGGTTTACTCAGTACCACCAGCGCTGTTCCGCTTCTGATCTCGCCGCTCAGGGTTGTACATGCGCCGTAGGCTCCCGCGAGGAAGCCGAAGATAAACTGCAGGGCAAGGCCGCTGTCGCGCGCGAACTTGCCATCCTCCCCGAACTGGAAAGCCTGCACCGCGGACAGCGCCGTAAGCATGACACATGCTGAGGTCAAAAGAATACAGATGGGCTGGCGGATGAGGTCGAGAGCCGTAAACGCAGTAAGAGAGACTAACTGACGCAGCCAGAGTCCTGTGATATGACGACAAGGATCGGGTGTAGTACCCTGAGTTGCTGGGTCATCTGCCATGGGAATTCCTCACAGCACAACCTCCGGCCAGCCTCGGCCGGAGAGGAAAGGTGCGCCGACGCACCAATCCCTCCGAACCGTTCACTCAGTCCATGGCCGCACGGAAGCGGCCACAATCTGTCGCCCTGCCAATCAGTTAGCTGGCTGCGTGGTGCCGGAAGATGCGGCGTCACGGTCCTGCATGGCTGCACGGCGGGAGAGTCTGACACGGCCGCGATCGTCGACACCGATGCACTTGACCGTCATCTGGTCGCCGATCTTGCAGACATCCTCAACCTTATTGACTCGGAAATCAGCCAATTCGCTGATGTGAACAAGGCCATCCCTGCCGGGAAGCACTTCCACAAACGCGCCGAAGGGCATGATGCTCACGACCTTGCCGTCGTACGTCATGCCTTCCTGCACCTCGGCGACGACATACTCGACTTCCTGGACTGCCATGGCCATGGCTTCCTTGTTCGTGGCGAAGATACTCACTGTCCCATCGTCATCGATGTCGATCTGGGCGCCGGTGACATCGGTGATGCGGCGAATATTCTTGCCGCCCGGTCCGATCAGTTCGCCGATCTTCTCCGGATCGATCTTCATCGTGTGAATTCTGGGAGCGTACGGGGATATTTCAGTTCGCGACTTCTCGATCACGGATCCCATGAAGTCGAGAATCTGCAGTCTGCCGGTGCGCGCCATTGCGAAAGCGGCCTCGACAAGATCCCAGTTCAAACCGCGTATCTTCAGATCCACCTGGAAACCGGTGATGCCGTCCCTGGTACCGGCAACCTTGAAGTCCATGTCGCCGCAGTGGTCTTCATCGCCGATCATGTCCATGGCCACTTTGGCCCTGGTGCTGTCGGAGAAGAGGCCTATCGCAATACCCGCCACAGGCTTCCGGATCTGGATGCCAGCATCCATCAGGGCCAGCGTGCCTGCGCAGACGGAGGCCATTGAGCTGGAACCGTTTGAACCCATGATTTCGGAGACGAGACGGATGGTGTAGGGACAATCCTCGGGTACTACAGGGCGAAGCGAGCGCTCCGCGAGGGCGCCGTGCCCGATTTCCCTGCGTCCCGTGGATCCAAGCCTTCCGACCTCACCGACAGAGTAGGGGGGGAAGTTGTAGTGAAGCATGAACTTCTTTTCTTCCGGGCCGCCCGCGATAGCATCCATCCTTTGAGTATCGGACTTCGAGCCCAAGGTCACAATCATCAGCGCCTGGGTTTCTCCCCGGTTGAAGAGGGATGAACCGTGGGTTCGCGGCAGGACGCTTACCTGGGCGGCGAGCTGGCGGATCTGGTCGAAACCGCGGCCGTCGATACGGCGACTCTTGTCCAGCGCGTTTCGGCGCACGAGGTCAATCTTGAGATCGTCGAAGATGTCCGCGAACTGCACATCGGTCATCTCGGGATACTTCTGGTTCAGCCCCTCGTGGAGCTTTTCCTTGGCCGCTGAGACAGCGTTCTGGCGCTTGCACTTGTCGGCGATGACAAGGGCGTCAGTGAGCTCTGCGCCGATTATCCCGCGGGCCACCTCGAGTTGGGCAGGGTCGCGTTTGGAGTCAGCGACGTTCTTGTCCGGAAGGCCGGCAATCTTGCGGAGCCTGAGCTGCGCGTCAATGAGCTTGGTCGTTTCCACGTGAGCGGCACGCATTGCGGAGACGATGTCCGCCTCTGACATCTCGTTTGCACCGCCCTCGATCATAAGCGGATACTCTCTGGTCGCGGCGTACACCATGTCGAAATCACTCTTCGCTCGATCATCGTGCGTGGGGTTGATGACGAACTTGCCATCCACACGTCCTACCCTCACTGCGCCGACAGGGCCCAGAAAGGGGAGTTCCGACAGGGTCAGGGCCAAGCTGGCGGCCACAATGTTGAGCGTGTCGGAGTCATTTGCATTGTCGTAGGACAGGAGAGTGCTGTTGATCTGCACCTCGTTGCGGTACGTCTCCGGGAAAAGCGGACGTATCGGACGATCGGTCAGGCGCGCCGAAAGGATTTCCTTCTCAGACGGCCTCGTTTCGCGCTTGATATATCCGCCAGGAAAGCGGCCGGCTGCATAGTATTTCTCCCGGTATTCAACTTGCAGGGGGAAATAGTCCTGCCCCTCCTTGGGCTTGTTGCCGGCCGTCACAGCCGAGAACACGATCGTGTCGCCGAGCTTCACGGTTGCCGCGCCATTGGCCTGGAGTGCCAGGAGGCCTGTCTCCAGCGTCACTGTCTTGCCGCCTACCTCAACTTCAACTGACTTTGCACCATTCATTGTTTTCCTTTCCTGTCCGGGTCGGAATCCGACTGGGGTCGTTGTTTTGGAACGATCATGTGAATGCCTGGCATGCCCTGACTGGCCTTGTCTTCGGCTAGCGCCGGAGCTTGAGCCTCTTGATCAGGTCGCGATAGGCTTCTTCGTTCTTCTTCTTGACATAGTCAAGAAGACTTCGACGAGCGCTCACCATCTTGATGAGGCCGTAGCGGGAGCTGTGGTCCTTCTTGTGGGTCTTGAGGTGCTCGGTGAGCTCATCAATCCTCTTAGTCAGTAAAGCCACTTGCACTTCACTTGAGCCGGTATCGCGCTCGTGAATCTGAAACTCCTGCTTGATCTTCGCTTTCGTTGCTGCATCCATAGTAAATGCAACGCTCCCCTTTCCGTATTCCATAGCTTGTTGTTGTGTTGTTTTTCGGACTATACTT
>JBAXKQ010000208.1:0-4243 GCA_037135275.1 bacterium
ACTGCCTACTCTCGTATACACTTCGGCCAATCGGGCTGGTTCAGGGATCAGGGTTCAGTCGGCCTTCTCGCGGATGCGTTCCTCCGGTAGGGCCTCACCGATATGCCAGCTCCTGTGAGAGATCGAGGTAGCGCTTCACCGCTTCCGGAGGCACATTGAACGGAATATGATTACCAATACACATCATGACCTAGAAAGTTCTGATAGCCGAAGACGAGCAGGGGCCACATGAACAATGTGTTGTAGAAGCCGGTCTGGGACGGCGCCCCCGGGATCGCCCGATCCCCCCATTCGGCAGGAAAGCTTTTGCGAAAGCGCTCATAGATCACATCCTCGCTGCGGAAATCACTGTTCTCGCAACTTAAGCCGGCACAGTCGGGGGTGGGCATAGTAGTCGATTCCCGATATGTGCGTCTCGGCATCCGGGTTCGACCAGTGCTCGGTGTGTGCAATCCGCTTGGGTCCCAGGCCCATGAAACTCTCGTAATGTGAATCGCCCATCGTCGCTCCTTTTGCTGCTTCCCGTTTGAAGAAGGCTGCACAGCCGCCCCCGATTTTCCCCTGTGAACAGAGCGCCAGTGTGACACGGAATGCGCGGTTGTGCAAGCCCCTTTCGGACCCCATCAGCCATTCTAATTATGGCACATCCGTACAGTCGAATATGGACATCCGTCCCCTGTTTCTGGCATACTGATCGGCATGCATTCACCGCTATGAGCAGGATTTCCACCCATAATCAAGCAATCGAGGCAGGTTCGACCGAACACCGGGCATCCGATCCTTTGGCCGCTGCTGCGTCGTGCGCGCTCTGTCCGCGCCGGTGTGGGGTGAACCGCTTGGCCGGAGAGACGGGCTTCTGCCAGGCAGGCGCCGTGCCCCGGCTGTTCCGTTACGGGCCGCACTTGGGCGAGGAGCCGCCGATTTCAGGAACCCAAGGGTCGGGCACGCTCTTCTTCTCGCACTGCACCCTGCGCTGCATCTACTGCCAGAACCATCCCTGGAGCCAGGGGGGGCAGGGAGAAGACATCGCGGTGCCCGGGTTGACCGCCCGGATGCGCCAGCTCGCCGAACAGGGGTGCCACAATTGGAACCTCGTCTCGCCCACGCCCTGGCTCCCGTGGATACGCGAGGCAGCGCGTCCGTTAATTCAGGCTGGCATTCGTCTGCCGTTTGTCTATAATACGTCCGGTTTTGAACTGCCGGAGACTTTGTCGGCGCATGCCGACCTCCTCGACATCGCGCTGGTTGACCTGCGTTATGCGCGGCGCGAGACGGCGCGCGAGGCTTCCGCATGCGACACGTATGTCGAGGCTGCACGCGCATGTGTGCAGTGGCTCTGGGAGCATCTGGGGCCGCTGGAGGTCGATGCGGCGGGCACGGCGAGACGAGGCGTCATCTGTCGTTTGTTGGTGCTGCCGGGGCGGGCCGACGAGGCGGTTGACAGCCTGAACTGGCTGGCGGCGCATGTGGGTGTGGGCGTCCACATCAGCGTGATGTCGCAGTACACGCCGGTGCATCAGGCGCTCGGCAAGCCCGGGTGGGACCGCCCGGTAACCGCCGCAGAGTACGGGCGCGTAACCGAGGCGTTTGAGAAGCTGGGCTTTGAGAATGGATGGGTGCAGGAGTACGGGGCCGAGGCTCCGCACGATCTGCTGGGATGCGACATGCCCGCCGGCGCGGGGGCGGTGGGACGGTGAGGAAGAGACGGCTTTCAACTGACACAACACGCGTTGAGGCGCGGAAGCGTTAAAGAAACGGGGAGACACCATGAGCGGTCATAGTAAATGGGCAACCATCAAGCACAAGAAGGGCGCGGCGGATGCCAAGCGCGGCAAGATCTTCAGCAAACTCGCCAAGGAAATGACGGTTGTCGCCAAACAGGGTGGCGGCGACCCCGGTAACAATCCGACGCTCCGCACGCTGATCGCCAAGGGCAAGTCGGTCAACATGCCGAATGACAACATTGACCGGGCGATCAAGAAGGGCACCGGCGAACTCGCCGCCGACATTCTCGAGGAGATCACCTATGAGGGGTACGCCGCCGGCGGCGTCGGCCTCGTCGTCAAGGTGCTCACCGACAATAAGAACCGCGCCGCAGCCGAGGTACGCAACGTTTTTAAGAAGAACAACTCCGATTTTGCCACCCTCGGTTCGGTCTCGCGCAACTTCGAGCGCAAGGGAACGATCATGATTCCGTCCGGAGCGATCACGGAGGATCAGATCATGGAAGTCGCCCTCGGCGCGGGCGCCGACGACATGGTGACCGAAGAGGGCGGGTATACCGTCACGTGTCAGCCTTCCTCCTACTCCGCCGTGTGCGAGGCGCTGGAAAAGGCTGGCATCGCATTTGATCAGGAGAATTCGCGCGTCGGCCTCGTTCCCGTGGCCCATGCTGCGGTGAGCGACATCGGCGTCGCTCGATCCGTCAACAAGTTCATCGCCGCCCTCGAAGACCTCGACGACATCCAGGACGTGTTCACCAACATGGACGTGTCCGACGCGATCTCCGACGCGCTTGATGCGGAATAAGCCCTCTGCCCGACGAGACCCCGGTTGGCCGTGTTTAACCTGAGCCTGCGACAGGTGGCGGAACGAGCCGTGGCCGACCGAGGCATCCGGAAAGCGATGTCTGATCACTATGATCATCGAAACGTCCACCGACGGGATCGAGCTAACCATCGTGATGCCCTGCCTGAACGAGGCGTTGACGCTGGAAAGATGCATCCGCAAGGCAAAGTCGTTTCTGGAAACGGCTGGCGTGTGCGGAGAGATCGTCATTGGCGACAACGGCTCGATCGACGGGTCCCAGGAGATTGCCCGGCGCCACGGCGCCCGGGTGGTTGACGTTCCGATTCGAGGCTATGGGGCGGCCGTGCATGCGGCCAGCCTGTCTGCCCGCGGGCGTTTCATCATCATGGGCGATTCCGACGACAGCTACGACTTCGGAAACCTGATGCCCTTTGTGGAGAAACTGCGTGACGGCTACGACCTCGTGATGGGCAACCGGTTCGCCGGCTGTATCAAACCTGGCGCCATGCCGTGGAAGAACCGGATGATCGGCAACCCCGTGCTGTCCGGAATCGGCCGACTGTTCTTCCGCACCGTCGCGCGGGATCTTCACTGCGGCATCCGCGGCTACTCGCTGGAGGCCCTCAAGCGGATGGACCTGCGGACGACCGGAATGGAGTTCGCTTCCGAAATGGTGATCAAGGCCGCGCTGCTCGGCATGCGGATGATCGAGGTGCCCGCCACGCTCGCGAAGGATGGGCGTGATCGTCCGCCGCACCTGCGGCCCTGGCGCGATGGCTGGCGACATTTGCGGTTTATGCTGCTCTACAGTCCGCGATGGCTGTTCCTCTACCCAGGTGTGGCGTGTATGCTGGCCGGACTCGTGGTTGGGCTGTGCTTGTTGCGAGGGCCCATTCACGTGGGCCGCGTGACGCTCGATGTTCACACGCTCTTCTTCGCCGGCATCGCGGTGTTGATCGGCTACCAAGCCATCTTGTTTGCCACCTTCAGCAAGATCTTTGCCGCCAACTCGGGATTGATTCCGCAAAACCGGTTGCTGGACCGGCTCTTCGATTATTTTACCCTTGAGGTCGGTCTGGTCGTCGGCGGGGCGTTGCTGGCGCTGGGGCTAACCGGCTCGGCCTACAGTTTCATTCTCTGGGATCGACAGAGCTTTGGCGAGATGGATCCGCGGCATCTTCTCCGGGTGATTATTCCATCCGGGGTCTGCCTCGCCTTAGGGGTCCAGACAATCCTGTCCAGTTTCTTTCTCAGCGTGCTGGGGCTGGGAGTGAACACCCAGCGAAAGGGCTGAACCCATGAAGGCCTTGGACCGGTTCATTCAAAACAGGCGCATGGCTCAGGTGCGTCCCTATCTGCCGCCGGGCAGCCGCGTGCTGGATATTGGCTGCGCCGATGGCGTCTTGTTCCGCCGTATTCCGGGGCTCGGTGATTACGTAGGTCTGGATAGTGCCCTGGTGGAGCCTGTCGATCGCCCTCATTTCCGTCTGATCCGCGGGACATTTCCAGACGCGCTTCCGAGTCATGAGCCGTTCGACGCCATCACCCTCTTGGCGGTGATCGAGCATATCCCTCCGGATCAGCTTGCGCGACTGGCCCGGGAGTGTGCCGCTCATCTCAAGCCCGGCGGTCACCTGCTGATCACCGTGCCGTCGGCCAGGGTGGACCGGATCCTCGACCTGCTGCGGTTTCTGCGGCTGATCGATGGCATGGC
>JBAXKQ010000209.1:0-4220 GCA_037135275.1 bacterium
GCCAGGGCGTTTGCCTTGTCCAGTGATCGATTTAGAACCAGCACATCCCGCGCGCCCCTCTCGATCAGGCTCTTGAGAGCGAGTTCCGCTGTCTCCCCTGCGCCAATGATCATGACGGTCTTGTCGCCGAGATTCTCAAAGAGTCTCTCGGCGAACTCAACGGCTATCGAGCTGACCGAAACCCGGCCGCGCGAGAGATCCGTCTCGGTGTGTACGCGCTTTGCGACCCGGAAGGCGCTTTGAAAAAGCGAGTCGAGCGATCTGCCCTTCGACCATGTTTGCCTGGCGAGCATGTATGCCTGCTTGACCTGCCCTAGAATCTCCGTCTCGCCAACGACCATCGAGTCCAGGCCGGAGGCCACGGTCAGCAGATGCTCGGCCACGGCCATGTCCCTCTTTGTGTAGAAGTGCTTGGCGGCTTCTGCAAGGCCGTCGTCGCTGGCCTCCCTCAGAAGCAGCCGTATGACTGTTTCCTTTGCCGCGTCAGTGTCGATTCCGGCGGTGTAGAGTTCAGTGCGGTTGCATGTCGACAGCAGCGCCGCCTCGGAACCTGGAAACGTTTCAGCCAGCCGCTGCAGCATGGCGGGAATGTCCGTTGAAGTGAAGGATGCGCGCTCCCGTATTTCGACGGGCGCTGTGCGGAAATTCACACCTATTACCGAAAATCTCATATTAAAGTCCGGCTGCCGTAGAGCTAGACAAAATCGTGGATGCTGTTTGCCAACTGGTGAATACCTACCATCGAGAACAGGACAAAAATGAGGCCGATGACGGCCAGCAGCGCCACGCGCCTGCCGTGCTGGCCCACGTTTGCGCACATGTGCACAAGCAGCGCGCAGATAGCCCACGTGACCATGGTCGCCACCACCTTCGGGTCAGAAAACCACTCCGGCCCGCTGCCGCTCTCGTAGATCAGGTAGAAGCCCAGCACCAGTGAAATGGTGAGGAGCAGGAGCGCGATTCCGATCAGCCGCGATATGAGGTGGTCAAGGGTTTCGAGCGCGGGCAGGCGTTCGAAGATGGTCCCGAAATGGCGGTGCTTCAGGTTGTGATCCTGGATGAGGTACGCGCACCCGAGGATGCTTGCCAGGCTGAAAACCGAATACCCGGCGAATGCCGCCACGAGGTGCAGCACCAGTGCCGCGCCGGGGACTGCGTGCGGCACCGGTGCTGCCTTCGCGCCGGAGGAAGGGAGACACAGTGCCAGCAGGACAGTGGCGAACGGCGCCAGGATTGCCATGACGCCCTGGGTGCGGCGGCTTCTGAGAAAGAACATGCCTGCGATCATGAGGAAAACCGAATAGACGGCAGTGGCATCGAACCGGTTGAGGAGCGGAACGATCCGGCCGGTGCTCACGCCCTGGACGACGAGCGCGGAGAGCAGTGATGCGCATCCGAGCCCAACGAGCCAGAATACCGCCGGTCTCGCCAGGCGGTGTGGGTGGGCCGCAACGAGACTGATCACCGCCAGCAGTGATGCTGTGCAGAAGAACAAGACTCCCGCAGCGTCCAGCAAGGTGTTCATAAGCATGGGAAAAGGCCCTGTCCGCGACAACGACTTAGCCATCGTATCCCAGGGCCGGGTGTTTGGGCAATCCATTTCGGCTCACCAGCCGCGTGACAACATCGTCAAGTAGGCCAAACAGGGCCAACCAGGGACAGGCCCCCCTCAACCTAAGTGGAGAGGGTTCCGGCGGGGTGCCGGGCGGTCTGGTTCCTGGATCCGACCTGGCGCAAAATCCCTCCGCTCGCGAAATCTGCCGACATGTCACGCCGTAGCGTCTGCGCGAAGGCGGACGGCAGCCCCCGCGCCTGTCATGATCGTGAGGTAATGCGCTTCTGCAATTTCATTTGAGATCCTCGAGTTTGGCGGTACACTCCACCCCGCTGTGAAAGGATGCCGATGAACTTGAAGAGGCGTACTGACGGAGGGGAGGGGCCAGCACGGCCGAAGCTCCCGGCAACCGTGATCGGGCTGGGGATTGTCAGCTTGCTCACAGACGTCTCCAGCGAGGCTATTGTCCCGCTTCTGCCAGTATTCCTTGTGTCATCCCTGGGTGCGACAAAGACATTCGTGGGCGCGGTGGAGGGCGTGGCGGAGCTGGTCTCGAGCGCGTTGAAGTACGGCAGCGGCGTCATGGCCGACAGACGCGCACGTCTGAAGCCGATGGTGCTGATCGGCTATGGTGTGTCGACGATCATACGGCCACTGATGGGCTTTGTCATGGTTCCGTGGCAGGCCCTTGCTGTGCGCGTATTCGACAGGGTTGGAAAGGGTGTGCGCACAAGTCCGCGAGACGCCATGATTGCGGACACCGCAGATCCATCCATTCATGGGCGGGCCTTCGGTTTCCATCGCGCCATGGACCACGCGGGCGCGGCCATCGGGACAATGCTCAGTGCCGGCCTTCTGTGGCTGCTTGTTGCAGGGGTTGGCAAGTCGCAGGTCGACGCCATGCGCATCATCTTCCTGCTGGCCGCAGTTCCAGGCGTGGCAGCCGTTATTGCGCTGGCGCTCACCCCGGAACCACCACGCATTCTGCAGGCCTCGCCACGTGCCACGGCCCCAGCCCGCCCGCTGGGTGGACTTGGATCTGTACTTGCGGCTGTCGTCCTATTCGCTTTTGCCAATGCGACGGACTTCTTTCTGCTGCTCAAGCTGAATGAAATACAGCCGGTCGCAGCGCTGGCGCCACTCCTCTGGTTGACGCTGCATATGGTAAAAGCTTCTCTCGCAACGGCTGGCGGCCGCCTCGCCGACAGGTTCGGGAAAAGGAATCTTCTAACAGCCGGATGGACAGCGTATGCCTTGACGTGGGGCGCCATCGGGTTCGCCGACTCCACGGCGCAGCTGTTTGTCCTCACCGCCGTGTATGGGGTGTCACATGGCTTGGTCGAGGGCGCCGAGAAAGCACTTGTTGCTGAATATGCCGGGGGCAGGCGCGGCCTGACTTTCGGAAAGTACAACATGTCAATCGGCCTGGCGTCGCTGGCCGGGAACGTCGCATTTGGGGCCGTGTGGGACTCGTGGGGAAGCCTCGTGGCATTCGCGGGGTCGGCATCAGTTGCGGTTCTGGCTGTCATCACGCTGCGCCTGTTTGTGCGTCCACCGCGCGCGCCTTGACGCGATTTCGCGGAGAACCATGCGGGGACAGTCCTCCCGATTCTCTCTTTGCGCGAATATCCGGTCTTCCGGCAGCGGAGTGCCGGCACTGCTTGCAGATGCGGACTGTGGTGACCGACTGCCCAACAATGCTGTATTTGCCTTGGCGGGTGGTCTGATTGTATATTCCCTGGAACTGCGTTGAACTGTGAGGCTGTGTGATGTCTTCCGGTAGCCGGCGTGTAGTAGTATTCCGCGGAGGGGCGGTCGGGGATTTTATCGTGACAACCCCACTGTTCAAAGCCATACGGCAATGCAGGCCCACATCCAGCCTTGTTCTCTACTGCCACCCGAGGATGGCGCCCCTGGCACTTGCCTGCCGCCTTGCCGACAGGCTTGAGTCGATAGACGAGGTTGCCGTCTCGGCGCTCTTTGTGCCGGGCGCATGGAGGATGGGTGAACTTGGGGGGCTTGTGCAACCGGGCGATGAGGTTGTCTCCTACATAAGCGACCCTGACGGTGTGGTACTGGAGAACCTGGCTGGCGCCGGTGCGGCGAGCGTGGGTTGCGGCGGTCCCCTGGTTGCGCAAGGCCATGCCGCCGACTGGATGGTGAGGCCGTTGGAGGCGCTTGCAATTCCCGTCAAGCTGCCGGTCGTGCCGCGCCTGAGGCTGCCGGCCGACCTTGTCGAAGAAGGCAGAAGGCAGCTCACCAGGCTGGCCGGCCAGCCGGAAGGCGGGGGGGTGATCGTGATTCATCCCGGCAGCGGCAGTGCGAGGAAGAACTGGCCGGCGGCCTGGTTTGTCGCCCTGGCCCGTCGCCTGCGCGACGAGTGCGGGATTCAATCCGTTTTCACATTCGGCGAAGCCGATTCCGGCGTGAAGGCCGAACTGGTGGATGCTCTGCGGGAGTTCGCCGCGGTATCAGGCCGCGATCTCCTGGCGCTGGCCGCGCTGGTTGCAGCCTGCAGGTGCTACATCGGCAACGACTCCGGCATAACACACCTGGCGGCGGCGCTCGATGTGCCGACAGTTGCCATGTTTGGCCCGACCGATCCCGCGATCTGGGGTCCCCGCGGATCCCGGGTTGCGATCATGCGTGCGCAGGGCGCCGACCC
>JBAXKQ010000210.1:0-4220 GCA_037135275.1 bacterium
TCATCATGCCCGACCATCTCCACGGCTTGCTGCGGGTGAAAGAGCAAATGGAGAAGCCCGTCGGCGTGCCGCTGCGCGCCTTCAAGTCCCAGGTCACCTCCGCGCTGCGAAAGAAGTACGGCAATCCGGATTTGAATGTCTGGACTCCGGGATATCACGATCTGGCCGTCTGGCGTCGCGGCGCGCTTGATGCCTATATCCACTACATGAAGGACAATCCCAGGCGCTATTGCCTCAAAAAAGCCCATCCCAATCTCTTCACTCGCGCCAACGACCTCCGCCACTCCCGCCTGCCGCCTGACCAGACCTGGAGCGGATACGGCAACCTCTTCCTCCTCGACAAGCCGGAACTCCACGCGTTGCAGGTGTCCAGAAGCCTTGCGGCGGACGCGCTCGATGCGTTGCGCCGGGACGCTGTCGAGTGGGTGAGATCGGGCGGCGTGCTCGTCTCGCCGTTTATCTCACCGGGAGAGAAGGAGACCGCGCGGAGCGCACTGGATGCTGGCGGGTCGGTCATCCTATTGAAGCCGGACGGCTTCGACCGCTACTTCAAACCGCATGGTCATTACTTCGACCTCTGTGTGCAGGGCAGGCTCCTGATCCTCTCCTGCCGTCCCCCGTCACCTACAGCCGTAACTCTCACGCGTACGATGTGCCTGGCCATGAACCGCTGGTGCGTGGAAATAGCATCGCCAGCCGACCTATCGCATCCTGTTGGCCCTTGAAAAAACGGCCCAACGAGTGGTTGCAGGTTGCTTTGTAAGAGGTTGCTCCGTCCGTCACACCAGCTTCTTCACCACCTTGTACACGTGTGTCCCGGTGGATTGCGGCCAACGATCACCGGGGCTTGTGTCTGCCGTTTCGGCCCGTGCCACAGCTTCGCGAATCGCGGACATCGGGAAGTGTTGTGCGTCGATGGTGCGCTTGCTGTCCTCACCCAGCTTCTCGCGCAAGCAAAGCAGATCGTCGAGGGATGGGCCTTCCCTCGTTGCCTGAGGTTCACATTCAATCCTAGGGAAGACATGGCAAGACAAGGAGAGGTTGCGCGGGAGGGCGCTTCATTTCTTTTCCCGTCTTACCGTTGATGGCCCTCTGCGCCATCGCAATAGGAGGCACGAAATAGCCAGAGAAATAGCCAGATTGAGATAATTTCGCAAAAACAAGTTGCAAGGCCATCATGAATATGAAATAATTATTCCGGTTTACGGTTATCTCGGTTTCTTGAGAGGTGTACTATGTTGATCCGTTTTTCCGTCCAGAACTTTTTATCCATGCGGGATCGGCAGACGCTGGATTTTGGCGCCGTTAAAACTTGCAAAGAGCGCATGGACGAAAACACCTTTGAAACGGGAGGCCAGCGCCTGTTGAAAAGCATTGCGCTTTATGGAGCGAATGCAAGCGGTAAATCAAACGTGATGGAGGCATTCCGTTTTTTAAAGGGGTTGATCATTAACTCCGCTAAAGACACTCAATCCTCGGAAGAGATTCCAATCATTCCTTTTTTATTGCGCGATTCCACGAGCAACGCCCCATCCTGTTTCGAGATTGAATTTGTGCTGGGGGAAAATGGTTACCGGTATGGCTTTGAAGTCACTCGCGCTGCGGTCGTCGGCGAATGGCTGTTCAAAAAGCCGTTACAGAAAAACAAAGCAACGCCTCTGTTTCGCCGTGCCTTAAATAATGGAGAAGACACGATTGATGTGACCAGCGACTTCAAAACGGCGGAGAGCGTCGTCGTACATACGCGCGCGAACGCGCTCTTTCTCTCCACTTGCGCGTTACTGGCCGTCAAGGAAGTGGAGCCTATGATCCAGTTGTTTGCGAAGACAATCAACACGATATCGGGCGAGAGTATTTCACCCGATTATTCTTCTCGAGGTGTCATGGATGGTTCCCTGAAGAAGGATATTCTCTATTTTCTCCAGGCGGCGGATACGAGTATCCACGATCTGAGTATTCTTGAGTTGAAACAAGACGCGGAAAGAACGGAGATTGGATCGTCGCGTCGCACCAGATCACGATTGGAGATACGCTCTCATCATCATAAGTATTCTGATACCGATGATGTATGCGGCGAGATTCAGCTACCGTTCTTCATGGAGTCTCTTGGAACACGTAAGTTGTTCGCTCTGGCGGGTCCGATTATCGACACGTTGAACAACGGGAAGGTACTGTTCGTTGACGAGATGGATGCGCGCATTCATCCGGTGCTCACCCGAAATATTGTCCGGTTGTTCAACAGCGCGAAATCAAACTCGAAAAATGCACAACTGGTATTCAATACGCACGACACGAATCTGTTGAGTTTCAAAGTCTATAACCCCGAAACGGAAAAAGATGAACTCCTGTTAAGGCGTGATCAGATCTACTTTGTTGAAAAGGACAAGGCTGAAGCGACGCATGTCTATTCGTTAATCGAATTCAAAAATGACGGACGCGCGATCCGGAATGACGCTTCTTTTGAGAAGGATTATCTGGGCGGGCAGTATGGCGCCGTCCCTTATATTGGAGCGTTTCCTTTTGCGGAGGAAACGCCATGAGCACACGTGCCACACTGCCATCACAATCATTCGATAAATGCTTGAAAAACACATTAAGGATCAGTGCGGGGTTGACCGGCCATACAGAAAAAACGCCGACGACATGTTTCCTCTCTTGATGCGATACACTCCACAAGCTATTGAGCGGGCAAAGAACGCATTACGCAGGCAGGCCAGAAAGCCCCCGCACGCACAAAACCCGGCAACGATGGTACACCTTCTCGTTGAAGAGTTGCTTCGATACCTGTGACCCGTCGCACAAACAGGATTCATCCAGAGCACGGGACTTTCGGCAGCGGAGGGTCATGCGGGATCCTCCGTGCGGGCGGCGGCTTCGATGAGGTGGTCAATGCCGCCCAGAAAAGGGATCGCCCCGAACCGCCCCTGCAGGTAGCCCTTGTCGATGCGCAGGTCGCTGCGCACCTTGAACTCGGCGAGGGAGTAGAGCCGGGTCGCGCCCGTTTCATCCTTCTCGGTGAACCAGATACCGTCCCGACGCAGAAGCTCAAGATCCAGCAACGTCGACTCGTGTGTCGTGAAGATGATCTGGCTGTTGCTCCCCCGGGCCGCCTTCAGGAAGAATTCGACGAACTTTCGAGCCAAAATCGGGTGCATGCTCCGTTCGATCTCGTCAATGACAAATACGCCACCATCCGACTTCACCTTGTAAAGCGCAGGCAACAAATTGAGAAGCCGCTGGGATCCGTCCGATTCCTCATGAAGCGGCATGGAAACATGGCCTCCCTTGGCCGCACCGTGAAGCGCGGTGATCTGGCGGGACTTTATCACATTCCGATCAACTTTGTCCGCATACAGTTCCAACCCGTCAGGAGCTGGGATCCGCAGAGGGGCACCCGTTGAAAGGCCCTGATCGATCTTCTCCCAAAAGTCATCCGAGAGGCCCGGCAAACTGGACCGAGGAATGTCGCGCGTTTCGACTTTCAATCCGGTAATGCCAGTGTTCGCCTCGTTGAGAAACTGCCCTGCAAAATCAGCCAGGCCCGTGTTCGATGCAAGCGCTTCCGCCAGTTTCTTGAACCGTGCGCCTGCACCAATGATGGTTAAGGTTGATGCAAACCAGTTGATCGCTTGTCGGCAGATCGGCCCCTGGGCGCCAGCGTCATCGAGGTTCACGACCTCCGTGAGGAAGAGCTGGTTGGGCCGCGCGCCGACTTCCGCCAGCGCCTTCAGACGGGAGGGGAAATTGGCTTGTTCGGAAGCGGATCCGAGTTCCACCTGGACCGCTCCCTTGTCCGACGAGGTACGCGTGAATACCGACCGCTCTTTCCGGCCTTCGTAGAAAATGAGCCACTCCTCGTGAACGCGTTCGGCGTCGCAGCCGAAGCCGTAACGAAACACCCGGCCGTCTTGCACAAATTGAAGCTCAAAACAACTGGGTTTCTCCCGTGTATCCTGATCCAGTAGAAACGGCTCGAAGGTGATACGCTCGCCCGGGGGGGTGCCGCGGAGCACCAATTGCTCGACGACACCGAGAGCACGTATAAGGTTTGACTTGCCCGCGCCGTTCGCGCCATAGACAGCCGCCACACGCAACGCGGATTCATCAGTTTCGGGAACCGCCGCGCAATGCGGCAAGGCGTTCGCATCGCCCAACCGCTTCGAAGCGATCAGGCTCAGCGTTTGTTCATCCTTGAATGAACGGAAATTTCCGACAGAGAA
>JBAXKQ010000211.1:0-4153 GCA_037135275.1 bacterium
CCAAACCGAGCTGACCCTGCACGTAGTCCAGCTTCACCGGAGATTCGCCGTGCCCAGGATAAACTACAAAACCGCGCCCGCGCGGCCGTCCCTGCATCGATGTGATGGCACCGAATCCAAGTTTCTTCAGCGCATCCACCCCTTGCGGATGGAGCCATTCGCCCGCAAAACGCTTGTGACTTTTACCTTCCGGCTCTGCCTCCAACAAAACCACAGACCGTCCAGCCATAGCATACGCCCGAGCCACGGCACATCCTGCCGGTCCAGCCCCCACCACAATCACATCGTTACGTTTTTTCATTCGGTTTGCGCGGGAGAATTCTTAGCACCCATTCGCATAATTCCAAGTAAAAGAGATGCGAATTGCTTGCAATTCATTCATGAAGAATGAGTTCAATTATCCAGGCCAGGAAATGAACTTCCACTAAAGCGATCCGTTTATCCCCTTTGGCCCTTTCCATTGCCTTCACTTCCAAGTCTCCCTCCCCCAAATCGAACTCGGCCGCCCGCCTTAACCGATGGTCATTGCACGTCGCCAAAAAAGATTCCACCTCGTCTTTCGGCAAAACCCACCGCCCCGCTTGCCCGACTGGAGGCAACGTTTTGAGCCAACTCTTCATCGCCACTCCTCTCCCCATCCTCGCCTCGTGCAAACCCGCCACCCAATGCACCGCATCTTCCCCACGAATCCCCGCCTCCCGCAAACCCGCCTGCCCATACCAAGCATTCCCCACCATCGGATCTAACTCGCTCGGATCAGTCTCATACGCCTCCGCCGTACTCTGCAACGCTTGCCGCAAAAGTGCCGCCTCAGGAGCCGCAAACTCAATTTGCCTATCCCCAGTTTCCGCCTGACTCACCCTCATGCGGGCGCCACCTCCAAAGTCGATTTTAAACCGAACTCCTGCAACCGCTGGCAGTACATCTCCGCTTTCTCCCGCGTTTCCATCGCCACCATGCTCCGCCCCTGCTCATGCACCTCCAACATATGCTTCTTCGCCTTGGGCTCATCGAAACCTAATACTTTTTGAAATACAAAAACCACATAGCTCATAAGGTTGATCGGATCATTCCAGACCAGCACCCGCCACCCTTTGGCAAAAGCCTCCGAAAAGTCAGCCTCCTGCGTCGGACTTTCTGTCGGTAATTCGATCGTGCCACTTTTCACCCCGCCAGCCTAGTTCCTTAACAGCTTTTTTCAATCCGGTTCCCCTTCGCCATTTCCCAGATTTCCGCTAAGGTCGGACGATGCAACTTTCTAGGATTCTCTCCCTTCTGGCCGCAAGCGCTCTCGGTCTGCTCCTCGCCACCGCCGCCGGCACTTTCCCTTCTTTCTTGTTGATATCCCCGACTGGTTCCACTAGAGTGACTTCAGAGCGAGGGGTTTTCGCCCCCCGCACCAGCAAACAGGTCGTGAAGGAGCAGCACCATGGGCGACACAAAGGGCAAGAAAGAGAAAGCCAAGGATCAGAAGCAGAAGCTCGCGAATCAGGCCAAGGCCACAAAGCAGAAGCAGGACACAAAGAAGACCAAGGTATTCTAGAACTTCGAAGCATTCAGGCGCAGCCCCCGGCGTATTCTCAGGCTTGGGGGTCGTGCCCATTGTGCCTGCAACGCCAACGCTGAGTTCGGCGACAAGTGTTGCTTATGTGCTATGCGAGCGAGCGGCCCATCCTCACGCAATTCTGCGCCATCATTAGTGGGCAAGGCCTGAGGCAATGATCACGAGGGCCGTTCGGCCAGATCCTGCTGATTATGTTATTACCGGGCCCGCGGCAGCGCTCGACACAGTGTTCAAGCCTGTGCGGATGGCCTACCCCCTTCAACGCCTGTGGTCTGGCCGGGGGGGGGTATGATGATACTTGCCGGCTCTTACAACGGCGAAGGCAAGTATGCGCTTACAACCTGTACAGTGAACGACCGGACTTGATTGAGGCCATATGAACCCTAAACTTGACTTCATATTCTCGCGCAGGAGCGTCAGGCAGTACGCCGACAAGGAAGTTTCGGAACACATGGCGACCGACCTGGTCAAAGCGGCCATGGCCGCACCATCGGCCTGCGCCACGGACCCCTGGCACTTTATTGTGATTCGCGACCGGAACACCCTGCAGAAACTCGCCGACGGCCTTCCCAACGGCAAGATGCTGGCCAGCGCCGGCCTGGGAATTGTCGTCTGCGGCGACCTTTCAAAGGCCCATGATCAGAAGGAATCGTATATGCTGCAGGATTGCAGCGCAGCGATCGAGAACATCCTCCTCGCGGCAACAGCGCTCGGCCTCGGTGCCTGCTGGCTTGGCGCGCACCCGAGGTCTGATCGCATCATTCACCTGCGAATGGTTCTTGGAATCCCGAACGAAATCACGCCTGTTTCCGTGATTTCTGCCGGCTGGCCAGCGTCAACTCCCCACCCACGCACGCGCTACACAGAAGACGCGGTCCACAAGGAAAAGTGGTAGCGTAGGAGTTGCGGAGAGCAAGGCACGTTATGACGGCTGTTCGGCGCTCCCGACACGCCTTCTTCCCGCTGCTCTAGCCTGCCAGGAACTCAGCCTCGGGGTCGTGAGCGTTGTATGTCGCAACAGCCCTTTCCATGGAAGACGTCGCGTAGCAGTACTCGCATCCATGAACGCACGAGTCGTTGGCGCCGATATCCCGCGACCGTACGCAACCGCACTTCTCGCGCTGCCCGCGATCCTTTGCCGATGAAACCGTGATGCCACATTCACTACTGACGAGCCCGTCATCAACGCATTTGCCGGGGTTGATTCCAAAACGGGATAGCCGATCGTCCTCTGCGCAACTCTGAATATCCATGCCTCTGTCCGCCGCAATTGATGAAAGGCCGCGGACCAGGTCTTCAAGCCGGGGCAGACTGAACGGGTCACGCACGAACCGGTCGCCAGTCAGCCTCTCCACAGCAGCCAGTCGCCGTCGAGTCCCGGAGTAAAGGTCAACAATACTGATTGTCACCCTCTGTGTGTATCCCTCCAGGCTCCGGGCAATCTTGTCAAACGCGCGCCGGTGGCTGGCGGCATCCAGACAGGCTGACAGGATGACCGGATCATAGCGCCAGACCACCCTTCCCTTCCCGATCCTGCCGGCAAGATCGCGAAATGTCGCCAGCCTTCCGGCGAGAGGCGGAACATGCGGCTCGAGACTTACCGGATAATCATTGATCGTGAAAAGGAAATAGTAGTGGAACCGCATGGTGTCCAATTCGTGGAGATGCCTGAGCATGGGCTCCGGATTCTTGGACCAGAACACCACCGCATCAACGTCCGCAGGCCCCAGCGACACCCAGGTTGTTTGCTTCGGATTCCGTGGATTCCTGACCATGCAGAACCCGGCGCGGACGCGGTTCATGAACCAATCCGCATAGAACGCCGGGATATCCGTCCGCCTGCTTGCACTGATGATCATGTCCACCCTTCAACAACAACCATAGGTGACTCCGGCGATCATGTCGAACCTCACCATGCCCTTTCCCATACGGTTACGGGCTCCGGTGGCTCGCCTAACCAGGCGCAAGACCAAGGCACTCTGCAAAAGCAGTGTGTCACCGGAAATCCGATGACTGGCCCTGGCTCTTCAATTCATCAGAGGCAGCACGTCGAGTATCACCAGCTCTGGCCGGCAAAGGAATCGCAAGCGCGGCGCGTTCTGGCGTTCCATGCCGATGCCGCGGGAGACGAGCAGGCTCCTTCCTTCCGATATGGTCGTAAGTCCGGCCGCCCAGTCCCGTGGAACGCGTGAAAGCGTAAGGATCGGTCCGAGAAGAGGCAACCGCACCTGGCCGCCATGCGTGTGTCCCGCAAGGAGGATATCCGCATCCACGTTCGACAGGCTGAAATCAGGGGCATGTCCCAGCACGATGTGCAGTTTGTCCTGGGGAGCAACCATAAGGCTGCTCCTGCGTGAATCCTCCGGGGATAGGGCTGTAACCACAACGGGGCCAGCATCGAACACGGTCGAACGCTGGACGGCATGAACCGGCAGTCCCTCGAAGATCCCCTGCCACAGGCCCTGTCGATCTATGTCGCCGCCGACCGCGAAACATCCAAGACGCGGATGAAGACCGGCGCGGACGATGATGCGGTTGAGATCCGCAACCACCTCCCCGTACCTGCCCACGCCGGCGACCTGTGCGTAG
>JBAXKQ010000212.1:0-4123 GCA_037135275.1 bacterium
GGAAACTGGCAATCAGAAGTGGATTCTGGTGTGCCGGCCCGTTTTCGGTGGCAATGATACCAGGCGCCTGCGCGGGTTTGCACTGGCCACACTGAGCATGGAAACCATGTTAAAGAGCGGGATCATGGACAACGCGGTACTCATGGAGCTTTCGCTCCTGCACAAAGACGCTGGGCCAGAACTGCTTGCCACGACCGGGGATGCCGGAGCGACCACAGTTGCAGGACTTTCGGCAACGCGACCCGTCTTGGCCTTCGGCAAGACCTTTCGCCTGACCGCCCATGCGATGCCGGCCTTTATGCAAATGCACCCGGTGCGGGCGGGCATACTGGCCGTCCTTATCGGGCTGGCTCTGACAGCCGCCCTCGCTGTCGTCATCCGCTTGACAAGCCTTCAACGCGAAGGCCTGGAGCATCTGGTCGTCGAGCGGACCAACGAATTGAGCCAGAGCGAAGCACAGGTGCGCCTCCTGCTCAACTCCGTCGGAGGGGCCATCTACGGCATAGATCTCCAAGGTAGTTGCACCTTCGCCAATCCTGCCTGTGCCAAGATACTGGGATACCCCGACCAGCACGCGCTGCTTGGCAGGAATATGCATCTGCTGATACACCATTCCCATCCAAACGGGAAACCGATGCCCGCTTGCAAGATTTACAGGGCGTTTCACGATAACCGGGATTTGCACGTTGGCGACGAAGTCTTTTGGAAGGCAGATGGTACGTCTTTCCCGGCTGAGTACTGGTCGTCTCCTCAGGTCGTGGACGGCAAGGTCTGTGGCGCGGTGGTCGTGTTTACAGACATCAGTGAGCGCAAACGGCGCGAAGAGGAACTTAGGCTGATGACCGACCGCCTGACGCTGGCCGCGCGCGCCGGAGGCGTCGGGATCTGGGACTTGGATGTGCCCAACAACCGGCTGGTCTGGGACAGCCAGATGTTCCAGCTTTATGGACACCGGCTGATCTGGGACCGCCATACGTTCCAGATTCACGGACTCACGCCGGATCAGTTCAGCGCCGCCTACGATGCCTGGCGCAACGGGGTCCACCCCGAAGACCGCCAGCGAATCGACGACGAAATGCAGCTCGCCTTGCGCGGCACGAAAGACTTCGACACCGAGTTTCGCATCGTCCATCCGAACGGCAGCATCCACAACATCCGTGCCTTGGCCCTGGTGCAGCGCGACGACTTCGGTGAACCCTTGCGCATGATCGGGACAAACTGGGACATCACCACCCACAAACAGGCGCTACAGGCCCTGAGGGAAAGCGAGGCCAATTTCCACACTTTCTTTGAAAGCCTGACGGACATGATCTTCGTCGGTACGCCGGCCGGGCGCATCCTCTTCACCAATATCGCCGTCACGCGAACGCTTGGCTACAGCGCTGAAGAACTCTCCACAATGCATATGATGGATATGCATCCTGCGGACAAGCGACGGGAAGCTGAGGCCATCTTTGCCGCCATGTTCCGGGGCGAACGTGAAACGTGTTCTCTCCCGCTGGCCACCAAGGATGGAGCCCTTGTTCCGGTGGAAACCCGCGTTTGGTCCGGCCGCTGGAACGGCGCGGACTGCATCTTCGGAATCAGCAAGGACTTGAGCATCGAGCGGGAAGCTCAGCAACGGTTCGAGTGCTTGTTCCGCAACAACCCGGCCCTCATGGCGCTTTCGTCGCTGCCGGAAAGGCGTATCACCGACGTCAATAATGCCTTCATGAAGGCGCTGGGTTATTCCAAGGATGAGGTCATCGGCAAGACACCCGCCGAACTCGGACTCTTTCCTAATCCGGAACAGCAGGAAGCTGCCTCCAGGGAACTGCTGCCAGGCGGGCATCTCGTCGATTCCGAGATGACGGTCCGATGCAAAAACGGTTCCACTCTTGACGGCATCTTTTCGGGCGAGATCATCGCAAGCCAGGGGAAGCAATACTTGCTGACTGTGATGGTCGACATCAGTGAGCGCAAGCGCATTCAAGAGGCACTGATTTCATCCAATGAAGCCTTGAATCGCCGCAACGCCGAGCTGCACGACCTCTATCACACCGTATCACACGAACTGAAGACGCCCTTGACCTCCGCTCGCGAGTTTGCATCCATCATGCTCGACGGGATAGCCGGTCCGCTCACGGATGACCAGAAACTGTATCTGCAGCTGATCCGGGAAAGTTGCGATCAACTGCATTTCTGCGTCAGCGACTTGTTGGAGGCCACGCAACTGGAAACAGGCAAAATGATACTGCGTTCGGTGGAAACACCCATAGAAGCGCTGGTAGCCACGATCATGAATGCTATGGCGCCATCAATGCAGGCCAAGGGTATTGTCTTTCGCCACGAAGTCGATCCCTCCATAGGCAGCGCATCACTGGACGAGCGGCGGATCACTCAAGTGTGCACGAATCTGTTGAGCAACGCGCTGAAGTTCACCCCGGAAGGGGGCACCATAACCGTGCGGGTCGACAACGATTCGGACAATCCGATGTTGATCCGGTTCTCAGTCAGTGATACAGGGTGTGGGATTGCCCCTGAACATCTGGACCGGATCTTCGACAGGTTTTACCAGGTAAAGAAGAGCGACACGTCCATCGTGGGCGGGGTGGGACTGGGACTCTACATCGCCAATAGCATTGTTCGTCTGCATGGTGGCCGCATGTGGGTGGAAAGTACGGTGAACAAAGGGACCACCTTCTTCTTCACTGTGCTCAGGCGCATACCGCCGTCTGGGTAGTGCGTTGTTTGCCTGGTCGCCGGCGACAACATCGGAACTATGTCGTAACAGGGGGTACTGATGAAGCGGATACTGATTATCGAAGATGATCAAAAGATTGCACTGGCCATCGCAGTACGCCTCAAGGCAAATGGCTACGAAGTCCACACCGCCTACGATGCCCTGACCGGTTTGGATGCGGCCGTAAAACTCCGGCCCGACTTGCTGATCCTCGATATTTCCCTGCCGGGCGGCAGCGGTTTTGATGTGGCGGAAAAGATCCGGAACATCATCTCCACATCCAGTACGCCCGTCATCTTCGTCACCGCCAGCCGCAAACCCGAATTCGTTACAAGGGCCGCGGCGCTTGGCGCCGTGGCATTCATCCTGAAGCCCTTCAGTAATGGCGAATTACTCTCGGATGTCCGCCATGCGCTTGGCGAAGATCTACCGGCAAAATAGGGAAACGTGGAACGACGGAGAAGATGCAGCAGCATGGCCAGTGTGGTGGAGTGCCGAAATGAAGAAGGTACTGATTGTCGAAGACGATCGAAAAATTGGCCTAGCGCTCTTCGCGCGACTCAGGGCGAATGGCTACGAAGCCTTTATCGCTCTCGATGCCGAGGCCGGTCTAAAAATGGCCATCAAGCACCGGCCGGATCTGGTGATACTGGATATTTCCCTGCCCACACGCAGTGGCCTTAATTTGGCGGCCCAACTCCGGAGCTTGCCGATGACGACCGGCATGGCCCTGATCTTCATGACCGCGCACCATAATATACGGGGGTTCCAGACCAAGGCCGCGGAACTGGGCGCCGTGGCGTTCATTGAGAAGCCTTTGAAAGATGGCGAACTGATCTCGGTCGTCCGGATGGCCCTTGCCGAAACGCCTACGACTCCTCCGGCCACGCCCTCACAAGAAAACACCTCCGACAGCCAGAAAAGTGGCCCGCTTTCCTGATCGGCTTCTATTCCCCTCCTGATTCGGGTTGGCCACCCCGCAATGAAGTCCAATGTCACAGGAATGTCAGAAGGCACCGATGATCCCGACAGCCCGGGCACAGGTCCGGACGGAAAGGGCTGCCAGCGCTGCAAAACCTTGTGCGACAAGGGGTACGCCCCCACGAGTTGCGGAAGCCCATTGACCAACAAACAGGAATGCTGATAGTCTGAGGCCATGAGACAGTTCTTCATTGCAATCGCCTTTACGGCGTGCGGAGCGGTGGGCGGCGGAATTCTCGGGCAGGTCATGTCGCGTTGCGGCGGCGGCTGACCCATGACATCCAGCCCCTGGTCAGGGGCTATCTTCGGCGGACTCATAGGATTCGCCATAGGGTGGTCGATCGCCTCCGAACGTTAAGCCTTCGGGAGAGGTGGCAGAGTGGACTATCGCGCCGGTCTTGAAAACCGGAGGGCCGCAAG
>JBAXKQ010000213.1:0-4095 GCA_037135275.1 bacterium
CAAACGGCTGAATCCACGATGTTTTCCACTGAGAGGTTCAGCCTGGCCCGGCCACCTCACCCACCCCACCCTCTCCAGTGTTCCTCCGCTTCCTCACCCAATCGGGCCTGTCCCTATTATGTCCTACGTATCTCAATCATCGTCTATAGTGTAGCCGCGCGACTACACGCCGTCAAGAGGGTTTTCGCCTGTTAGCCGGTTCATGGTCTGCGGCCAACATGAGCGTGTCCGGCGGCGAGCATCGAGCCGTACGGACCACGCCCTAGTTGGCTGTCCCCTTACCCTGTCTACAGACTTGTTACTTCACAATTTGTCAGGACGTTACCGTTGCTTCAACTGTATCAATCCGAGGAAGCCGCCGATGAACGCTGATTTTGTGCTGAGCGCATTTCTTTGTCTTCCTATCTGCGTTCATCGGCGGTTCGTCTTCTTCTCTTTTGATTTCTCCGGACGTCGAAATCAGGCGTTCGAGACCCGCGCCGCGCGGGTTGAGGGCTAAGGGCGTGTCCCCTGTTGATTGCTCTCGCTCCCTCTCGGATGCCTTGGCCAGCGGCGACACTCACACCTTCTGTCGGTGAAGCGGTTTCGGCCCCTCACAGGGCAGAGCCCCGCATGCGTAGCTGGAGCCAATAGGGAAGACTGGCCCCTTTGTTTGTCTAGTCATGAAGCAGATCTACCACACGGCCGCATCCCGTACCACCGCGTGGCATGGTTTGTGGTAAGTCAGGGTTGAGGGACAGCTTTCGCACATTCACAAGCCTCGTGACGTCACTACAGGGTACGTAGGCACCAGGCACGGTCGGATCAGGCAAGAGGACGTCCCCGATCCGCAGTTTCGCCACGACGGGGTTCGCATCAGGATTGAAAACGTCCTTCCATCCCGCCTGTGGCGCAGGCCCCCTGGGCAGGGTCCAGGCCTTGGGCCCGACAGAGACGAGGTATGGTGCCATTTCGGCCACGCCGGGCGTGTATGTGAAACGAATATTTCGTATCGACATGACATCGACGTCCGCACAGATGTCGAAGACGCCGTCCGACGACTTGTCGTAGTAGTCGGACCTGTTGATGCCGACCACGTCAATATCGGTAAAGAATATGTCTGAGAACCTGCCTATAGGATCGGCAAAATCCTGCTCTGGCTTACCGATGTTCGGCTGGTCGTACATCTAGACCGTGTGAATTCCCCGTATGTTGCGGTACACGCACCGGCGGATATCACAAGCCACCTTTTCGCCGTTGGGAAAAACCTTCGTGCCAGGCAGGAGCCTCAATTCGGACCAGGTATAGCCAGGGAGGGCCTCCACATCTTCGACAAGCACATCGGTGATCGGTCCGAACGTGAGGCTGCTGTCGTCCCAGTCCCATGCATTCAGCGCAACGAGGTCGTCATTCGTTTTACCCGAAATGTGCCGGATAATGCCATTTACCGACGGCCCCTCAACATGGATACCGTCTGCTGTCTCATCAAGGTTAATCCCCTCAACGACAAAACCGGAGGCGTTGCCCAGCTGTATCGCGAACGACGAGCAGTCGCGGAAGCGCACGTTGCGCACCACGATGCCGGACACGTTGTGCAGCAGAAAGATACCGTGCGAGCCCGGCATCGAGCCTTCCCGGTCATAGCACCCGCCCCTGCCGCAACCTTCGTTGCATTGATCGCTCCATATCCCCCCCTCGATCAGGATCCCCTTGTCAGCGCCGGCACCAATCGTTACCGGACGATCCTGGGAGAAGACAATGCCTGCGTTGCGCACCATGCAGGTCCCGGCCCGGTCGGGCTTGAGCAGGATGCGGGTTTCCCGATGGACTATCAGGCGGTCGCCCCCGTGCAGAACAATCGGGCGATCGATGAAGACCGGCTGAGGCATCATCGGAATGAACACAGAACCGTTCTCCTGCAGGCAGCGCTCAATGGCGTCTGACCAGATGTTTCCAGTTACGCTGCGGACTTCTCCCTTTGCCCTGGCATCGGGATCCCAAGCCTGCCTCCAGGTCTCCTCACGCATGAGGCCGGAGTAGTCGGTGATGGGCCAGGCCTCTCGCTGGGACGGCCGGCAAATGCGGCTTTCCGTCGCAAGGAGCTCCCTGTAGAGATCTTCTTCCCTCATTTCTCCTCCTTTGTCACATCTTCTCCGCCGATGTCCGGACTCTCCGTTTGCTCAGCCGCGTCCGCGCGGGCGAACAATATGAGCTTCAGTCGACGGAATCCAGGGCGGAATCCATGGGACAGATGGTATGAAAAGCAGAACCTCCAAGACGCTGCTATAATAGCACGTCAAAGCGATGAGACTCAATAAAGAGTCCATCACCATGGAGGATCCGCAATGTACTACGCAGGGATTCCAAGGGACAGGCAAGTTTCTGCACTCAGATGAAGTAAACCGGCAATTCTGCCACCTTGAAGATCTTCTCCCCAATGTCCTCTGGCCTGAGCACAGTCCCGGCCTTCAGGTCTCGGGCCGCAACGACAACCCGAATGGACTGATCTGGCGAACTCCGCCCCTTTATCCACCACCAGTACATATTGGTTGTGAGTTGGGCTCCCGCGCCAGCCGCGAGAAGCGACATGAAGATCACAAGCGTCCAGAGAGCCCTTCGGACGGATCGGACCAGATCGATTTCAGAATCATTCATTTGCTGTCCTCCTGCCCCAACGCCCCGCCTTCTCGGGCGGCGCGTTAGCGACGTACCGAAAGGCGTTGTTGGCCTCTCAATCCCGTAGTCGAGACCGTATCCATTTCGGATCACGCCGGCAGTCGAGGATGGCTCGTACCCGAATCTGGTCCGCCGCGATCTCATAGTACACCGCGTACGGGAACTTGGCGGAGAGCATGCGGTGGTAGCCGTGTGCCATTACATGGATGCCAGCATAGAGGTGGAGGGAATCTATGTCTGCCGCCAGGGCTTCGTCGAAGTAGTCGCCAAGACCTTCGCCTTGGTTCTCGTAGAACTCGCGCCCCCGGGCCAGGTCCGCAATGGCGGAGCGGAGGATGACGATTCTCACTTCGTCTTCTCCCGGAGAATCCTCTTCGCGTCCTCCCACGGCACGAACTCATCCTTGGCAGTCTTGAGGGCCTCTTCCCGCTCCCGAAGCACGGTGCCGTGCCACTCCGGCGACGGATACTCGTCCGCAGGCCGCGTCAGATCCTCCCAGAGTTCCTCCATCGCCCGGAGTTTCTCCGTTCGTGTCAGTCTGCCCATGTCCAATACTGTGTTCATGACGGCATCATATGCCGGTAGCTTGGCGTTTTCCAGCTATTTCTCCACGGCCATAGCGTTCCGGGGCCAGCGCCTTGTGCCTCCGAGCGCCCGCGGCGGGCGCGAGGCAGTGCACCCAATCGTGCCTGTCCCTATTCTGTCCCTTTCAAACACCGGATGAACTCCTCAACAGGCAGACTTCTTGTGGCCACTTGGACAACAGCAGTCCGGCCTTCGTTTGGCGCGAAGACGGCGTAGCCCACGCCGGCAACGCCGAAGGATTGGATCTGAATAGACAGGTGGATGTGATGCAAGGCCTCTGCCCACGTTCCCGCGTATGCTTTCGGCGTGTCGTAGAAAACGTCGCCAACTTGGAAGGTCTTGGTTTTAAGGGAATCCTTGAAACAGTCGGGAATGCACATGGTCCACCCGACGGCGTAGCCGTCCTCGAACTGGACTTCCTCTTTCTTTTGTCCCGTCTTCATGTCATCAGCGCCCTCGCGAGTTTCTTTTTGCTCTTGTCCAGCTCCCTTTTCGCTTCGTCGAATCGGCGTTCTGCTTGGGCAACGTCGTTCAGTGCAGTCTCCACATCAGTTCCCTTCAACCATGACTGAACAGTGATGACATCCCTCTCGTTTCCACTCACGATTCCCTCGGTCTCGCCCGAAAGGATACGCAGACGGTGCTTGCAGTATTGCCCCACCTCACCGGCCGGGCAAGTGCAGTGAGCAGTCAGATTCTCGCCATCGCGCTTGAACACGGTCGCATACGGCTCGGACGCGGAACCTTGGACTTTGAACTGGATTGTTTCCATGATCTTTCCTTACTTCCAACGCCCACCTTGAGCGGCGCGGCTTCAGTCGCGTAAGCTCCAAGGTGTGGTTAGGACACACTGAT
>JBAXKQ010000214.1:0-4085 GCA_037135275.1 bacterium
GTCGACGGTGACATATTCAGGGCAGCCGATGTTGACTGCTCCCTGCAGGTCCGACTGCATCAGCCTGTAAATTCCGTCCACCATGTCATCAATGTACGTATACGATCGCACGGCCGAGCCGTTGCCCCATACTTCGATCGTGCCACCCTCGGGTGCCATGGCGATCTTCCGGCACATTGCGGCAGGCGCCTTCTCCCGGCCGCCGATCCATGTGCCTTCCGGGCCGTAGCAGTTCTGGAACCGGGCTATCCGGACCTCCATGCCGTACTTACGGCCATGCGCCATTGCGATCCGTTCGGCGTAGAGTTTTTCCCAGCCGTATTCGTTATCCGGCGCGGCGGGGTAGGCGCCGTCTTCCGACATCTCCGGTTCGCCGGGCTTCATGTCGCGGTAGACGCACACAGATGAGGAGAAGAAATAGCGCTTGATGCCGGCGATTGCCGCTGTGCGGGTCATGTAGATGTTGATCAAGGCACTGTTGTGCATGATCTCGCACTCGGCAGAGTGAATGAAGCCCATGCCGCCCATGTCCGCCGCGAGCTGGTAGACTTCATCAGGCTTGCCGCCCTTCAGTGTGACGGCTGCCTTGCAGTTCTTCTCCACCCGGAGGTCGAGGATGCGGAATTCATCCGCGTTGCTGGGGGCGAACTCGGGCTTCTTGATATCCACGGCCCGTACCCAGTAACCCTCCCGCTTCAGGCGCTTCACAAGGTGATGCGCAATGAATCCCCCGGCGCCGCACACCACCGCCGTCTTCCGGAACTTCTTCTGCCTTGTTGGTTTCATGTTCTCCCTCCAAGTCCTGAGCGGGTGACGTAGCATCGCCGGGCGGCAAAGGCCCGGCGACTTGCCCGAAACTCACTGTGCCGGTGCTTCTTCCTGGTCTACTTGATGCCCAGAAGCTCTACCTCGAAAACGAGTGTGGCGTTGGGGCCGATGGTCTGGCCTGCCCCGCGTGGACCATATGCCAGGTCGGACGGGATGAAGAGCTGCCACTTGGATCCGACCGGCATCAGTTTCAGTGCTTCCTGCCAGCCCATGATCACCTGGCCAACCTTGAACGTGGCCGGTTCACCGCGCTGGTATGAGCTGTCGAACTCCTTGCCGTTGATGAGAGTGCCCTTGTAGTGGCATTCAACCGAGTCGGTGGCAACAGGCGTCTTGCCAGTGCCGGCTTTCAAGATCTTGTACTGGAGGCCGCTCGGGAGAGTGACGACATCCTTCTCCGCCTTGTTCTTCGCCAGGAAGGCGTCGCCCTCCTTCTTGTTCTCGGCGCCCTTTGTGGCAGCGAGCTGGCCCTGCTTCTGCCGCATTTCTCCCTGCATGGCCATCAATACAGCGCGCATTTCATCGTCTGACAGGACAAGTTTGCCACCGCCCATTGCGTCCTTCATGCCCTGTGCGAGCTTGTCAATATCGATATCCATTTCCTGCTGCGCGAAGTTCTTGCCGATATCGGCGCCAATACTGTAGCTCACCTTGTCCTTCTGAGTCTTCAACACAATTGCATCCTCCGCCATTACATGCATGCTCACCAAACCTGCCGCCGCAACGACCATCAATCTTGTGTTCATTTTTCCTCCGCGTTCACGGTGACTGACTGTTTCTTCCCTTTCCACGAAGCGTTCTAATACCCAATCCGAGTCCGAAATACCAGACGCAAGTCGGAGTTTCGGCTGGCCGCATCTGCGAGTTGGCGCTCCGCGATGACAAGACGGAGTACCGTGCTGGAGGGCACCCGAGTCCGCCAGTCAGTGTTCGAACACGACACTCTTGGCCTCAACACCAGCAATGGCATTGAGGGAGGCAATGATGGCGTGGCAGTTGCGCTCTGCGCCGATGAGCTCAAGAAGAATGACGCCATTGGGGCCGGCCGCTGTGCCGGAGGCTTCGTGCAGGCCGATGCGCGTTTTGATGCTGCTGCCGTATCTGGTCAATAATTCCTGGACCCTGGAGGCTTGTTTCACCCGGTCGGTTACATGAATCGCGACAATAACGTGGCTTGCTTTTCTTCTCTGTGCCATGGCGTCTCCTTGTTTGCCTGTTCCGGCGAATTTCCGCCGCATCTCTTCTCATTCTACGACTTGCCGGCGGGCAGGCAAGGGTAAACGGTTCTGCAGACAAAGAAACTGCTGGAGGAGGACAGGGTTTGTCTGATATTAAGGCACCTACACCTAAGGAGAGCGAACTATGTGCGGAATAGTGGCATATGTCGGGGCGAGGGATGCCGTTGGTATCATCATTTCCGGCCTGCATCGGCTTGAATACCGGGGATACGATTCCGCCGGCATCGCCCTCTGCCAGGAAGCAAACGGGCCGCTCCTTGTGGTCAAGACGCCGGGAAAGGTGTTGGATCTTGAGAAGAGCCTGCGCGATGCCCTTCTCCCTTATGCAGGAAAAAAGTTCACGCTTGGAATCGGCCACACGCGCTGGGCGACGCACGGGGAGCCGAATCGCGAGAACTCCCACCCGCACCCCAGTCGCAACGGGAATTTTGCGGTCGTCCATAACGGCATCATAGAGAATTATGGCGAGCTCAAGAAGCGATTGATTGCCAGGGGTTACTCCTTTGCGAGCCAGACCGACACCGAAGTTATCGCGCACCTCATTGAGGAGTGCTACGAGGGTGACTTCCGCGGGGCTGTTGCGGCCGCCCTTGAACAGTTGGAAGGCACCTACGGCATAGCCGTTATTTCGCGTCTCCATCCTGACACGATCATCGCAGCCCGCCAGGGCAGCCCCATTGCCATAGGCATCCGCGATGATGAAACCATTATTGCCTCGGATGTGAGCGCGATCGTCACCCACACCAAGCAGGTGATCTATCTTGGCGACGGCGACATCGTCACGGCTACCCGCGAGAATGTTGATATCGCCTCGCTCAAGAATGTCCCGGTTTCACACGAGATGACGCACATCGACTGGGACATCAGCCAGATCGAGAAGGGCGGATACGAGCATTTTATGCTCAAGGAAATACACGAGCAGCCCGACTCGCTCGCCAACACCCTGCGTGGACGCCTGGTCCCGTCGGAGGGTTCCACCAGGCTCGGCGGGATGCGGATGGACCTGCCCGACATGGCGGGCCTGTCCCGTGTGGCCATCGCCGCCTGCGGCACTTCCTACTATGCCGGGGTTGTGGGAAAATACCTGTTCGAGGACTTTGCCGGCATCCCGGCCGACGTCCAGCAGGCTGCCGAGTACCGTGACCGCAACCCGATTATCCTGCCCGATTCCTGCATGGTGGCGGTCAGTCAGTCCGGCGAAACGGCAGACACACTTGCCGCCGTAGTCGAGGCAAAGCGCAAGGGGATCCCGGTCCTCGGCATCTGCAACGTGGTGGGTTCTACCATAGCCAGGGAGACGGGCCGCGGGGTCTACCTTCATGCGGGCCCGGAAATCGGGGTGGCATCCACCAAGGCGTTCACCAGCCAGGTTGCGGTGCTGGCGATGATGGCCATTGCATTCGGCAGGGCACGCCGGCTCTCTGTTGCCGAGGGGCGCAGCATGGTCGATGAGATGGCGCGGATCCCGGACCTCGCGCGCAGGGTGCTCGAGCAGGAGGATGCGATCCGGAAACTTGCCCACAAGTACGCCGGGGCGCACAACTTCTTCTACATCGGCCGCGGCTATATGTTCCCGGCGGCGATGGAGGGCGCCCTGAAGCTCAAGGAAATTTCCTACATACACGCGGAGGGATACCACGCCGCCGAACTCAAGCACGGGCCGCTGGCGCTGCTCGAGGAGAGCGTGCCCGTCGTGGCTGCGGTACCGGATGTGCCGGGCAAGATCAAGACGCTCGGGAATATGCAGGAGTGCAAGGCCAGGAAGTCGCCGGTCATCGCGATTGCGACGGAGAATGATTCGTCCGTTACCGCCCATTGCACCGACGTAATACGTATACCGGCATGCCCGGAGTTCCTTGCGGCCATACCGGTTGTCATCGCAGAACAGTTGTTCGCATATCATATCGCAAAGGCAAGGGGCTGCCCTATTGACCAGCCCAGGAACCTGGCAAAATCCGTGACGGTGGAATGATGTCTGTGTCCTCCGCAACAAAAGCCCTGCTTGACCGGGGGGTGGTG
>JBAXKQ010000215.1:0-4024 GCA_037135275.1 bacterium
TGCCCTCTCCCCGCGGGCAGTCTGCTCCACAACAAACGGCACAAGAACCTGAGCTCTCTCTTTCATTGAACCTCCGTTTAGATACAAGTGATATCCTCCCCGTTGACGGCTGATTATGAAACAGTAACTTTAGCCTGTGAGAGAACGAGATCCAATGTCTTGTCCACCCTGATCCCCCTGCGCACCCTCTCCAACTGGCCCTTCGCCTCAAGATCGTGCCGCACTTTCTCGTGCTCTGTCCGGTATCTTGCGGCAATACCAGCTACGGCCCTATCAACCTCTTCTTCATCGACCGTTACCTTCTCCTCGGTAGCAATGGCATCGAGTATGTAATCCAGCTTGATATTGTCCTTGGAGGATGTACCTGCCGCACTGAGGATTTCATCCCGTTTCCCGATGATTTCCTCGCGGGTCATGCCTCGATTGGTGCTGTCTGACACGATCTCCTGAACCAGTCGCTTGCTCTCGTCCTCAACCAGCGACTCAGGCACCTCGATCGTGGTCCGGCTGAGTAGCTCTTTTGCCAGTTCATTCCGGAGCCTTGCCTTCTCAACATCCGCCATCTGCCTTTGCATACCGGTACGGATTTCCTCGCGAAGCTTCTCAACAGATTCAACACCGAGTTGCTTGAGGAATGCTTCATCGAGCTGCGGCAGCAACCTCTTGCGCATTGCCTTGACCACAACCGTGTATTCAGCCTGCTTACCAGCCAGCGCCTCCACCCGGAAGTCAGCTGGGAAAGAAACCGGCACGGCTCTGGTGTCACCGACAGAGGCTCCGACAATAGCGGCGCCGAGTCCAGGGATGAGACCATCTTCACCAGCCAGGATCCATGCACCCTTCCCCGTCCCGAACTGAGCCGTTTTGGGTGTGATCTCGATAACCGGAACACCATTGCATTTTCCGACGTAGTCGACCTGCACAAGATGCCCGGCCTCTATGGGAGTGTCGGACACGGTTTCAAAGGTGGCTGCCCTTGCCCGCAAACCCTCAATCGTCTTGTCGATCTGCTCCTCTGTCGTCTCAACCTTCCTGCCTTCCAAGGGGATTCCCTTGTAACTGGGAAGTGTGAATTGAGGAGGAACATCCACCGTAATGCTGAAAGTCAGCGGCTCACCCCGTTTCATCACTACGTCACGGACCTCAATGACTGTAACCGGCGAGAGGTCCTGGGACTTCAACGCCTCCCTGTATTTCAACGGGATTAGCCTGCTACATGTCTCCTCCGAGATGTCCTTGGCAAACCTCTGCCGGACCAACTGGGAGGGCGCTCTTCCTTTCCGGAAACCCGGTACGGTTATCTCCCTCGTATACTCCTGAACTATCTTCTCGTACTCGGCATCAACTTCGCCACTGTCAACTTCCACCTGCAGCATGCGCCGGCATGCGCTCGGCGATTCCATTTTCACCTTCATGAGAAGTCCGGATCCTTTCCTATTCTTTCATTGACATGAGAAACTCAGCATTGCTCTTTGTCTTCTTCATCCTGTTCACAATCAGTTCCATGGCTTCAACCGGCGGCACGCCCGTTATTGCGCGACGCAGTATCCATATCTTGCTGAGTTCGTCCGGATGAAGAAGCAACTCCTCCTTGCGGGTTCCGGACTTCTCGATGTTTATCGCCGGGAATATGCGCTTGTCTACCAGATGCCGGTCCAGGCACAACTCCAGGTTTCCCGTGCCCTTGAACTCCTCGAAGATCACTTCATCCATCCTGCTGCCCGTGTCAACCAGGGCCGTGGCGATGATCGTCAGGCTGCCGCCCCCTTCGATATTCCGTGCCGCACCGAAGAACCGTTTCGGCTTCTGGAGGGCGTTTGCGTCAACGCCGCCGGAGAGTATCTTGCCGCTATGCGGCTGCAGCGTGTTGTACGCGCGCGCCAGTCTCGTGATGCTATCCAGTAGAATAACGACATGTCTGCCGCACTCAACCAGCCTCTTGGAGATTTCGATCACAATCTCAGCAACCTGGACATGCCGTTCAGGCGACTCATCAAATGTTGAACTCAGCACATTGGCCTTTGTGCTGCGTTCCATGTCCGTCACTTCCTCCGGACGTTCATCGATCAGCAATATGAAGAGATGAACATCGGGGTGATTGGCCGAGATGCTGTTGGCAATCTTCTGCAAGAGCACAGTCTTGCCGGTTCTCGGCGGTGCGACGATCAGCCCCCTCTGTCCCATCCCTATAGGGGTAAGAATATCCATGATTCGCATGGACACTTCTTCAGGCCCTATTTCCAGCATAATCCGTTTGTCAGGAAATAGCGGGGTAAGATTCTCGAACGGAATCTTGCTCCTGGATACTTCCGGATCTCCGTTATTGACCTTCTCAACCTTCAACAGCGCAAAAAAGCGTTCCTTTTCCTTTGGCTGGCGGATCTCGCCGCGCACCAAGTCGCCAGTCCTCAGGGCAAAGCGCCTTATCTGGGATGGCGAGACGTAGATATCCTCTGCGCACGGCAGATAGTTGTTGTATGCAGAGCGAAGAAAACCGAAGCCATCTGGCAGGATTTCGAGGACGCCTTCACCAAGCAGACGACCGTTATTCCTGGCGCCAGCCTTGAGGATTTCGAAGATCAGCTCATGCTTGCGAAGGGCCCCGAGTTCCACCAGTCCAAGCGCATCCGCTATCTGGTTCAGTTCTGGAATCGGCTTCTTCTGCATCTCCTGAAGATCCATGTCCGGGCCGCTTGGCCCCGCGTTCGCAGGCCTGTCGTGCTCGCGCTCGTTCTGCCTGCCGTTATCGATGCCGGCAGCTTGTTGAGGGGCTGCCCCACGCTCCACTGGGCCTCCATCAGGATAGTCGTTGCCGCCACCTTGTGACTGGGACTGCGGGGGTCTGGAATGCCGGCCGCGTCTCGATGGTCTTCCGTACTCATGGTTATCTCGTCTATTCTCAGGCATGCTTTCTCTCCACCAACTCGTTTATTACTCTCACCGTCTGCGCTCGCAGCAATGGCACCGACCCACAATTGTATATCACGTGGTCCGCCCGCGCCATCTTCTGTGCCACCGGCATCTGTGCCGCCAGCCTCTGTCCAACCTCACGCGCTGTCAGCCCCCGCGCCTTCAACCTTGCGCGCTGGTCAGCTTCCGGACCTCCCACACATATCACCGCATCCCAGTTCCGCTCGTCCGCAATCTCGTAAAGGAGCGGCACAACAACAGCTACGGCCTTCCTGCCGCGCTGCCCGCGCATCCACTTCTTCCACATGGCCCTTACTACCGGGTGAAGCATGGCATTCAGCTTCTTCAGTTTCGCGCTATCGCCAAAGACGACTCTCCCGAGCCTAGACCGGACTATTTCCCCGTCTTCTCCCAATATTCCCCTTCCGAAAGCGTCAACAACCGCCCGATACGCCAGCGTACCCCTGCCTATCGCCTGATGCGCCAGATTGTCAGAATCGCACACCGGAATCCCCGCCTCCTCGATAAACGAGCCGGCCAGACTCTTGCCGCATGCAATTCCACCCGTAACGGCAATTCGCAACATGGAATCTCCACCCGAGAAGTGGCACCACTCCAGAGAATCCCGTTGGAATGACGCGCCCAAATCGGATTACCGGTTTTGAAACAAAAACGGATCTGAAGCTATGTCTATTCGGGTTAGGTAGAAAAGAGAATACATCAATGGTTGGAGAACATAGTATCAGTCCCAACTTCATGGTCAAGCATCAAAATGCTCTTTTCTGCATTCCTTTCCAGCTCCTTCACCAACGATCCGAGCTCAAGATCCCTGAAGAACTCAAGGAGCTGACTGGGATTCTCGGCCCTTACGGACGAACCCTCCCAGCCCGGGACACTCGCAAGATCCCGGGACAGCCTAACCAGCGAAATGTTCCTGTAGACAATATCTCTTGCCGCTGCAAGCGCATCCCTTATTGCTGGAGACTTGACATCCGCTAGTTCCCTGTATATCGCATCAACTGAACCGTGCTTCAGGAGAAGCTTGGCAGCTGTCTTTGACCCAACCCCACGCACACCGTCGATGTTGTCAGCCGTGTCGCCAATAAGCGCCAAC
>JBAXKQ010000216.1:0-3970 GCA_037135275.1 bacterium
CCCGGTGGGCTCTTGCTGGGTCTCTTCCTCAGCAAGGTCTCCCCGGTCGGTGACCCGGACCTTCGCTGGCAGATAGAGGATCTCGCGCGCCGGCCCGCAGACAAAGAGGTTCTTGCGGGAGCGGCGCACCGGCACCACCAGGTTGCCGCACTTCACCTCCCCCAGGCGGCGGATGAGGTTCGCTTGGGCCCGGTTCCGCCGGACCGGCCGGTTGACCTCGATTTCTCCGGCCTCCCCGCAAAGAGCCGCCTCCAAACCTTGAATGGTTTTGCGGAGCACATAGATTCGCACCTGGGGCGTTTGCTGCACTTCCGCGTAGGGGCGGCCCGGAAGCGGTGTCGGGCTGAGGGCAAGCCGCTTTTCGATGACTCGGATTTCAACCGGGCCCTTGGGCGTTTGCAGGATGAGCGGTTCGAGCTCGGGGTGCTGCGCCAGCATTTCCTGGTAGCGCTGCTCCAGCGCCTCCAGATTCCGGAACATGCCGCAGGCGTTGGGCTTGCTCCGCAAGTCGACGTCGCCGCCCACGGTGGAGTTGATCACTTCCAGTGCGGGCGGCAGCTGCGGCGGCTCCATTGTCACCCCCTCGACCTCCCCGACAGCGGTCTGGGTCAGGATTTGGGCGGCTCCTTCCTGCTGGCGCTCCTCGTTCAAGCACTGCAGGGACTGCATGAGGTTGTAGATGCGGTAAACCGGCGTCCCGTGCAGTTCCGTAATGTGCGGGCAGTCATAGCGCGTGGCCGCGGGGAGCTCGCATTTGGTGATCTGGGGCACCCCATCGGCGACCGATACGGTTGCCAACTTGTCGCCGTCGATGAATTGTGTGGGCGCGATTTGCGGATTCTCATCGAGCAGCTCCTGCAACTCCTCCCTTACCCGGTGTTCGATGTCGTCGCTCATATTTTCATTTTAGGATCGGCGCCGAGGGTCGCGGCCCCTTTTTTGCGGTTTCCTCGATGAGCTTTTCAACCTGCCGGACGTGATAGGGGGCAAGCGCCATGACGTTGGTGTGCAGCCGGTCGTTATAGTAGTTGAACACCACGTAGGTTCCCGGCTCGGTGGGGCTGCAATAAATCGCCTGGGCGGGCCTCTGGAGGTAAAGCTCGAAGGATACGCGCGCGCCGCTCAGCTGCACCCGGCCGGGCCAGCCGAAGCGGTTGGTTAAATTGCGCATTTCAAGCATCACCCGGCCGGTGTTCTCAAATGCTTTCGGGCGGGAAAAGGTGGCCATCTGGGCGACCGGGTAGCGCCGGTAGAGTTCCTGCCAGAACCTTTCCTGCACCTGCAGTTGGGGCGCTTGGCCCGCGGCCAGGGAGGAAGCCAGCCCCACGCTGTTGATCTCCCCTTCGGAATCCTCGACGAGGATGAACAGGTCGAACCATGGATTGTAGAGCACGTCGGGCTGGACCGGCACGGATCCCATGACCAGGTAGGGCAGAAACACCGGCGAATAGAGTTCCTGGATCCGGCGCAGCAGCTGCAATCCGTGCGGGGTGAAGGCTTCCTCCGGCGGTTTGTAAAGGCTCAGGATTTCGTGCCGATAGAGCCGTTGCGCCGCCCGGATGTACTCGGCCTTGAGCTGCTGTTGGGTGAGGCTCCGGGGTGCCGGCATGAGCCACAGCAGCAGACATAAGGCGATGGCCAGGCCGCCGAGCGCCAACAGGAATATCTTAACCCGCTTTTTCATTCATTCATCAATCTGGGTTGCCGGATTCCGGGGTGGACGGCCGGCGATGGGCGCATCCTCCAGCCCGCGGAGGGAGACCAATCCTCGACGCAAACTGGAGGTCGTAGCCCGTGCGGACCATGATGGCCCGCAGCTCTGCGGGGCTGACGTTGGGGGGCACCCGGTGCTCGAGGATCAGCTTTGTCAGTCTTCCGCTGATCCGGGCGTTTTCGTCGCGGCGCGCCGACCCGTTTGGGTCTGGCGGCACCAGCGGCCAGTTCTCCGCCGAGCCAAACTGTTCTCGGATCCCAAGGACTTCTTTCAGGTAGGCTTCGGAGACGGGCAAAGTCGCTTCCTTTCCCGACAGGTGGTTCAGGTAGCAAAGGTGTTGAAGCACCTGGCTGACCGGCGACTTGAGCTTCAGGGGCTCCTTTTCCCATCGCCGCAGAATGGTCTGGCGCGTCTCCTTGAAGCTCTTGTTGAGTTTCTCGTAAAACATGCCGAGCAGACACTGGTTGACCCGCCAATCTTCACAGATGTTGTAGAGCACGAAGCGGTAATCGTCTGTTTGCAGATAAAAGGTGGCGATCGAGTGCATCGCCTCGTGCGCCGCCATGAATGGCCAGCATGGGGCTCCGAAGTCCCGGCTTCCCTCCCCGATATACAGGATTGAGGGAAGTTGGCCGGGCCGCGAGTCCACACCCCAGGTGTTGAAATTGGGCAGTGCCTGCACCTCCTTCAAGTTGTGTTCCGGGACGATGCCGGCCAGCCGCCGAATTGCTTCGCGGGTGTTCATGGTTGCTGCCCTCGGTTCATTTGGAACTCAAGCGCTTCCAGGCGACAAAACCGACCAGCGCGACGCAGACGATGATCCAGGTGATTAAAGACCGCCAACTCCCCTTTTTCTCCTCCGGCGGCTCAATCGCGGCGGCCACGGTGGCCGCTTTGGCGATCTCCGCTGGCTGGCTCCGGATAGGAGCCGGGGCTTCGAGCAACTTGTAGCGGGAGTCTGCGGCAACGATTCGCACCTTGGCCCCGGCGTTTTGCGGCAAAAGCAGCCCCTTTTTTGCGGGCTCAAGCGGTTTAGCCGGATTGCCGCGATCCCTGGCTTCATCGCGCGTGGCGCCTGGCAAGGGAATTCTGTTGAGAGGATTGGGAGAGCCATAGCCGGTTCCATACCCCATCCCTCCTCCATAAATGCCTTCCGAACCGGCGCTGCCCGTTGGACTGGGGTTGTTTGTGGCGGGACTGCTGGCTGCACCCGGTTCGTCGTACTGGATGGTGACGTTCTGAGGGGAGACGATCACCAGGCTGACCGGTTGCCCGTACTGCCCATCGAAGCCGCGGAACTCAGTTTCCGGCAGCACGATGCCGCCTGGGAAACTGACCTGGAGCGCTTCCAAAGCGGGGACGCCTTGCCCGACCATCGGGACCTGGACTTGCCCGATCATGCGTTTGGGAACCAACACGAGCGCGTTGGAATCGCCGACGCGGCTGAGGTAAACCGTATCGTAAGTCTGGTTGTCGACGCTGACCCAGCCGGGCGAAGTCCCCCAGCAGAAAGGGACGAACACCATCGCCGTTAGACACAGGCCCATTGCTCTCATTCTTCCATTTTAGGTTCGCCAACTCCCCCTGCTACAGCGGCTGCGATGTTTATCGGAGGAAAGCCCCGGTTGAACTGAACCTGTTTGCGGCGGGATGCAGGCAAAGTGCCTGGGCACTAAAATGGAGGGTATGGGAATTCTGTTTAACCAGAGCCGGCTTCGTGTCGGGTTCACTTTGATTGAGGTTGTTTCCGTCGTGGCGGTCATCCTGATTCTGGTCGGCATCATCACCATTCGTCTGGGGGATTTGCGCTCCTCGGCCTTGTCCGCTTCGGCTCGCGCCTTGGAGAAGGAGTTTTCCAAGGGAGTGGAGGAGTTGGCCTCTAATGGGGTCGATCTGGGTCCGCTGCAGAGCGCGGCGGCCGGCGGCACATTGGTTTCGCAGACGGGGTCGGACCCGAATTACATGTCGTTGCAGTCGGCGGTGTACCGTCTTTCCAGCCCAGCGGCGGCGAATCCGGCGTTGGTCTCGGGTGCGCTAGCCCAGCTCAACACCTTGCTTTCAGGGCGGGGCTTCGGCTTGGTCAAGGGGGCGGTCGGCCCGGAGCTTTTGGCCGCTTTCAACGCGGATCTGGTCGTGGTCCGGGATTCCGGTCATTCCGTTCGCGGCGTGTATTTGCGCTTATCAAAGTCATGAAGAAGGGATTTACTTTGGTCGAGCTGGTGGGAGCCCTGGTCATCATCGGCATCCTTGTCAGCA
>JBAXKQ010000217.1:0-3969 GCA_037135275.1 bacterium
GGCCACTGGGGGCTCCCTTACATACTGGACTTTGCCAGGACCGGCGATCAGTCGAAGTGGAAGAAAGCGCAATGGATTCAGCTGGCAACCCGCCTGGTCAAGTTCTGGAAACTCCCCTGCAATGAATTTCTGACGCACATCGGCGTCCAGGTGGAGGAAGAATACGAGATGCTGCCGGAACGCGAGGCACTTAAACTGAACGGCCTGCAGTCGTGGGCGTTACGGGATGAATTGCTGCGTGAGTTGATCAAATCCGCACTTGGCTGCACAGAGGCAATTAGGACCCGGCTCACCCGCGCCGGGAAACTCCCTCCCGGGGTGACAGGCGAACAGACGTTCAAGGATGCGCTGGAGAAAGCATCCAAAATTCTCGAAGCAGCCAGAAATACCGCCGGCGCGGATGGGAGTATATCCCTGCTGCAGGCCATGGACTGGAATGCGGGAATCCATCTTGTCCGTGTGTGCTCAAGCAGTGCCGCGGAAAAACACCTGCTGACGGCACGCATCGAGCAAATGGTTCACGCCGTCATTCTGCTTCAGACAGTCCACTGCACCCTCTGCTTTGACAAGAAGGAGCATGTCCTGCCGCCAATGGGACCGAAGGAGTCCCTCAGTGAACTCCAGCGCCTGACGGCCCTCGCCTTACTTGGCACCACCTTCCCGTTGCCGTTCTTTCCAGGGACCAGTGCGGAGTACGCAGAGAAAAAGACGATTGAAGCCGCGATTGAAGCATACTGGCTCGGGAACAGTTATGCAGGCGCACCTCCTGAGAGCGAGAACCCCGCTTGCCGAATTGCTTTCCGCGGCTTGGATCCGCTCAGCCTTGACTGGCCTGATGCTCCTCAGTTGCCTGTCGAGTGGAACAAACTCCTTTCAGTTGCCACGCTGCCGGCGAATGGCAATCCGCTCTTCACCAAAATCTCCGACATGGTCTTTGGCTTCATCGAAACTATTGAAATACAGAAACAGGAGAGGGACCGGGAGAATCAGGCACGGAAAGAAGAGGCCGTCCGGTTGGCGAAAGAAGAAAAGGACCGGCAGTCGGATGACAAAGAACGCCGGAAACTGGAGCAAGTGGCAGAAAAGGAACTCTTGAAAGCGGAAAAGAAACAACCTAAGGCCGCATCAGGGAAGGGAGGCAAGTCATGAGCAACAACCCTGCATTGACCATGCCGCTCTCCGGCATACAAGCACTCGACGCCAGCGCCGGCACCGGCAAAACCTATTCCATTGCCCTGATCCACCTGCGCCTTGTGCTCAGTGGCATCCCCGTGGAAAAGATCCTGGTCACCACTTTTACGGATGCGGCGGCAGCGGAACTCCGCGATCGGCTACGCCAGCGCCTGGCCGAGGCCAGGGATGTGCTCTCCGGTGTAAGGACTGGAGATGACAACCTCAACTGTATTCTTCAGGCGACACAGTTACGCGTGCCCGCTGCGCAACTATCGGCCAGGCTTGAATCCGCACTTTCCTGTTTCGACCTGGCCCCCATCTGCACCATCCATGGCTTCTGCAGCCGGTTATTGCAGGATCATGCACTGGAACTGGGTGCTACCCCTGATTGCGAGATCATGGCGGACGACCCGCGCCTCCGGGTGTTGGCCGGAGATTTTCTGGCAAGCCAGACATTGCTGCAAGTCGAAACGGATAAAACATGCAAAGCGCCGGACATTCGTTATCTTCTGACCATCGCCCGTAAACTCAGAGAATATGATCTGGCTGTTTTGCCAGAAACCCTCGACAATCTGCGCGAACAAACGAACGCGCAATGGCTGGCCACTGCAACGGCGTACGTGCAACAAGCCCTGACTGCATGGGACACAGAACATGCAAGCATTGCAAACGGCATTCGCGAGCTTGTGACAACCGGAAAAATCGAACCGGGCATTTTTGACAATCCCAATGTGGATGATGGTCCGAAGAAATGGAAGAAGCTCGACACCTCAATCTTTGACATGCCTGCCCTGTTGTTAACGGCGGTTCAACCAGGAAAAATGGATTTCGCAGCCGGGATAAAGCGCCTTTTCCCGGATCAATTGCAAAAGGTAGCGTGTGACCAGTCTCAGCAGGAGGTGAATGCCTTTATCGCCCGTCACGTCTTCTTTAGTCATCTGGAAAAAGTCCAGAGTTTGCCGGATGATCTTGTAGGCGCGCTCGCCGCAGTGCAGATCCGGATGGCCGGACAGGGTTTCATCATGCGTGCGTCGAAACTTGGACCCGGCCGCGTCCTTTTATACTCAGACCTCATCAATGCCGTCTTCAATAACCTCCACAACAAGCAACTGCCAACCGCCGTGCGTGCCATGTTCGAGGCCGTGCTGATTGACGAATGTCAGGACACCGACGCCCGGCAATTTGAGATCTTCCGGACGCTTTTTGCCGATCTCGTTTGGATCGGCACGCCTGACCCCATGCGCTGTCTCGTCTGGGTCGGCGACCCCAAGCAGAGCATCTACCGCTTTCGCGGGGCGGACATTGACACGTATGTCCGGGCCAAGAATGGCACCAAGTCACTTTCACTGGATGTTAACTTCCGCTCAGATAAGCCGCTGGTTGCAGCGATCAATGCGCTGTTTCAAGGGCCTGGCACGGGCCAATCGGTATTCGGCGCCGGCGTTCCGTTCAAACCCTCTTCAGCCAGTCATGAAGTGCGCGTTCAAAACCGCGAACCAGGAGACGTGCCGGCATTCTGCTTGCACACATGGAAAACCAAAGCCGGCGACAAGCCGCCAGCCAAGTCCGCCGTAATGGGTGCGGCCCTGCGCGATTGTGCACGCAGCATTTACGAGTTGATCCAATCCGGCGCAACCATTCAGGGAGATGCGCCGCACCGGTTGCACGCAGGCGATATCGCGGTGCTCGCACCTGAACGCAAGCAACTGGAGATGATGCGGCGGGAGTTGCGCCGTCTTGGCATTCCCTCCGCCTATCACACGGACAGCTCGGTTTACCTGACGGATGAGGCACGGGACCTCAGCCTGCTGTTGCAGGCACTGGCTTCGGCGCGGCTTCCCGCTGTCCGGGCTGCCCTGACTACGCCCTTCTTTGGCTATTCCTTGAATACCGTGATCCAAATGCCTGAATCCGAACTTTCACTGAATCAGGCATGCCTGCTGGATCTGGGAGAACGGATGGAGGCGGAAGGTTTTCTTTCTGTGCTCTTTGCCCTGTTGCGCTATTCCACGCAAGTGGAAGGCGCACCCACTGAGCCGGCGCTCGTGCGGCTGGCCCGGCTTCCGGAGGGCGAGCGCATTCTAACCAACGTCATTCAGCACGGCGAGTTGCTGCAGGCAGCCTGGCGCGATGGACACGCACGGAGCGCGGAAGCTTTGAAGGATTGGCTGGATCAGGCCATTGCGCGGGCAGAAGAAGGGCAGGAAAGCGCGAGCGTCGAGGAATCCAAGTTGCGACTGGAAACCGACTCACCGGCAGTCGTGCTCGCGACCATCCATACCTCCAAGGGATTGCAGTACCCCATCGTTTTTCTGCCGTCCATGTTCGCACAAAAAACTTTCCAGACCCCGCCCTGCATTGTTGCCCACCAGGAAGACGGCAAAGCCAGTCTCGTTCTGCCGGGGGATGCTGCCTGGTCAGGGGCTTTGCAGCGTGAGCAAAACCGGCTGGAGGCTGAACAGATGCGGCTTCTATATGTGGCGCTTACCCGTGCGAAACATCAGGTCCACTTCTGGTGGGGCCGCGTGGATAGTTCACGATGGAACAAATCGTCCACCAGATCCGCCTTTGGTCAACTTCTTCTGCCGGACCCCAAGGACGCAGAAACTTATACTGATGACGAGTGCCTCGCCGCCTTTGAGAACGCCATGAAGCGACAACCGGACGCCACGCATAAGACGTTTCTGATGGGCGAGACGGCTCCCTGGCTCATTCCTGCGCCAGCACCGGAAAATGGCGCCGCCGCAGGATCTGAAGAATCTGCTTCGCTTCAATCCGCCCCGTGGAACCGTAGTA
>JBAXKQ010000218.1:0-3967 GCA_037135275.1 bacterium
TGTCGGAGAGGTAGCGCAGCCGCCTTGCGAGGTGTGCCAGGAAGCTGTTCCTGAATTGTTCGCGCGATAGGAGCGTGTAAAAACCGGACCTGCTGATCTGGTAAAGGGTGCTGTTCCTGCGTGCGATGGCGGTGACCGGGTAGGTGTCGCGCTCGAAAAGAACCACTTCCCCGAATATACCGCCAGGAGTGACGGTGCGTATGACGACTTCACGCCCGTCAGGGGATGCCTTGAAAAGCTGGATGCTGCCGGAGGCAAGAAGATACATGGCTGCGCCGGGGCGGCCCTCGAGGAATAACGTGTCGCCCTTCCGCGTGGAGGTCGTCCGGCATATCCCGGCGATGGCCTGCCGGTGTTCCGGTGAAAGCGCTGAGAACAGCTCGCATGCGGCCAGGGCTTTTTCGATGTCGACTGATGTTGCCATGGCCCGAGCAAAACCGATTTCTTGATCCGAATCAAGGTTTTGCGGCGACGTATGGTGAATAATGGTGGCGAATGAAGCGAGATAAGGGGTGCCATGAAACGCAAAGTAATCACGATAGACGAAGAGAAATGCAATGGATGTTCGCTGTGCATTCCTAACTGTCCGGAGGGTGCGATCCGCATAATAGACGGCAAGGCTCGGCTGGTTGGCGACTATCTCTGCGACGGCCTGGGTGCCTGCCTGGGGCACTGCCCGGAGAATGCAATCACCATCGAGGAGCGGGATGCTGAGCCGTACGACGAGCGCAAGGTCATGGCCAATGTGATGAAGCAGGGGCTGAACGTCGTCAGGGCACATCTTGAGCACCTTCAGTTGCACGGCCAGCGGGACCTGCTGGCGCAGGCTGTGGCGGTTCTCAAGGAGTCGGGCCAGGATAATCCTCTGGAAGAAGGCAAGGCGGCCGGCCACGCCCACGGGCACGGTCATTCGCATGGAGGCTGCCCTGGGGCGGCGGCCAGGATCTTTGCGACGGCTAAGGGCGAAGACGGCGGAGATCATGGCAGAAGGCAGTCGCAACTGACCCATTGGCCTGTCCAGCTGCACCTGATGTCGCCGTCGTCACCGCACTACCGCGGCAAAGATGTGGTTCTCGCGGCAGACTGCGTTGCATATGCTCTTGCTGATTTCCACAAGGATCACCTGAAGGGCAAGGCTCTTGCCATTGCCTGTCCGAAACTGGACGATGGACAGGATGTGTATGTTGAGAAGATCCGGGCGCTTATTGACGAGGCAGAGATCCGGAGCCTTACCGTCATGATCATGGAGGTGCCGTGCTGCAGGGGGCTCTGGGCGCTTGCCCAGGAGGCTCTCTCTGGCGCCAGGCGGAAAGTCCCGGTCAAGATGGTGGTTGTCAGCATAGCCGGCGAAGTGCTGAGGGATGAGTAAGTCCGCGGCGCGGCAGGCGCCCCTGGGTTGGAAGTAGTGCATGCATCGCCAGCTCCTCGTGGCATGTCCACAACGGGGCGAATGCGACCATGCGCGTTACGATCTGGTTGACTTTTGCATGATAATTGGACACCCTCTGGTGCCTTGAAACATGTGCCGCAGGCGCAGAAGCCTGCGTGCTGGCGTGATGTGATTGTTTGAGGGAGGACAAGATGGTAACAGAGCTCAAGAAGGGCGTCTACTGGGTAGGGGTAGTCGACTGGGATATCCGGAAGTTCCACGGCCAGGAGCTTTCGACCCACCGGGGCACGACCTACAACTCGTATCTCATCATGGATGAGAAGATCACCCTGGTTGATACCGTCTGGGGGCCGTTCCAGGATCAACTGGTCGAGAATATCTCGAAAGTGGTTGACCCTGCGAAGATTGACATTGTTGTAGCCAACCACGGTGAGACCGATCACTCAGGCGGCCTGCCGGCGATCATGCGGCACTGCCCGAATGCTACAGTCGTAGTGTCCAAGCGTGGCGAGGAAAGCATCGAAGGGCACTACCACAAGCAGTGGAAGTTCAAGCAGGTCAAGACAGGCGACAGGATCTGTATCGGGAAGAACGAACTCGTGTTCATCGAGGCCCCGATGCTTCACTGGCCCGACAGCATGTTTACGTACCTTACCGGGCTCAATATCCTGATGCCGAACGACGCTTTCGGCCAGCACTATGCGACGTCCTCCAGATTCAACGACGAGGTTGACCAGGTCGAGCTGTACCAGGAGGCGTTGAAGTACTATGCGAACATACTGACGCCTTTCAGCGCAAAAGTACTGAAGAAGATCGAGGAAGTGGTGGCCATGGGGCTGCCGGTGGACATGATAGCCCCCAGCCATGGCGTGCTGTGGCGAAACGATCCTCTCCAGATCGTGAAGAAGTACGCGGAATGGGCGGCGCAGGTTCCTGAAAAGAAGGCGGTGATAGTCTATGACACCATGTGGAACGGAACACGGCAGATGGCCGAGGCGATTGCCGACGGCCTGACTGCGGAAGGTGTCCGGTCGAAGCTGCTGCTTGCATCCACCACCGACAGGAACGACATAATGGTCGAAATCTTCAAGGCAAAGGCGATCATTGTGGGGTCACCCACGCTGAACAGGGGCCTGCTGCCGACGATCATGCCGGTCCTTGAGGATATTCGCGGGCTCGACTTCAAGAATAAGGTGGGGGCCGCCTTCGGATCCTACGGCTGGGGCGGTGAGTCCGTGAAACTTCTTGAGGAGCATCTCCGCAACAGCGGTATCCCGACGGTGGTCGAGGGTGTCAGGGCCAAATGGCAGCCGAAGGAAGCAGATCTCGAGAAGTGCAGGGCTCTCGGACGCGCCATGGCCCAGGCTGTTAAAGCCTGACACGGAAGAGGACAGAGGTCAGGGATCAGTACGCATTCCGGCCAGGCGCCTGTGCGCCTGGCGGAACATCCGCTCAGTGTCGTCCCAGCCCAGGCACTTGTCCGTGACTGAAACGTCGGGCTTGAGAATTGACAGGTCGCGCCCTATGACCTGGCTGCCGCCAGTGATGTTGCTTTCAACCATCACGCCGACTATCGACCTGTTCCCGTGCAGGATCTGCCCGACACAGTTGGCCAATACCTTCGGCTGGTTGGCCGGATCCTTCCCTGAATTGCCGTGGCTGCAGTCGACCACGATATTGGCCGGGAGTCCGGCGGCAACAAGGGTCTTTTCGCATTTCGCAATACCTCTGGCATCGTAGTTGGGACGCCTGCCGCCACGGAGCACTATGTGACCGTAGCGGTTGCCGCGCGTGTGGAAGACCGCACTTCTGCCCTGTCCGGTTATTCCCAGGAAGTGATGTGGTTGCCGGGATGCCTTTATGGCGTTTACCGCAGCATCGAGGCTGCCGTCGGTGCCGTTCTTGAAGCCGACGGGAGTTGATAGACCACTGGCCATTTCGCGGTGGGTCTGGGATTCCGCTGTGCGGGCGCCGATGGCTGTCCACGAGACAAGGTCGCCAATGTACTGCGGCGTGATTGGATCCAGTGCCTCGGTTCCTGCCGGTAGGCCGAGTTCAAGCAATTGCAGCAGGAACTTGCGGGCCAGGAACAGGCCACGCTCGATATGAAAGGAGTCGTCCATCAGCGGATCGTTGATGAAGCCCTTCCAGCCCACCGTGGTCCGCGGCTTCTCAAAATATACCCGCATGACTGGCAGGAATACATCGCCGATCTCCGCAGAGAGCCTTTTCAACCGTGTCGCGTATGCCATGGCAGCGGACGTGTTATGGATGGAACAGGGGCCGACCACGGCGAGAAGTCGGTGGTCCTTCCCATCAAGGATATTCCTGATGTCGAGCCGGAAGTCGCACAGGCGGTCGCGCAGGCGCGGCGGTACAGGCAGGGCGCGCATGGCCTCGTCTGGGGTTGGGAGGAGAGTTCTGGCCACAATATTGACGTCGCTCACCCTGTGCATTGTCTTTCGCATGGTCGGACGATAACGATGCGCGGGTGGTGATGTCAATACCGGGCTCTTTCACGCCGCGTTGCGCCAGAATAAAATGTTACCGAAGCAAACAAACAGTAGCATGTGGTTG
>JBAXKQ010000219.1:0-3936 GCA_037135275.1 bacterium
TTAGTTTTTCCAGCAGTCTATTTGCTATAGGTCGTGATGGGTATTACGCTGTTCGCTGTAAGAAACTGCTCGGCAATCCATCGCGTGTAGGCGGGCGGGATGGCCTCGCTGATCTTCCGCACGTCCACGATCCAGTCTATCCCCATCGCCGCCCTTTGCGTATCCATCGGGATGTTCCACCGCCCCACTTCAACCGTCCCACGGCACTTGATCCGTGCGTGTCCACGTTCGCGGCTGCGTCCACCGGGAAACCGATTTGGTTTCCAAACGCTATGGTCACACTGCATTTGCGGCAGCAAGAAGTTGGACTCAAACAGGCGGTGCCTCCGCACGTCGAGGCCAAACATAGAACCGCAAAGCGTAACTGGATTGTGAAGCGGTGCGCCTACCACATTCTCCATCACCCACGGTTTTCCGCTCGCTTTCAACGCCGCCCGCGTCGGCTCAATCAAATCCTCGTATCGGGTCGGAATGTCTGGCCTGCAATTCTTGTACTTTGTGAAGTGCTGGCACGGCGGGCTGGCGTGGATGAAGTCGAACTCGTCCCCGAACTCGCGCAAGAACTCCAGCGCGTCAGCCTGCGCGAACGTGAACGGGTAGCGCGGTTGCTTGGCGATGTCCACGCCGGTCACTTCCATTCCGGCTTGTGCGTAGCCCATCCCGGCGCCGCCCTCGCAGCAGAAAAGATCAAGACAGCGAACAAGAGGCTTCAAGGTACGTCCTCCCCGAGCGGAGGCCGACCTTGAGCCTCGGCGTTGGCAGTACCGCAGGCACGCCATACGCCCGCGCCCTCGTCCCATGCGAACTCAATGTCAGCGTTCTCGCGGTCGGCCAGCGTCACGCGCAGTTCGGTTCCCCTCATGTGCGCGTACACCATCGGCCCGATGTTGTCGTCCTCCCGTTCGATCTGCGGGAATCGCAGCGCAATCGTTTCCCCGTCGCACTCCACGCCGACCTTGCAGGCGCAGTCGAAGACCTTGCCGGGGTTCGCGTGAATCTCGTACTTTCCCTGTTTCATGCCTTGCCCTCCTGATTCAGACTGCCAACAAGAGGGTGGAGCGTACGGGCGGAAGCCGCACGACTCTCACCCTCAGCGTTCGCCCTACAATCTATCCACGCCCTCACAAAGACCTCCGCGACTTCCGGCACGATTGCATTCCCGTAGCCCCGCAGGAGTCCCATGCGGCCGGGTATCCCATCAGCCAGCGGGAATGTCCCGGCCTCAACACGCCGCGCTTTCCCGTCACGGCAGGGCAGGATGTCGAAATGGCTCCATCCGCCTGATCTTCCAGTTTCCGGAGTCCGCCCCCCGGCGTGTTGCGCTTGCACGGTCCCCCGCTCGGAAGTTTCGGCGTTTGCCATCCCGCCAGCGGCAACCCTTGCCCAGCCTGCGCTGTCAGCGTGTCCGCAACCCCCCGGCTGTGCCGCATCCCCGCGCTCTCCGCATCCTCCGCCCGTGGAGTTGCCCATGCCGCAATCACGGCCAGATTCTCTCCACCATTCCGTGCCGTCTGGCTCTGCCCGCTGTCCTTCGTCTGCGGGGTGGGCCATGCGGCCAGTCTTGCCACGTCCGTCATGGTTGCCCCCCCCTTGCCGTTCGGTCTCGTGTTGCTGTCCGTCGTGTCCGGCGTCGGCCAACTCGCCAATGCCGCCTGTCGCACAAGGCACCGCGGATTCTTCCCGTCCCCGCCGCTGTTGCGCAGATCCCGCACCGTTGGCGTGTGCCAGTGCGCCAGCCGCGCCGCGCCCGGCAGCTTGTCCGTTCTGTCCTCCACGCCCTGACTGTCCCCGTCCTTGCAATACCTCGCCGCAGGAGGCGGCCACCCAGAACAGCCTTTGTCGCCGGTGCGGCGCTCCGACGCCCGCAGCGCACAGATCGGCTCCCCCGCAGGCATATCCCAATCCTTCCAGGTCAAGGCGAACTCCGGCGATGCGGAGACGTTCAACCGAGTCCGCAACGCCACGCTCAAAAACTTCTGCAATTCTGCGCTCGTCATCTATCAATTCCTTTCCAACCAGGATGCGGCAACATTCTTCAGCACCACTTCCCCCCAGTTGCCCAAGGCTGCGTTCAGGCAAAAACAAATCACCTTGACGTTTGCCAGCGTGTAACCAAGTTCCGGGCGAGTCCTGTGAAGCGACGGACTGTTCCACGCCGTCCCCTTCGCGTGGAAGTCGAACGGAAGCCCGCTCAATTCGCATCGGCCCGCCTGTACCCTCGCCTCCAGTTCCACAAGGTGATGCAGAAGATCGCATGGCAATCCCTTGCGTCGGCAACGCCGCACCGCCTCTTTCGCCAGCATCGCCCCTCGGTGCAGTCGGTCGTATTCTTGGCGGTAGACAGCTTCCTTGTCTTTCCTCTTCTCCCTCGATTGCCGACGCCGTTCCGCGTGTATTTTCCTCCACTTCGCTTCGTATCGTTGCTGGCAGTCCCGACAGATCGGCCTCAAGCCGTCCGACGATCTTCCCCAGTATCGCCGGAAGGCGTCCTTCCTTCGCGGCCTCTTGCACTTCGTGCAGACTTTCATGGTAGCGCCTCCAGTATGCGATGTTCTCCAGGTCAAAGCGTACATGGGCAAACCAATTCCGCCCGTCTGCGCTTGCAACCTGTTCTCCGAATACTGTACGCGGGTTGCATTGAGAAATCAAGCGCCGAAATGCGGGCCACAAATGCCGCTCGTCGTTTCTGCCGCCGCGCTTCCCGGCGCAACTGAACGGCTGACAGGGACAGGAGCCGGTCCAGATTCCGGCAGTGTCCCCGAGTCCGGCCCAGCGCAGGGCGAGCGCCCATCCGCCGATTCCGGCAAAAAAGTGGCACTGGTCGTATCCGCGCAATTCATCAGCTTTGATTTCAAGGATGCTCCTTTCGTCTACGTCACCCGCCGGCAAATGGCCGTCGGCAATCAACTCGCGCAACCACGCGCAAGCCTTTTTATCGTTGTCGTTGTAGTAGTTCATGGGGAATCAGAAGGGCGAACAAGAGGGTGGAGAGTACGGGCGGAAGCCGCACGACTCTCACCCTGAGCGTTCGCCAATACCTCACACATCGCGCCGCATTCCTCCACAACCGGCCCGGCGTCGCGGCCTGCCTCCGGGTCAAGCTCGTCCAGCCACGTCCCGTTGATGCATGTCCCGCCGATCTCCCGTTCCAGCGCGGCACGCTCCGCAAACACCTGCGGGAAATCCACGCGGATTCGGTTCCAGTAGCCCTTGCCACCCTTCACGCACCCGATGCAGTTGTTGTTGCGGTAGCCAAGGTCATACATGGCCGGGCGTTTCACGCCAGCCTGTTTCAAGATGCCGTGGGCCTCTTCCTTCGTGATGCCCTTCTCGACCAGCGGGAACAGGTGCTCAGCTTCGCGCATGGTCTCGCGCAACCGCTCACACCGGGCGGCCTCGTCGCAGTCCATGCCCCAGACGTAGCGGAAGGTGTTGAACCATTGGTTGTCGCATTCCCATTCCTTCCGCACCCGGCGTTTCAACCAACGGGTGCAATTTGCACCCGTTGGTCCGTTCACATACTTGCCGCCGCCAGCCTTCACGGAGGCGGCCACCGTGCGGTATGGGCTTTGCAGGATTTCCACCGGCTTCCCGAACCACGCTTCGCAGTCCCGAACAAAGCGCATTGTGTCGGGGTGTTGGTCGTCAATGTGCGTGTAAATGATCTTGTCCAGTTGGTCCCGGACAAGCCACGTCGCCACGGCGGAAGACACGCCAGCGGAGAACCAAGAGACTGTAAGCTGTTTAATCTTATTTTTCATTTTGATTTTCCTTCTACGCCAGCAGGACAGATACGGCCTAACACTGCACGTTCGGCGTCAGTACGCTGTACCGCCAACCTAGCACTCCACGTACTACCTTCTACGCCAGCAGGACAGTACCGGCCTAACACTGCACGTTCGGCGTCAGTACGCTGTACCGCCAACCTAGCACTCC
>JBAXKQ010000220.1:0-3863 GCA_037135275.1 bacterium
CGGCAACTACGTAGGACGAATGCCACGCAACAAGGTCGTCCCTGGTCACCGACTTGACCGACCCGATCGTGCCAAGATCACTGCGCCTGTAAGGGTGGTTGGTGTGGATTATCGCACCCAGCGCCTGCTGTGCCAGGAACATCGGCTGCTCGTACTGGCGCTCAATAGAGGCGAGTTGAATCCCTCGCTGCATTTCGATTTCCCTTTCCGGGAATGACGGCCGGCACAGGCACTTGGAAAACAGATCCATGAATGTGTCCTGGTCGCTGCTCAGACACCGCCCGCTCAGGCCAAAACTGTTCCTGCCCGAAATCGGCCCTATTGACGCGCCCATTGACTCAACCGCGGCCGATATCCCGTCAGCGGTCATCCCCCCCGCCCCGCGGGTCAGGAGTTGAGCCATCATCCCGGATATTCCGGCGTTGGCATCGGTCTCAGCCAGCTGTCCGCCCATCGCCCCGGCGAACACGTAGACGAAAGGAATCCGGTGATCCTCCCTCGTCAGAAGTGTCACACCGTTGGAGAGGGTGTGCTTCCTGACGGATGCGATTCCCTTCGAACCTTCGCCGGCAACGGCGGTCTCACCGGCGCCCGCGGGTGAAAGCACCGCAACCGTCTCATTCTCTGACTGCAGATACTTCCTTGCCACGGCAGCCAGATCAGCCGGCCCGACTTTGGAAAGGCGTCTCAGGTAGCCGACGGCGAACTTCGGATCCCTGCAGAGCACTTCGCCCGACCCTATGCTGTTGGCCTGCCCACCCATCGTCTGGAGACCGCCGATCTCCGAACTGATGGCCATCTTCACGGCCTTTTCCACCTCCGCAGTGCTGAATCCACCCTTCATCCACGAACGTATCTCCGCACGCAATGCCTCGAGCGCCGTCTTCTCGACGCCGGGCTCGCACACCATGCTCACCCCGAAGAGGCCCGGATAGGCGGGCGTGTACGACCACGCACCGATCTCCAGGATCACTCTCTGCCTGTCCCTCAATTCCCGCACAAGCCGTGCACTGGCCCCCCGCCCCACGACAGCCGCCGGCACATCCATCGCCGGCATGTCATCGTCGGTAAGCGCTACCCCATGGAATCCCACCTCAACCCTGGTGACATTATACTTCCCGGTGCGGCTCACATACCGGGCCCCCAGTTGTGGCGGCTCCTCCTTCAGCACCACGGGCCGCGCGGGAGTCCGCTTGAAAACTGAAAGGACCCTCTCCAGCTCAGCCTGCACCGCCGAAGCCGCAATATCGCCAACAACGACTGCGACCATGTTATCCGGCTGGTACCGACGACGGAAGTACCCCATGAGTTCCTCCCGGTTCATCTGCCTGAACAGTTCCTCCAGGCCTATGACAGGATACTTGTACGGATGTTCCGTGAATGCGGTGGACCACAGGAGCTTGTCAACGACCCGTTCAGGCGAGTCCCGGTTCATGGCAATCTCGCGAAGAATGACTTCCTTCTCGCGCGCCCACTCTTCCTCCGGGAAGACCGAATTCATGACAGCGTCAGAAAGGACATCAACGCCAACCTTCCAGCTCTCGGACGGCAAATCCGCGTAGATTACGGTCCTGTCAAGGCTGGTATAGGCGTTTATGGAGCCGCCGGCATTGTCGATATCCCTGGTGATATCGGAGACCTTCCGCCGGGCGGTTCCCTTGAATATCATGTGTTCAACGTAGTGGGAGAGGCCGGCACCCAGGTTCTCGTCCTCATGGATTGACCCGGTCCGGATCCAAATCTGCACCGAAACGACCGGCGCCGAGTGGTCTTCCTTGATCAGGCAGGTCATCCCGTTATCAAGCACGGTGCGCTTGATACCCTCAAACGATTTCCCGATGACCGCGACAGGGTCGTCTGCTCTCGCAGCCCCGGCTCGTACCGCAACCCCGGCGACAGCCACCAGCACAAGCAAACCAGACGCACGCATGATTGCCCTTGTCATGAAGACGCTCCCGCTTCCTTTCGCGCCACGACCGGAGTATCGCCCGGCAACAACACCACACACCCGAAGCAAAAAGGGCCCAGCCTTGCGGCCGGGCCCTCTGCTCAAACTGGTAGCGGGGGTTGGATTTGAACCAACGACCTTCAGGTTATGAGCCTGACGAGCTACCAGGCTGCTCCACCCCGCAGTAAGGTCACTGAAACATGACAAAAAAGAACAACGCGCTTCAAGGATTGGCAATATGCACCGTTGTCGCATCTCAACGCAAGCGAAATGTTTTCTTTTCGACCGTAATCACTCCGCCACACCGGTTTTATGCCCCTCCGTGACCGCTCCATCCTTGATGACGGACGTCTCCCGGCGAGGTCGCGCAAGCGCACCGCGCAGATCCAGGGGAATGGCCGCATCAGGGTGTTCTCCTGCCTGTGGATCCGGCACAGCATCTGCTGTTGCGCAACGACCCGCGATTTCATATCTTCACTGCGCATTTCCGGTCGGATCGCAAGTTCACTACAAAGGAGATCGTATAACGTGAAAGCGGCATTCAAAAAGGGACGGTCAATAGTCGTCAAGGATATCCCCTCGCGCGCGCTTGCGCCCGATCAGATCCGGGTTCGCGTCAGGGCGTGCGGCATCTGCGGTACGGATCTCCACGACAACCCGGCGGAAGCCGAAAAGGAGCAGCTCTTCGGCCATGAAATAGCCGGCGACATACTCGAAGTCGGTTCCGCGGTGCTGGGCCTCAAGACCGGGCAGAAAGTCGTCCTGGAATCCGCCACGCCCTGCGGCCGCTGTGACGCCTGCCGCAACACACGCCAGGAACTCTGCACCGACATCCAGAGCTTCTTCTTCACCGGCTCCTTCGGCTTCGCCGAGGAAGTGATCGTCCCGGCCATCTGCGCAATCCCTTGCGATGATCTGCCGCCTGATGTCGCCTGCCTCAGCGAACCGTTTGGAGTGGCCATTGACCTGGTCCGGCTGGCCGATATCACACCCATGTCCAACGTGCTGCTGCTCGGCCCCGGCCCCATCGGGCTCATGGCACTGGCCCTCATCCGCCGCATGGGGCCGAGACGGGTGTTTCTCAGCGCATTCGCCAGGGAAAAGGCCAGGGTCGAGGCCGCCCATCGTATCGGAGTCGATCGCATTATCGATCCCTCACAGACACCGCTCGACAAGGTTGATTTCGGTTGTGCCATTGACCGAGTACTTGTCACGACTCCGCCACCAACCCTCAACGACGCCTTCAATGTCGCATGCAAGGGTGGAATCGTGTCATTCATCGGCATCGGGCACGGTGACAATGCGTTCTGCAAATTCGACGCGAATGCGTTCCACTTCAAGAAGCTGCAGTTGCGGGCGTCGTTTGCCTCGCCGGCGCTCTACACGCCAATGGCCCTGCAGTACCTGCGCGAAGGTGTCGTCAACGGTCCTGCAATGATCTCGCACCACTTCCCGCTCGATCGCATGGCCGAGGCAATGACGACAGCGCGAGATACCGCGGTGTCGCTGAAGGTCATAGTGCGGCCCTAGATCGATGCAAGGGTATCGGGTGTCTTCGCATGCGTGATCAGCGGGCCGGCGCGTCGCCGGCCCGCACACGCATCCACCGGCCCGGCTGATCTTCTTGCTTCCAGCCTGCCGCTTGCGGCATAGTCACGGGACACACACGCAGGAGACGACATGAATGCGCACGACATCCAGGCATGCCTGTTCCCCCGTCCGCGAAGAATGACGGCGCGCCGGGGCCGGCATGACTACCGGAATCGCCGGCGGATCCTGTTCAAGTGCCGCATGTCCCCTGGCCTGCTTCAGGCTGTCGCCTCGATCTGTGATGTGCTTCGCCCGATTCAACCCAGGCCCGCGTACATAACCCATTCCTGCTCCTCCACCGGCACTGGCATCCTGACACTGGACC
>JBAXKQ010000221.1:0-3859 GCA_037135275.1 bacterium
AAGGTTGGGGCGGAAGCGTGTTTTCCTGGCCTGCTACGGGTCCCGGAAGGTGGTCATGGCTGGTCTTCTGCTTTTGCCGTGGCTGATTGTCCATGCCGGCCGGAACGTGGGAATCGCATACCTCTTTGGCGTGATTGTTGTGGTTGGAGTTCTGAGGGCGCTTGCCGAAACCGCCTACTACCCGTGGACCCAGGAGTATATTCCCAATCATGTGCGGGGCAAGTTCGGGGGGTTGGGGACGGTGACGTGCCTGGTTGCTTCGATCGCCGCGGTGTGTGTCGCCGGGCGGGTGCTCGGAGGCGATGGCGGCATGGATCGCTACCGTGGTCTCATGGCGGCCGGGTGTGTACTGGGAGTTCTTGGTGTGGCGTCAATGATCCGCATCCCGGGCGGAGCCCCCCTGGCCGCTGATTCGGAGCCCCACATGGACAACATGGCGGCGGCATTGCGGGACGGTAACTTTGTCCGCTACCTTGCCGGAATGGGCTTGGTGACAATGGGTACAGGGCTGATCGGAATCTTCCTGCCGCTCTTTGTGAAGGAGCAGCTGGGGGTCGCGACCGGCACTGTTGTGACGCTTGACACCGCCGTCATGGTTGGGGGCGCGGTTGCGAGCCTGATCCTTGGACCGTTGATGGACCGTGTAGGAAGCCGGCCGGTGCTGATGCCGTCGTTATTCCTCTGTCTCCTGGTTCCCGCCGGCTGGCTGGTTCTGCCGCGGCATGGCGGGAATACAGTAGCTTGGTGCGCAGTGCTGTATTTCATCCAGGGAGCGGCAACCATCGGCGTGGCGATTGGCGCGGGGCGGTTGTTATTCAACAGCGTAGTACCCCCCAGCAAGAGCACAGCCTACACAGCGATCTACTACGCCTGGATGGGCATCACAGCCGGAGTCGCGCCGCTGGCTGCTGGTTGGCTGCTGGCTGCGACGTCCGGCCACCAGACTCTTCTTGGCGGCCGGCCTGTGGATGGGTACAGCCTGTTGTTCGTGCTGGCAGTCGCGTGCCTCGGGTTGGGCTGGTGGCAATATGGGCGTGTAAGGCCGGACGATGTCCACACGACCCGCACCGTGCTGGCGCGCGCGGCGAGCCGCATTTGGGAGTGGCGGCCGTAGTGCTTTGCGCGTGATGCGGCGAAGGCCGGGGCCCATCAACATGCTTGCACTTTCCGCCCGCTTCTGACACCTTTCGCACCTTCATTGGGAATGGCGGCGTGTTTGTGACACAATACATGAGGGATGTTTGAACCATGACAACTGTGACTAACGACGAGATCGCGATGAGCCGCATGGCTGATATCCGGCGGCGCACGAAGTGGTTCCTTGATGCCCGTTTCGGTATGTTCATTCACTGGGGACTGTATGCCATTCCTGCACGCGGCGAATGGGTTCGCCAGGCGGAAAAGATGCCCGAGAGCAAGTACATGGAATTCTTTCGCGAGTTCAATCCGGACCGGTTTGACCCGCGCGCATGGGCCAGGGCTGCGAGCGCCGCCGGCATGAAGTATGCCGTTATGACCGCAAAGCATCATGACGGGTTCTGCCTGTTCGACAGCCAGCTGACCGACTACAAGTCCACCCGCGCGCCAGTCGGGCGTGATCTTGTCCGGGAATATGTCGATGCTTTCCGGGCCGAGGGATTGAAGGTGGGCCTGTACTATTCGCTCATCGACTGGCATCACGAGGACTATCCGCATTTTGGTCACACCCATCATCCGATGCGCGAGGACACGGCTTTCAAGGACAAGGCCCACAATTTTGACAACTATCTCGCCTTCATGCATGGCCAGGTTCGCGAATTGTGCACGAACTACGGCAAGATTGATATTCTGTGGTTCGATTTCTCGTACGATGAGATGGTGGGGGAGAAATGGAAGGCCACTGAGTTGATCAAGATGGTACGTTCTCTTCAGCCGGATGTGATTACCGATAACCGCCTGGAGGCGAGCGGCGATTCCCGCAGCAGCAGCCTGTTGACCGGGAAACCCTCGGCGTATTCAGGCGACTTTGTCTCCCCGGAACAGATCATACCGCCGGACGGTGTGACGGACGCCGGCGGGCAGCCCCTCCCGTGGGAGGCTTGCATCACCATGAACAATCATTGGGGCTACTGCGCGACGGATCATGCGTGGAAGTCACCAAAGAGCATTGTCCGGAAGCTGGTTGAGTGTGTCAGCAAGGGTGGGAATCTCCTGTTGAACGTCGGGCCAACGGGCAGAGGCGAGATTCCTGCCGCCTCACTGCGGGTCCTTGGGGAAGTAAGCGAGTGGATGTGCAGGAACGGTGCCAGCATCCATGGATGCGGCAACGCCTGCCTGCCCAAGCCGGAGTGGGGGTACTATACCAGGAACGGCAAACAGCTCTATGCGCACGTCTTTGACGGCAATTTCGGGCCAACTGCGCTTGCCGTGCCAGTTGAAAAGGTTGCCCGGATCAGGTTACTGGCTGACGGGTCGGAACTGGTACCGGTGACAAGCTGGGCAACGTCTTCGTGGCCGCAGTACCTCTTTGTCACTTTCGGGCCGGACGCAATCAGCACGGTTGCCCTTCCTGACGACACCGATACGGTTGTCGAGCTGGAGATGAAGGACTGACGACGGAATCCTGGCGGCGCCGCGGCAATTCCGGGGCCTATCGGGAGGTTGTCCCGTTGCTGGGGTAATGGCTGAAGATCAGGAGGCGACTGTTGGTCGTCAGCCATCTGCCGGCATTTGACCGGTATGTCCTGTTGCGATGGAGGCTTCGTTTGCCGTTGGCAGCATCTTCAGCACAGCCGAATGCGCATTACGAGCGCCGGACGCTTTCTTCAATTCAGCCACCTGCTGCGCCAGTGCCTCCGCCTCACCTACGTCGTCGTCGTAGAAACCATAGCTGAACACGACAATATTCCGGTTCCGGGTGAAGCTCTCGTTATCGAGGAATCCCCGGAAAAGTCTCATAGGGGTCGGCCCATGCCCCGCTCAGGAAGATCCCCGTCCGGATTGAGACGGAACAACGGCGGCAGGATGCACATGGGGTCGGGGACTGGGCCGGGCCTGTCGTCATGGCGCTTGCGCATCCGGCTCAATGTTGAGATAATGACAGCGGCTGGGTGGTTAGTCGTGTGTGGCGTTGCGGGCGTGTTAATGTGTGTTTCACGGGTCTTTGTGCAGCAACCAGTCTGGCGATCAATGACAGCCACGGGTCAAAGAACAATTGGAGCGCGGGCGGGAATCTGGATTGTGCTGATTGCACTTGCCGTCCTGGCGGGACAGGCCGCCTGGGCTGGCGATACATCCGCACGACTCGGCAGGGTGACGCTTACGCTCAAATGGTATCATCAGTTCCAGTTTGCGGGCTATTACGCGGCTGACATCAAGGGATTCTACCGCGAAGCCGGACTCGATGTCGGGATCATTGAAGGCTCACCCGAGAAACTCCCCATCGAAAGCGTACTGAACGGCAAGACTGATTTCGCTGTCAGCGACGCCGATGTGCTGATGCGCTATCTTGAAGGCGCTCCGCTGGTGGCCCTTGCCGCCGTTTTTCAGCATTCTCCCTATATCCTGATGTCCATGAAAGACCGCAACATCAGGTTTCCGTCGGACCTTGCCGACAAGACCCTCATGATGGCCAATGATCAGGGCGGATTCCAGTTCAAGGTAATGCTTCTCTATGAGGGGATACCCAATGACAAAATACACCTGGTACCGCACAGTTGGAATCTCAACGATCTGATCACAGGCAAGGTTGATGCGGTCTCCGCATATGCGACATCCGAGCCGTTCATCATGAAGCGGATGGGCTACGAGATATCAGCCATGACTGCCGCCGAATATGGAATCGACTATTACGGGGACGTTCTGTTTACGGACCGGCAAA
>JBAXKQ010000222.1:0-3848 GCA_037135275.1 bacterium
TGACAATACACCCCACTTCGGCTTGCCGCATATGAGGAAGCCTGCCAGTGCCACGGCCAGCAGGAGAATGGCGAAGATGACGAAGGTCCATCGGGTTCCGACAGACGGGATCAGGAAGACCACCGGCAGGAATGCGCCGAGAAAACTGCCCAGGGTTGAGATCGCGTAGAGGCGCCCGGATACCCGGCCTGCTTCCTCAATCTGGCGGGTGGCGAGACGTATCGCGAACGGGCTGACGGCGCCGAGGAGTATCATTGGAACTCCGAGGAGTACCATGACGCTCAGGAACGAGCCGGCAAGCAGGCCCATCTTTGCGGCGGCCATCCCCTTGATGGCGAGTCCGAATACCGGCCTGGCCAGGTCAGGGGCGATTCCGATCAACACTGCTGCGATCATGACCAGCCGCAGGACGGTGAAGAGCCGGGGGCTGCGGTCCGCCAGCTTGCCACCCAGCCAGTAACCCGCAGACAACGCGGCCAGGAACAGGCCGATGACGCTGGTCCATATTACGATTGACGTCCCGAAGAAAGGCGCGAGCAGGCGCGAGGCCGCCAGTTCTGTGCCGAGTGTGACCAGTCCGGCCGCGAACGCGAGAACGTATAGATAAGCCCGCATCGTCACTCCTGTCTCCCGGCGGCCGCCGCATTAGCGTGCCGGGTCTTTCACCCCTAATGTCTGGAATGCGGTAGCCCGCTCCACGCATGTCGGACAGCTGCCGCATGGCTTGCGGCCGCCCCGGTAGCACGACCATGTGTTGGCATAGTTAACATCCAGCCGCAAACCGATCCGCAGAATCTCAGTCTTGCTCATTTCGGTGAATGGTGCCCGGATAACGACCGGAAGCCGCCGGTTCAGGGCCAGCACGGTGTTCAGGTTGTCGACGAATTCCTGGGTGCAATCCCAGTAGCCATAGGCATCCTGGGTGTGTGCGCCGTAGAACACATCAGCGCAGCCGTGTGCCTCCGCATAGGCGGCGGCTATTCCAAGCAGCACCAGGTTGCGATGAGGGACATACGTGGATGGCTGCTTCCGCTCGGCCGGGGACAGGCTTGCGAGATCAGGCACAGCGATCGCGTCGTCGGTAAGCGCGGAGGAACCGGCAATCAAGTTTCTGATGAATCGGATGTCGACAATGCTGTGCTCACTTGCCTCCGCGGCTGTTGCCTGCCGCTTTGCCATTGCAAGCTCGCGGGAATGCTTCTGTCCGTAGCTGAAAGAAAGAGCGAAGAGTGAACGGACTTTCAGCCGCTGCTTCACGTAGTGAAGCAGGGTCGCCGAATCCATGCCGCCGGACAATAATACCACTGCGCTCTTCATGTCGCCTGATATTGCACAGGAATCGGTCCGTGATCCAGCCCCATTCCGGCGCAAAGCGCGAATTTGACGACCACCGGCCTGCTGGGTTGGTGGTGCGTGCCGGGTGACGGCCGGCTCTATCGCATTCCGGCAAGTTTATGCAGTTGGAGCTGCAGGCGTACCGGCAGCCGGTCTTTCAGTATCCAGGCGGCGAGGTCGGCGGGCGGCAGTCCGGGCGAAACCGGGCTGAACAGGACGGCATGGCACTTATCCGCCAGGTTGTGTCTTCGCACGAGGCGCCTGGCCCATTCGTAGTCCTTACGGTCCACAACGACGAATTTCACCTCGTCGATCGGCCGGAGGCGGGCGACATTCGCCATGTCCATGGCCATGTGCATTCCGCTGCCGGGGGTCTTGATGTCGACGATGGCGACCACACCCTCCGGGACTGCAGAAATGTCGCAACTGCCGTTGGTCTCAACGAGAACCGGCTTGTGCGTCGTCCGCAGGATCGCGGAGGACAGTTGCCGGAAGCCCGGCTGGAGCAGCGGCTCCCCGCCGGTGATTTCGGCCATGGCAGCACCGCTGGCCCGGCACTTCCTTGCAAGGGCGCTGATTGGAATGGGCCTGCCGGGAAGACGGCCCTGAGGAGTATCGCAGTAAGTGCACGACAGGTTGCAGCCGGCAAGCCTGATGAAGAAACACGGCAGGCCGGCATAGGTTGATTCGCCCTGTATGGAAACGAACGTCTCGCAGACCTGGATAGCGCTGTCGGACATGATTGCGGAGTCTTTCAAACAGTCGCAGGTCACTCCTGCCAGTACGTGACCCTGTTGTCCGGGGATTCTCCCACAGTCACCCTCACCACCGTGTATCTCTTGCCATTGAGTGAGCCGGAGATCTTCCCGAACAGGTGCCGGGCGATGTTTTCGGACGTGGGATTGCATTTCTTGAAAACCGGGAGCTTGTTGAGGTCGGCGTGATCCAGCTCGTCAATGGCCTTCTTTACGCACTTCTTCACTTCCTTGAAGTCGACAAGGATCCCGATGCGGTCGAGGTTCCTGCCCCTGATGTAGACAATTGTCTCCCAGTTGTGGCCATGCACGCAAGCGCAGGCGCCCCTGTAACCCTTGAGGTGGTGGGCGGCGGAGAAACGGGTCTTGATGCTCACTTCGTACATTGGGCGTTGTATTCCCCTCGCGCGTCAGGCCTGGGTGATCCTGTAACAGCCAAGTATCTTCTCGAATTCGCACTTCCTCAGGTAGCCGGCAATTGCCTTGTCGTACGAGGCGGTGTGGGTAAAAGCCTTCCTTGCCAGCTTGAACCGGGTCTCAAGCGACACGAGGCCTCCTGACTTCTTCATTTCGGAGATCACCTTGCGGTAGTCCCGCGGATCCGTGACGGATGCGACCCTGATGAAGTTCTTTGCGGAAGCCCTGATCATGCACGGTCCGCCTATGTCGATGTTGCCGCGCGCCTGCTCCGGGGTGACATCCGGTTTCGCGATGGTCTCCTTGAACGGGTAGAGGTTGACGACCACCATGTCTATCGCCACGGCCCCGGTGCGCTGGAGGTCCTGGACGTGGGCATCGTTGTAAGTCTCGCTGAGGAGCCCCAGGTAGATCTTGAAATCCAGGGTCTTGACCAGGCCGCCCTGCATTTCCGGCTGGCCGGTATAGGCGGACACCTGTACCAGGTTTTGCGAAGCGGACTGGCCGAGAATATCGGCTATTGCCTTGTGGGTGCCGCCGGTCGAGTAGATCTTGATTGCCGGATTGATCTTCACGAGTGCAGGTACAAGCGTGTCGAGGCCGGTCTTGTCGGATACGCTTGCAAGCACACTGTTTACCTTCACGGTGCCATCGATTCTTTCAACAACGTTCAGCATGGTGCGTTTCTCCGCTGTTAGTGGACAAATCGTGAAAACCCGAAAATACCACACGCTGACCGGTGTCCAAAGAAGAAAAAGGGGACAAAAGCGCGATTGACCGGTTTGCCGGCGGTCACTAGGATGGGTGAACTGTGCTTACACTGGCCATAGAACAATCATCCGTGCGTGGCAGCGTCGCCCTGCTCCGCGACGAGGATGTGATTGCGTCACGCGACTGGGAAGTCACCTGGCGGCAGCCCCAGCAGCTGTTCGCCATGCTTCAGGCAGTGCTCAAGCAGGCGGGTGTTGTGCCATCCGCCATTGAGGCATATGCAGCCGGCCTCGGCCCTGGCTCCTTCTCCGGCTGCCGTGTCGCGGTTTCGGTTGCCCGCGCCCTTGCTCTCCCTGGCGGCGTCCGCGTGTTCGGGCTCAGCAGCGGTGACGCGCTGGCTTTTGACCTGTTTGCGGCGACCGGTGCCGATACGGTTGCTGTTGCCGGCGATGCCCGGCGTAACCACGTCTGGCTGGGACATTTTGCAAGGGGTGAGCGCTGGCCGGTCATGACGCGGCCATGGACACTGCAGCCGGTCGAGCAACTTTCCACGGAACTGGCCGGGGCCGCACAGGTGGTGAGTCCGGATTGGGACCGGCTTGCCCCAGTGCTGAAACACGCCTGCCCGGC
>JBAXKQ010000223.1:0-3842 GCA_037135275.1 bacterium
GGTGTTGTTGCGGCGGTTCTCAATACCACGCTTCTCACGGCCGGTCTGTTCGGGCTTTCTGGTCGAGTTGCAGACGGGGCGGCGGCGTCTGCATTCATGGTGGTTGCCGGATTGGCAATCTATCTGACCCTCGCAGTTTTTGATCGGGCCAGGGAACTCTTGAAGGATCCCGCCTACCGGCGGAAGGGATCAGCGGTTGTGTTCAACATTGCGATCAATATGGCGATGAAACAGGCTCTACTGGTGTGCTGTTCTGTATTGGTCATCGCTGTGGCCCTGATGATCGCGTGCCATGATCGTGCCCTTGATTTCGGCCTGGTCCTGTGCATCGGCGTGCTCTGCGCGGTGTTCTCTTCTGTGTTCATTGCAATACCGGTTGTCCTTGCTCTCAGCACGCGACCGGCAATCACCAAGGACCGGGCGTAGTCGCGTAGTCGTTCCTTGAGTTGAATCTCATTCTTCCCGGGCCAGTGGAGGTGTGTCGTTGAAAACCCGTGAAACAAGGAAACAATGGCGCACAGCCTTGGTCGATGGCATCCTGGCGGATGAACTCGCGGCCCGGTTGCGCATACCCGTTGTCTTTGCAAAAATCCTTCTGCTGCGTGGACTGGCTGATCCGGCCCGGATCGATCGCTTCCTTCGACCAAGGCTCAGTGATATTTCCGACCCCTTCCGCATGCCCGGCATGCCAGAGGCGGTGGACCGGATTTGGAGGGCCGTTGACTCGGGGGAAAGGATAGCGGTTTTCGGTGACTATGATGCTGACGGGGTGACCAGCACAGCCCTCATGGTGAAGGTTCTGGGCAGTCTCGGGGCTGATGTCAGGCCGTGTCTCCCAGATCGCATGACTGAAGGCTATGGATTCACTGTTCAGGCTGCCGAGCGATGCGTCAAGGCACTGGCCCCTGGCCTGATTGTGACTGTTGACTGCGGCTCAAACAACGAAGAGACGTTGGCTGTTCTCGGTAGACAAGGCGTCGATGTGGTGGTGACAGACCATCATGAGATCAGGGAGTCGAAGGCCAGGCCCGTTGCATTCGTCAATCCACATCGCGGCGGGGAAGTGGGAACAAATGGGCTCGCGGGGGTCGGAGTGGCTTTCAAGGTTTGTCACGCGATCCTCAAGGCTGGCCGGGATCGCGGGCACACCTTGGCGTGCAAGGTGGACTTGCGGCAATACCTGGATCTTGTTGCCATTGGAACTGTGGCGGATGTGGTGCCGCTGCTCGGTGAGAACCGGATTCTCGTGCACAACGGAATAGCCAGGTTGAAACAGACGGGAAACACCGGCCTCAGCACACTGCTCGATGGCCTTGCGCTCGAGCGCGGGACTCTCGATTCGTACCACCTCGGGTATGTCATCGGGCCGCGCTTCAACGCAGCGGGCCGCCTTGGGAGTCCCGAGTCCGCCCTTGAACTGCTTCTCACGCTGGATGCCGGGCGGGCTGCCGGCCTGGCAAAGGAGCTTGAGGATGTCAATCGGCAGCGGATATCCATTGAGCGTGAGACAACTGATCGTGCCAGGCAGGAGGCCGAACGGGTTCTGGATCCGGAGAATGACCGTTGCCTGGTCATTGGCCTCGACAATCTGCATGTCGGCGTGATCGGGCTTGCCGCATCGCGTCTCTGCAAAACATACACGAGGCCGTCGATTGTCGTGTCGTTCAACAGCGACGGGATGGGAAAAGGGTCGGGCAGGAGTATCCCCGGCTTCGATCTTGCCGAAGGCCTGAGGGCGTGTTCGAGTAGCCTTCAGGATTCAGGAGGGCACTGTGCCGCTGCCGGACTATCAGTGCGGCGGGAGATGTTTGAGGATTTCAGTGCCATGTTCAAGAAAGTCTGCAGCGAGAAACTGACTCCTGCTGATCTTCAACCGGTACAGCGGATTGACGCATGGATTGAGTTGCGCGAGGCGGATCGGGATCTGCTTGGGGCCCTTGAGAGCCTGAAGCCTTTTGGAGAGGGCAATCAGTCGCCTGTGTTCGCTGCCAGGGCGCTGGGAATAGTCGGCGTGCCGCGAACAGTCAAGGAGAGCCATCTGAAGATGGTGCTGGCTCAAGGTGGGGCGCAGATGGACGCCATCGGGTTTGGAATGGCGGGCAGGGAAATTCCACAGGGGCCGATTGATGTGGCTTTCAGCCTGGTCAGGAACTCGTATGGCGGGCGCGAGACACTCCAGATGGAACTCAAGGACTTCCGTGCCGCGGCTGCTGATGAGGGGTAGCCCACCCGGTCAGCGAACTGTGCCTTCGGTCTGAACGTCGACTTCTTTGTTGCGTTCGGCCGCGCGCTGCATCTGCTCACCGCCTGTACGGATTGCGCTCAGGCCGGCGCATGCACCGGCGGTGATGAGGGCGGCTATGATCAGTGTTGTAGCAAAGCAGAAGAGCGACTCGAGGAAGCTGGCCTTCTGAAGAAGAGCTTGCGAAGGGATTCCAATCACAAGCACGGTGAGCAATGCCGCGCCGACTTGAAGGCCGAACCGCAACCCCGCTGAGGCTGTCCCGGCTGGCATAAACACGCGTACCGCAGTCGCTGCGGCCAGGACTGCGGCAGACGTCACAACAAGGACGATTATGACGGCCCACCACGATGTCCGCTTCAGCCCGAACACGCTGGACGTGATGCGCAGGCAAATGAGGCAGGCAAGCACGGCCGTGACCGCAAGAATCGCCAGGTCGGTCGATGACGCCGGGTTTCCAAGCAGCCCGGCTACGAGGTCTGTGAATTCCTTCTTCCAGGTTTCCATCGGCTTTCTCCTTCTTGATCGCTCATTTCTGCGGTGGCGGGCGTTTGAGAAGCAGCACTGAGAATGTTGTGCCCTTGCCGACCTCGGATGCCACAAGTATGTCCCCCGCGTGCTCCTTTATGATGCCGCGGCTGATTGACAGTCCAAGGCCCGTACCTTTCCCCTTTTCCTTTGTGGTGAAAAAGGCTGCGAAAATATCATTGAGGATGCCAGGCGGGATCCCGGAGCCGGTATCTGTCACATCGCATTTCCAGTACTCCTTTTCGTCCCGCTTGAAGTCCGAAATGCCGATGGTCAGATTCCTGTTTGGAGACCCGGCCATGGCGTCGCAGGCGTTGGAGATTAGATTGACGAAGACCTGCTCCAGTTGGTTGGGACAGCCTTCTGTGAAATGGATGCCTTTTGGGACGCAATTCTCCGCGATGACCTGCGACCCGGTGGTCTTGTTCTGCGTCATGAACAGGGCGTCGGTGATTGTTGTGAAGATATCAAGAACCTCGCGCTTTTCGGCCACACCGCGGGAGAAGTTGCGCAGGTGAAGGACGAGTTTTTCTATGGACTGTGATGCGCGCTTGGTGTCCGCCACATAGGCAGCGCACTTTGTGCGCTGCTTGGCTGGATCAAGGACCTCTTCGCGTCTCATCTCACGCGAGATCATCTCACTGGTGAGCATTATTACGGTCAGCGGGTTGTTAATGTCGTGGGCCACGCCGGCAGCCATCTCGCCGACGGCCGCGAGCCTTCCTGCGTGGACGAGGCTGTTCTGCAGTTCCTTGATCGGACGAATGTCCCGCAGAATCGAAAAAGTCTTTATGAACTGCCCGTCATCCGCGTATATGCTGAACGACCGGATTTCAACAGGGATCCTGGTCCCGTCTTTTGCCTTTAGCATGCTCTCGACCGCGAAATCGCCGCTTTTCTTGAGGTGGTCAAAACCTTTGTCGAGCTTCTCAAGAATCTCGTCGGCATATATCTGACGGATATTCATGCATAGAAGCTCTTGTTTGGTGTAGCCGAGGAGGGACTCCGCCTTCCTGTTCGTGAAGACAATCCGGCCTTTCTCATCAACGGAGTGGATGATGTCGGGGAAGTT